>PYGV01000182.1 GCA_003022385.1 filamentous cyanobacterium CCP3 | reverse complement strand
GAACGTGGAGTCAAAAAAGCATTCTTCGGTGTAGCCATAGCGATGCATATCCAGGCGCTCATCGTCGTGAAAAATGCCCTCTCCAGTGGCAAATACCTGGGCAAACTCAGGGCCAATGCTGTCCCAAATTTCAGTCCAGACCTCGCGAGCGGGGCGACCCAGCGACCAGGGGTGCTTGTCGCCCACAATCGGTCGCCAGGCGTCGTTGTAAAGTAGCAGGCAGTCTAGCCCCCAATAAATTGCCATGGGAAAGCGAGAGCTGAGGCAAATGCTTAGAGTCGATCGCAGGCTCTGGGGCCAGGTTTCAACTGCACCAAAGGGCGTTTTTGACCAGTCGCGAGCGCGCATCAGCGCCCCCATCTCGCCTCCGCCACCGAACAACGGGTCAGCTACCTGATGCTGCGTCATCTATTGGCTGTCTCCCTTCTTCACCCACCCATGAGCTCTAAGCATAAAGTTCATTAACAGTTAGTCGACGGGACAGCCAAACTCCAGTTGCTTGAGTTGAAAAACTGTTCGCAGCACGGTATCCCCATATCCCTCAATCAATAAGGGTGCTTATTGTACCGAAACAATTTTCAACCTAACTAAAGAAACGGAAATCTGCCTGGAGAGAGATAAGTACTGCCTGCCCGTTGTCATGTAATCAGGCTTTAGCAGAACCACAAGCAGGGCATAGACTCAACATGAAGGCAGGCTTTAATGAGTACGAATAGAGAAATTTCCGCTGCCTTAATCGTGTTTTGGAAACCCTATGCCCAACCGATGGCCAGAACTATCTCTTAACGATTGGCAAGACACCTGCACCACGCTGCATCTGTGACACCATTCCCTTTGAGCAGGATGAAACCCATGCGGCCTACGATGCCGAGGCGGCTCAGCGGTTTTGGCGGGTGCTCTTGCAGAGCGATGGCCCTCAGGGCCGGTCCTTGACCATCGCGTTTTTCGCGAGTTTCGATCGCACTTTAGCGGCAAGGTTAGCCCGGTGCATTTTTTCTGGGGCAGCTTTGACCTGGCGGTGACGCGGTTTTCGGGGCGATCGGCACCTGAACACCCCGGCGGTGTGCCCAACCTGCCCGACGCGGCGGCGAAACGAGCAAATTGGGACACCGCCGCCCTGCGCCAGACCTGGTTTAAATGATTAAACAGCACCGTCTAGAATGATGCAGGCGCTGTAGGAGCAGGCGATTGGTGCAGTCTCAGTCTCAGGATCGGTCTTCTCTAGAGCAGCTGCAGCGGGTGTTGGGCAGCCTCAGGCGCTACCCCTGGCTGACGCTGGGGGCTCTGGTGAGTGCGCTGCTGCTGGTGGCGGCCTACGCGGTGACGCCGCAGCTGTTTCGCTGGGCCATCGACCAGGGCATTGCCGAAAACAACCTGACGGTGGTGCTCCAGAGCGGGGCGGGGCTGGTGGCGGCGGCCCTGGCGCGGGGGCTGTTCAACTTTGGCCAGAGCTTTTGCGCCGAGGCGATGTCGCAGAGCGTGGTCTACGACCTGCGCAACCGCATCTTTAGCAAAATTCAAGTGCTCAGCTTTAGCTACCACGACCAGGCTCAGACCTCGCAGCTGCTCACCCGCGTCACCAGCGACATTGAGCAGATTCGCACCTTTCTCAGCACCAGCCTGGTGCAGGTGATCAGCGGCGTGGTGACGCTGGTGGCGATCGCGGCCATTCTCCTCATTATGAACTGGCGGCTGGCGCTGATCAGCCTGACGGTGGTGCCGATCGCGGGGTGGCTGATGGCGCGATTCTTTAGCCAAAACAACCGGCTATTTCGCCAGGTGCAGGAGCAGCTCAGCGACCTGAATGCGGTACTGCAGGAAAACTTGCTGGGGGTGCGGGTGGTCAAGGCCTTCGTGCGGGAGGAGGTCGAGCGCGATCGCTACACCCAGCTCAACACCGGCCTGGTCGCCGCCAACATGAAGACCATTGTGGCCATTCGCAACACGTTTCCGTTTATCTTTTTGGCCAGCAATCTGGTGATTGTGGCGGTGGTGGGCTACGGCGGCGCGGCGGTGATCACCGATCAGTTTTCGGTGGGCGAGCTGGTGGCGTTTAACGCCTATCTGCTGCTGATCTTGCAGCCGATTTTGCTGATCGGCTTTGCCGCTCCGGCGATTGCCCAGGCGGCCTCGTCGGCTGAGCGGGTTTACGAGGTGCTCGATGCGGCGGTCGAAATCCGCGATCGCCCCAGCGCGGTACCTTTCACCACCTGCGGCGGCAGAGTCACCTTTGAAAACGTGTCGTTTCGCTACCCCGGCGCCACCAGCCCGGCCCTGTGCGAGATTTCTTTTGAAACCAAACCCAACGAGCTGATCGCCATCCTCGGCATGACCGGCTCGGGCAAAAGCACCGTCACCAACCTGATTCCCCGCTTCTACGATGTCACCGCCGGGGCCGTGCGCATCGATGGCCGCGATGTGCGCGACTTTACTCTAGAGAGCCTGCGATCGCACATCAGCACCGTGTTCCAAGAGACCACCCTGTTCTCGGGCACCATTTTTTCTAACATTACCTACGCCAAACCCGAGGCCAGCCTGGATGAGGTGATCGCCGCCGCCAAAGCCGCGCAGATTCACGACTTTGTGGCCAGTTTGCCCGACGGCTACGACACCATTGTTGGCGAGCGCGGGGTGGGGCTATCGGGGGGGCAAAAGCAGCGGATTGCGATCGCCCGCACCCTGCTAACCGACTACAACATTTTGATTCTCGACGACAGCACCAGCGCCGTCGATGCCCAGACCGCCAGCCAGATCCAGGCGGCCCTCGACGACCTGATGCGCCGCCGCACCTGCACTGCCTTCGTCGTCGCCCAGCGGATCAGCACCGTGCGCACTGCCGATCGCATTTTGCTGTTGGATAAAGGTCGTCTGGTCGCCCAGGGCAGCCACGAACACCTGATGGCCACTAGCCCCCTCTACGGCGTGATTTTAGAATCGCAGGTCAAGTCTTCAGCGATAGTGGAGAAAGCGCATGTTTAACTATAGAGAACAGTTCCCTGATCTACAGCGGTACGAATAAGCGGATCATACTCCTGATAACGCCAAACCAATTCACTGGGTGAGCGAACAATCAAATCAACCGGAAAATTTGGCTGAATCGCTCGCCAAATGGCCATTGCCATCTCAGTATTGCGAATCTTATGGGGTATGACAATCAACAGGTCAACATCTGAGTCTGCTCTAGGACTGCCATAGGCATAGGAGCCAAACAAGATAATCTTCTCTGGTTTAAATTGCTGATCGATCGCCTGACAAAGTCTGTGAATTTGCTTTTCTGTAATCATGGCTTTAGTGCTGGCGTATTGTCGGGTTGATAGATGGCCATGGCTACAGCATGTCGTGGAGCGACATTCCCTCTTCGGGGTGTTTTGCATACTGGCTAGTATAGTGTGTCGATTGCAACCGAGAACTCCGGGACACCAGCCAGCCTGACTTCAGGCGTTCGAAAGCTGCATTGCCCTGGCCTGGCATTGAGTTACACTGCGTTTTAGCAAATCGGTGCTCTCCAATGTCTTCTGCTCATCTCGCGGCTCCAGCAGAACCCAAGCCAAAGCTTTCGACGGCGGGGCGATTTTTGCGGTACTTTGCGCCCTACCGCCAGGAGCTGCCCCTGGCTCTGCTACTGGTGGCGATTGGGGCCACGACCCAGGCGATCGGGCCGCTGCTGATTGGCTGGGCGATCGACAACCTAATTTTGGCGGGCAACCTGCCAGGGCTGCTGTGGATGCTGGCGGCCCTGACGGTCATATACTTCGTCGGCGTGTGGGCGATTCGGGGGCAGATCTGGCGCATGGGCGGCATTGTGCAGAAGCTGCTGGGGCAGCTGCGCCAGGATATTTTTGACAAGGTGCAGAGCCTCCCTGTCAGCTTCTTCGATCGCAGCGAGGCGGGCGACCTGATGAGCCGCCTGCTCAACGATGTCAATACGGTGAACCAGGCCTTTGGTCTGACGATTCCCCAGGTGCTGGGCCAGACCTTCAGTTTGGTGGGCATCATCATTGCCATGCTGTCGATCAACCTCCAGCTAGGGCTGCTGAGCAATCTAGTGGTGCCGCTGATGATTTTTACCACCGGGTTTTTCTCGCGCTGGGCCAGGGGGCGGTTTCGCGTGACCCGGCAGACCATCGGCGACCTGTCGGCCAAGCTGGAAGAAGACATTGGCAGCGTTAAAGAGGCCCAGGCCTTCAACCGCACCCAGCTCAACATCGAAGAATTTGACAGCCTGAATGCCGCCAACCGCAGGGCCAACGTGCAGGCGGTGGCGGTGACGGCGGCGTTTTTGCCCTCCATCGACTTTCTCAACACCCTGGCCACAGCGGGGGTGATGGCCTACGGCGGCTACCTGGCGGTGACCGGGGTAATGACCGTGGGCACGGTGACGGCGTTTTTGCTCTACGTGCAGCAGTTCTTTCGCCCGATTCAAATTCTCAGCCAGTTCTACACCCAGGCCCAGTCGGCCCTGGCGGGGCTCGATCGCATTTTTCTGCTGCTCGATGAGCCTGCGACCCTGCAAGATGCGCTCAACGCCAGGGAGATGCCGCCTATCCAAGGGGAGGTGCGGTTTGAGGCGGTGAGTTTTGGCTATACCCCCAACCAGCGGGTGCTGAAGGATGTGACTCTCTGCGCCCAGCCGGGACAGATGGTGGCGCTGGTGGGGCCAACCGGGGCGGGCAAGAGCACAATCATCAACCTGATTATGCGGTTTTATGACGTGTCGGCGGGGGCGGTCACGATCGACGGGGTGGATGTGCGGGGGGTGACCCAGGCCAGCCTGCGCCGCCAGATCGGCATTGTGCTGCAAGACAACCTGCTGTTTAGCGGCACCGTGGCCGAAAACATTGCCTTTGGTGCACCCCACGCCAGTCAGGCCGACATCGAAATGGCGGCTCAGACGGCGAATGCCCACGACTTTATTACCTCACTGCCCCAGGGCTACAGCACCCGGCTGGGCGAACGGGGGGCGCCCTTGAGCCAGGGCCAGCGGCAGCTGGTGAGCATTGCCCGCGCGGTGCTGATTGACCCGCGCATTTTGGTGCTCGATGAGGCGACCAGCAGCATTGATACAAGAACGGAGGGGCTGGTGCAGGATGCGATCGCCACCCTCCTGCAAAACCGCACCAGCTTTGTAATTGCCCACCGCCTCAGCACTGTGACCCAGGCCGACCAGGTGCTGGTGATTCAGCAGGGCGAGATTGTCGAGCGGGGCACCCACGCTGAGCTAATGGCCGAGGGGGGTGTCTATGCCAATCTCTACGCGCTTCAGCTCGGTACGGCGGAGTGAAGAAGCAGGGAATTAATGGCGACGGGCATACTCTTAATATCTTCTGCGATCGCCCCAGGGCGGGCACTGCCCACCTTCCTAACCAACAATCTCCGATTCAGCAAAAAAAAGACTGCCCCCGGTAGGGACAATCCTTTGAGTGTGTGAGTGAAGCTAGTCAGGGGGATTTTGACCTACACATTAGAGCCGCTGGCGGGTTCGCTACCCATGCCCTCAGCGGCACTGCGCAGAATGGTGATCTGCTCTTCGAAGTCCATGGTTTCAAGGGCGGCCAGGAGGTCTTGACCCTGGTTGCTCAGCTCATAATCATCGGGCATGGGGATGATCTCGCCGCTGGTCATGCCCTGGGCCAGAAAGTACCAGAAGGCCAACTTGGTGTTAGCGCCCAGCGAGCCGTACTCGCGGCTGATCTGGTTAGACTGGTCGCTGCGGGCGATCGCGCGCATGGTGTCGAGCTGCTGCTGCTGCTCTTGGGCCTTGACCTGATCGTAGAGGCCGGTCGCAATTTCTGGGGAGGCTGAACCGGGCGCAGCGGGGGTAATGGCATCGCCCATTTGCTCATAGACGAACCACAACAGCGCTAGCTGCTCGTCCACGTCTAAGCGCTTGAAGTTTGCAATGGCTTGATTTGGGTTGTTGACTGCGGCTGTGTAGTTGGTCATAAAAAATCCTTTTGCTACGGTCGACAGCGGGCGGCAAAACGCATCTATTTGGTATGCGCTGATACCCGCGTCGGTTGTTTGTAACTTAACTTAGTACTTGCTCCGATCCCTCCGTCTAGAGCAAGAACCTTGGCCAACCTGTAGAGGGGGAAGGGGGCTGACTAGAATGATTACGATGGGTTTGGTGGAGTAAGCGGCGAGGCAGATGCAGCAGCTGGTCTTTCAGTTTTATGCCGAACTCAACGATTTTCTGGCTTCCGATCGCAGACAGGTCGCCTTTACCCACTGGCTGAACGAGCCCGCTTCGGTCAAAGATGCGATCGAAGCTTTGGGTGTCCCCCACCCAGAAGTTGATCTAATTCTGGTCAATGGCGAATCGGTGGGGTTTGATTATTTGACCCAAAGCGGCGATCGCATCCACGTCTACCCCCACAGCAAGGCTGCTGAGATAACGAGCCCCTCGCTGGTGCGCCCCGACCCGCTGCCCCAGCCTGCATTTGTGCTAGATGTGCATTTGGGCAAGCTGGCCACCTACCTGCGGCTGCTGGGCTTCAATACGCTCTACCGCAACGACTACGAGGATGACGAACTGGCCCACATCTCAAGCCAGCAGCAGCGCATATTGCTGACCCAGGACCGGGGCTTGCTCAAGCGCAGCATGGTGACCTACGGCTACAGTGTCCGCTCCCACGTGCCGGAAGATCAGGCCAAAGAGGTGTTAGATCGGTTTGATTTGCGCGGTGCGGTGGCTCCCCTGGTGCGCTGCCCCCGCTGCAACGGCGAGCTAGTGGCTGTAGATAAGGCTGAGATTGCGGGTCGCATTCCGCCCCTGACTCGGCTGCACTACGACGAATTTTCGCGCTGCCAGAGCTGCGGCCAAATCTACTGGAAAGGGGCCCACTATGAACGCATTCAGCAGCTGGTCGATCGCGTGGCCTCATCAGCAGTTCCGAGTATTCAAGCAAGTGATAACGAGGCTTAAAATAGCCCTACAGAATGATTTGTGTGTTAGATCATGCCCAATCAGCCGCTAGATCTTTACAACCCTATCAACACGCTCAAGCCCGTCGATGATGACATTTGGATTGGCGATGGCCCAATTGTGGGAATGGCTATGTATGGCACCTCCATTCCATTTACGACCCGAATGACGGTGGTACGGTTAAATGGCGGTGGCCTGTGGTGCCATTCGCCCACGGCGTTAACCCCAGCGCTCAAAGCCGAAATCGATCGCCTGGGACCAGTTGAGCATTTAGTTTCACCGAACAAAATTCACTATGCCCACATTCAAAGCTGGGCAGAAGCATACCCCAGTGCCACCGCTTGGGCATCGCCAGGGGTGCGCGAACGGGCCGCGAGTCAGCACATTCCGGTCACGTTTCAGGCCGATTTGGCTGAGTCGCCGCCGCCGCCGTGGGCCACCGACATTGACCAGCTCATCTTTCGCGGCAGTCGGTATATGGATGAAGTTGTATTCTTTCACCGGCAGAGCAAGACACTACTTCTGGCCGATTTAATTGAGAACTTTGAGCCTCGCAAAGTCACGCAATCCCTGCGCTGGTTGTTGAGTCTGGTCGGCGTTGCAGACCCCGACGGCAAAACTCCTATCGATCTGCGACTGACGTTTTGGGGTCGCAAAGCCCAGGCCAGGGCAGGGTACGAGCAAATGCTCGCCTGGGCTCCCGAAAAGATCATTTTGGCCCACGGTCGCTGGTACCCGCAAAACGGCGTGGCGGAGCTAAAACGCGCTTTTCGCTGGTTAAAAACCAGTCCTTGAAAGTGCCACAGTACCAGCGCTATGACAATTGAAGCGGACATACCTCCCCATTCAACGCTAGCCAGCGTCGGGGTTGAGTTCGACCATTTGCCCGGTGGTGTAGGTGCCAATCGGGCTCCAGACGACGTAGGGCAGCAGCAGCAGCGCCGCCACCCCTGAGATGGGCAACACCGTCAGCGCCAGCACAATGCCCAAAATGGCCCCAATGCCGCCCAGTACCGTACCTACCTTGAGGCTGCGCAGCCGCAGGGTAGCCGGAATGTAGGCAACCGTAATTAGCTCTACCAGCAGGTAAAAGCCCATCAGCAGCCAGGTTTTGGCGGTGCCGGGTTCAGCCTGCCAGACCAGGTTGGCCGAAACCGCCCCGCAGGTAAAAATTACCGTCCAAATGACCGGAATGGCGGGCTCAAAAAAGAGCCATTTGGGGCGATCGAGCCGCAGCCCCCAGGACACATCGCGGGGCCGAATTAAGCCGCCCCCCAGGGCCACCAAAAGGGTGATACCGCCAATAATCATCCAGCTTTTGAGCATGGTGTGATCTCTCACCTCAACTACAGCAAAGGGCCTACTGGGCCATTTGATAGAGGGCTGGCCCCAGCACCATGTCGATCTCGCGCAGCATTGGCTCATCGAGGGTGATGCCAGAGGCGGCGGCGTTTTCGGCCACCTGTTCGGGGCGGCTGGCTCCCACGATCGCGGCGCTCACCCGCGGGTCGCGCAAAATCCAGGCCAGGGCCAGCTGCGCCACCGAGATATTGAGCTGGTCGGCCAGGGGCCAGAGGTTTTCAACGGCGCTGAGGACGCGATCGCTCCTCAAATCCTGCATGAACCCGTTCATTTTGTCATTGGCGGCGCGGGAGTCATCGGGGGGTGCGGCACCGGGTTTGTACTTGCCGGTCAGCACCCCCTGGGCCAGGGGCGACCAGACAATCTGGCCGATGCCGTTTTCGGCGCAGAGGGGAAACACGTTCTCCTCGGGCTGCCGCCACAGCATCGAGTACTGGGGCTGGCTGGAGACAAACTTTTCCACGTTGGGCAGGTGCAGCGCCGCTCGAATCTGGGCCGGGCTCCACTCGCTAAAGCCGATGTAGCGCACTTTGCCCTGCTGCACCACGTCCGTCAGAGCCGCCATGGTTTCTTCCAGTGGGGTGCTGCTGTCGTAGCGGTGGCACTGGTAGAGGTCAACGTAGTCGGTATTGAGGCGCTGCAGCGAAGCGTCGAGCTGCTTGTGAATTTGCACCGCCGACAGCCCCTGATCCTCTGGCGACATCGGGAAATAGACCTTAGTGGCCAGCACGTAGGAGCCGCGATCGATACCCTGCAGCACCTCTCCTAAAAACGATTCAGCGGCCCCGCGTCCGTAGACGTTGGCCGTATCAATGAAGTTGATGCCGACATCAAAAGCCTTGTGCACACAGGCCTCGGCCTGCTGCCGCTCGACCCCGCCGCCGTAGGTCAGCCAGGACCCCAGCGCAATTTCTGAAACGGTCAGGTCGCTGTCGCCGAGCTGTCGATATTTCATGGTTGATCTCGCTATTCTTACTCTTACTGCAAAAGGTCACGTCGTATAGCTGCCCAAGGCCGAGAATGCTGGCATCGACCTGTCCTGAATTGGACCACCACAACTTAGTAGATTTGACATCTGTTCTGCATCAACCCTCAGAAACAACTGTGTCAACCGAGAATAGGGCCGTGCCGCTGTGGCCCGCTAGCTGGCTCTCACCGTCAAAGTCGAGCATGCGCCCCTGGACCAGCAGGAGATGGCCGCTCGATGGATCCCACGGAGCCAGGGTGTCGCTCGCCAGGCGATCGGGCACCTGTATGTCTTCTATCTCAGAAAAAATCTGCTGGCGGGCAAACCCGCTGACGCTGCTGCCTGTATGGCCATTTCCCTCCTCTATCGACAGCGGGGATTGTCTATCGAGGGAGGGTAGGCTCTATCTCCTGCAAAAGAAAGAGATGGTTGCATTGTAAATCTGTCCTAAAGAGGGGGCTCATCAATAGCCCTATTGCTCCACTCTAAAGGTGGTATTGACATGCCGCACCGAAGCATCGGCTAGGGCACCCGCTGTCAAGCAGAGTGAGCACCCAAACTGGGCTAAAAGCCTATCCGAATACATCGCTTCCATGCTGGTGGGCAGTGCCCGCCCCACAGTAAACCAAAGCTTTAGCGATCTGCCAGATTGCTGTTTGCGGTTTCTGGATAGGCACTAACCAATCCCTTTGTTTCACCCCAACACATAGCCGTTAGAGCCTGGTTTCAATAAACTAAGCAAGCCCCATGAAAGCCCAGAAAACGTTTCCTTACTCCACTCGTTCCGTAGAATATCTTGACCATCAAAGCTCTCAAGATCAATATCTGGTTCAGGTGCCCGCCCAAGGCAGGGCAGAATCGCAGGTAGCGCCACCCACCCCAGAAGACACCCCTGGTGGACTCTTGACGGTCCTGGGGTCATCTACTCTTGCGCTAGTGTTTTTCGCAGTCAAGCGCCTTCAATCGTCCGAAAAGGTCAAAAACGGCTTAAATAGCAATCCGCATTATTCAACTCCTTGTTCAAAATGTCGTTTTTTCAACAAAAACCCATATCTTAAATGCACTGTTCATCCCCAGATGGCGAGCAAAATAGACGCAAGAAACTGCACTGATTTTTGGTCAGTTGATCAAGATGAGTTCCACAAAAAATGGTAGGGATTTTGCTAATAGTGCCCCTGTGACCTCTTGCGGTGGAGATAATCGCGATCGCGTCACTACTGCTAGGTGTAACCCATTTTATAAATATGCTGCGCTATTAATTTGGCAAAAGAGGCTTGCCTGGCATTCCTGCGAAGGCGGGTTTCACTGGAGAGCAACTGCTCTCGATTAGACGCTCGCCCCGCGCATTTGGAATGTACCTTCGCCGCTTACTCGGCTGATTCCAGCAGATGCTGCTCGGTGGCAAGTTCAACATCGAGCGTTTTATAGCCAACCTGGTCAAACAAAATCACAATTTTGTCGCTCTCATAGCGCATCACCATGCCTTTGCCCCAGGCGGGGTGAACCACCTGGCTATTCATGGCAAAGGGTTGGTCAACCCCATCGTCATCGACCACAATGCCCGCTTTGCAGTTGTCGCAAAAGCCGCAGGGCTGGTCGCGCTTTTCGCCAAAGTAGTTGAGCAGATACTCGCGGCGACAGTCGCGCACTTCGGCGTAGCCGCGCATCATTTCAAG
>PYGV01000024.1 GCA_003022385.1 filamentous cyanobacterium CCP3 | reverse complement strand
ATCCACCTATCTACCCTCCCACTCGCCTACTCCCCATGATGCCGCTCGACATGGGGAATCAGCGAATGGGGCTTCTCCAGGCCGTGGGCTTCCATTAACGCTTGGTTGCCCATAATTGCGCGGGGGCAGCCGTCGGCGATGATGTGGCCTTCGTCGATCAGGATGACGCGATCGCAGACTTCTAGGACAAATTCCAGATCGTGGGAGGAGATCAGGATGGTTTCGGTGGAGTTTTGCAGAAAGCGGATCAGGCGGCGGCGGGTGCGGAGGTCGAGGCTGGCGGTGGGTTCGTCGTAGAGAATAATCTGGGGGGTCATGGCGAGGAGGCCTGCGATCGCGACCATTTGTTTTTCGCCGCCGGAGAGGTGGTGGGGTGTGCGATCGAGCAGGTGGGCAATGCCGGCCATGTCGGCGGCCTGGGTGACGCGGGCATCGACTTCGGCGGGGTCAAAGCCCATGTTTTGGGGGCCAAAGGCGATGTCGTCGCGCACCGAGGCCGAGAACAGCTGGTCGTCGGGGTCTTGAAAGAGGAGGGCAACTTCGGGGCGAAACTGACCGGGGGTGAGGGGTTCGCCAAAGAGGTGTATGTCGCCTGAAACGGGGGTGAGCACGCCGCAGAGCAGCATGAACAGGGTGGTTTTGCCGCAGCCGTTGTGGCCGATAATGCCGACGCGATCGCCCTCTTGGACGGTTAGGGTAACCTCGCGCAGCACTTCGGGCTGGTCGGGGTAGCCAAAGGAGAGGGCGCTGGCAGCGATCGCTGTACTCTGCCACCCCTGGGCAACGGCTACCGGGTTGAGGCCGGTCGAAACAGATTCCATCATCATGCCAATCTCATCTCTGCAAGGACTAACCCCGCCGCTGCCACCAGTACGGCCCCGGTCAGGGCCCAGTTGTGAAGCGACAAGGGGCTGGTGATCGTGGGCGTTGGGGCGACCTGGCGGCTCTGCCCGTAGCCCCGCAGCCGCATGGCTTTGTACACTCGCTCCGACTGCTCGTAGCTGCGAATCAGCAAATTTCCGGTCAGCATGGCGAGCTGCTGCATGGTGTGGCGGTTGACCCGCAGCCAGCGCTGATGGCTGTGGCCAAAGCCCCGCAGCCGCATGGCCTGCTGCATGGTGGCCAGCATGGCGGCAATCTCAAACAGGTAGCGGTACGACAGCAGGGTCATATCGGCAAGCAGGGTGGGCAGGCCGAGCGATCGCATCGCCCCCAGCAGCGTCAAAAACGGGGTTGTGCCCAGCAAAATAAAGCCCAGGGTCAAAATCGACAAAAACCGCCCCACAATCAGCCCAGTGGCCCGCAGCCCTTCTTCGCGCAGGGCGAGCCAACCCCACTGAGCCACTACCGTTTCCCCCACCGTCAGGGGCAGCAGCAGCACCACCGCCAAAATAAACAGGCCCGGATAGCTCAGCCGCTGCCGCAAAAACGATACTGGCAGCCGCGACAGCCCGTAGAGCAGCGCCGCCAGCCCCAGCATCCAAGGCACCAGGGCTAGCTGCTGTACCGTAGCAAAGGCAAACATCAGCAGCCCCAGACTAATCAGCTTGAGTCGGGGTGACCAGTCGTGAATCACTGACTCGCGGTGAATATAGGTATTGGCGCTGGCAACTCCCATCGTGACCTAGCCCTCCAGCAGCTCGGGCTTGACCCGGCGCAAAAACAACACCAGCATGGCCGTGAACACCCCTTCTACAATGGCCAGCGGAATGTGACCCACCGACAGCGTTAGCACCGCCGCCTGTTCGGCCCCGGCATTCAGCTCGGCGGGAATATTAAACACAATCAGCGCCAGAAAGATCAGCGCCGCTATGCCCAGCCCTAGCGACCCGCCCAGAAACGCAAACACGCCCGTACGGGTAGGTTCGGGCAGCATTTTGCCCAAGATGTTGCGGGTTTGAAAAATGTGGTAGGCCAGGAGCGCCGGTACCCCCATCATGGTGGCATTGACCCCCAGGGTGGTGAGCCCGCCGTGGCCGATGACCAGCGCCTGAAAAAAGAGGCCAATCAAAATCGCCGGAAAAGCAAAATACCCCAGCACCACCCCCAACAGCCCGTTCAAAATCAGGTGCACGCTGGCGGGCGGTACTGGAATATAAATCGACGACGCCACAAAAAACGCCGCCGTGAGCAATGAGGCCTTGGGAACTTCAGCCGCTGGGTCAGGCCTGCGGTTGATCTGCCGCAGCGAGTACCAGGTGGCTACCCCGGTTACGGCATACCCCGCCGCGCAAACTTGGGCCGGTAAAATTCCGTCGGGGATGTGCACTAGCGCTTGCCTCTAGCAAAAAATAAAGCGGTGCCAATAAAGCCCCAGATTACAGAGCCAATAGTAATGCCCCGCTGCACTGGAGACAGGGTAGTACTAGGAGAGATTAAAGAATTGGACCCGGCCTCCGCCTCTGTCGCTGGGGTAGAAGCTGGGTCGCCCTCAGCGGTAGAATCTGCCACCGGAATGGTGGTCAGCACGCCATGACCCGCCTGGCGCACCATTACCTCCCAGCTGCCGGGCTGGGAACTGTCGGGCGTAAAGCTAAAGCGTCCCTGATCGTTGGTGGTGCCCTCCTGCCAGACGTCGGTGGGGTTGCCGGGGGCGTAGACCAGCACCTGGGCGTTGGCCATCGGCTCGCCGGTCTCAAACCGGGCTTCTAGCTCAACGCTGCTGACCTTACGGTGTTCTACCGTTACCCCATGGGCCAGCGCAGGTGCAGCGCCGCTGGTCAGGGCCAGCGCCAGTAACCAGGTAAACCTGAGTCTCAGTCTCATGAGGATGTCAACGTCACTTCTTCGCAGTGGCCTTCACCCACGTGGCCCAGGCTCGGCAAGATCGAGAGAAAGGTCTGGTAGTCTGCCTCAGAGAGTCCGGCCTCTAGCGCCGCACTGTCGACATCGACCTCACCATTTTCGGCCAGGGCGGCCAGGGGCTCAAAGCCCAGGGCGCCAGTATTGATGCTGTCGTCGGCGGGGGCCTCGCCATCGCCAAACAGGTGGTCAAAGTGGAAGGTGGCCTCTACATCGGCCTGGTCGCCAGCGGTCAAAATGCCCTTGCGCTCGTCGCCGATAAAGTCGCCGCAGGTAAAGGCCAGCTCTTCATTCACCTTGACGGTGAAGGGCACGGTTTCACCCGCTTTGGTGGCGGTGCCCTGCATCCAGATCGAGTAGCCCTCGGACGGCCCTGATGGGGCGGGCACCATGCGCCAGGCCAGCGCGTTAAAGCGTCCGGCTGGCGCCTCAACCTCGCTCACCATAATCGGCTCGGCTGAGTCATCGCCCTCGGCCAGGTCAACTACCTGAGTTTCTTCGACCTTGACTTCGGCCTTGGCTTGAAGTTCAGTACCCGCTTCGGGGTCAAAGGGATGGTCGGTTTGAGCGGCGGTAATGTCGGCTAGCGATACGTAGAGGTTGTCAAAGGTAATCTCCCAACCGTCTTTGGTGGTAAACCCCTGGCGCACAAAGTCTTCGCCGTTGGCGCGAATCAACAGGGTGCCGGTTTCGCCCTCGGCACTGGCGGTCTCAGTGGTATCGGGAGTAGTTTCGGGGGCGGTGGCGGTGGGGCTTTCGCTACCACAGCCGGTCAGCACACCGAGGGCGATCGCCCCCAGTACGCCCATAGCCACCCTTGAAGTGTTGCGTTGCATAGTACCTGAGCCAATAAAATTGTCTCGAACAGAGCTGAGTTACTTGTTTGTTAGCCTTTTTGAGTTCTTCAAGGCCGTAACCCAATCTGTTTACTTAACCCTGAGTATCCCTAGACTGCAATGCCCAGGGGGGGCAACCAAAGATAGATTCTGCCATTTGCTAACCATTGAAGCGAATCACGGAAGCGATACGATAAGGGCACAAAAACGCTGTGATCTACCATGTACGACGTCATTGTGGTGGGGGCTGGCCCCGCCGGAGCATCGGCTGCCTACCACCTCGCTAAGCAGGGGCACTCGGTACTGATAGTAGAAAAAGAGTCTTTGCCGCGCTACAAGCCCTGTAGCGGTGCGGTCTCGCCCAGTGTGGCTGAGTATTTTGAGTTTGATTTTGCTCCGGCGATCGATCGCTCCCTGCGCCGCGTGCGCTACACCTACAAGCTGGGCGACCCCGTTGAGGCCGAACTCGCTACCGCCCCAATCTGGATGGTGAAGCGCGAGGTGTTTGACCAATTTCTCGTGCAGCAGGCGCAAAACCAGGGAGCACAGCTAAAGGATGGTACGGCGGTGATGGCGATCGCCAACCAGGGCGACTACTGGCAAGTCTCTACCACCGACGGCACTCTGGAAGCGGCCTATCTGGTAGCCGCCGACGGCGCGACCGGGCCGATGGCAAAGTGGCTGGGCTTTCCCGATTTGACGCTGCGTACCGCCAGCATTCTCGAAGTGAATGCCCCGGTGGGGGATGACTGCGCCATCAACTTTGAGTTTGGCCTGGTCAAGCAGGGCTGCGCCTGGAACTTCCCGAAGGCAGACGGTTACTCGATTGGGGTGGCGACGTTTTTGGGCCAGGCCCCAGCCGACTACCGCAAACCCCTAGAAAAATATAGCCAGTCCTTTGGGGTCAGCCCCGAGACGGGCACCGTCTACAGCCACCCGCTGAAGCTGTGGGACGGCAACCACCCCCTGCACACCCATCGAGCGGTGCTGGTGGGGGAAGCCGCCGCCATCGTCGATCCGCTCAGCGCCGAAGGCATTCGCCCCGGCATGATCAGCGGCGTGCGGGCTGCCGAGGCCATCCACGCCGCCCTGGCGGGTGATCCCCAAGCGCTGGCCACCTACACCGCCACCATGCACAGCACCTGGGGCGAAGACATGCCCTGGGCCAAGCGCATTGCCGGACTGTTCTTTCGGGTGCCAGGGATCGGCTACCGGGTGGGGATCAAGCGACCGACGGCGACCCAACGGCTGGGGCAAATTTTGGCCGGAGAAGTGCGCTATGCCGACATCGCTGGTCGCGTCATGAAGCGCCTGAGCGGCGGGCTGCTGTCGGGATAGAGGAGATTTTGGATTTTGGATGACAAAACCCTTGAAACCTTTATGCTGCTGTAGGTTGGGTTAGCGTTAGCGTAACCCAACAAAACCGCTACTGGTGTTGGGTTTCGCTTTGCTCAACACCAACCTACAGCAGAACTTTTGTCTGTCAACCAGGTCAGCACCACATTAATCACCCATGCTCTAGCCACAACCCCCAATCCAAAATCTAAAATCCAAAATCGCTACCGCCGAGGCTTGCCAAGGTGCCGATACCACCGCGCCAGCCGATGGGGATCGACGCCGAGTAGGTAGCCAGCGATCATCATCTGATTGGCCAGGGTGGTGCGCAAAATGCCCAGACTGCGCCAGCGGCGATCGCTCGTCACCACGGCACTTGGGGCGATCGCCACCTTCCCCAGCCGTTTCAGCCGCCGCACCAGCTCAAAGTCTTCCATCATGGGCAGGTCGGGGAAACCGCCGAGCTGGTCAAAGACCTCTGCCTTGATGAAAATGGCCTGGTCGCCGTAGGGCATTTGCAGCAGGCGCGATCGCACATTTACCCCCCATTCCACCCAGCGCAACCCCCTCCCCTGGCCACTGATGCCGAGGCAAAAGGCCCCAGCTACCACGCCCGGATGGGCCAGGGTCTGGCGAATGGCCTGGTCGAACCCTTCGGGCAGGCGGGTGTCGGCGTGGAGGAAGAGCAAAATTGGGCCTTGAGCGGATCTGGCCCCCTGGTTTTGCTGGTGCGATCGCCCCCGCACCGACTCTACCACCCTGGCCCCCATCGCCCTGGCTACCTCAGCCGTACCGTCGGCGCTACCGCCATCGACAACGATGACCTCTACGTTGGCGGCAGACTGGAGGGTCTCTAGCGCCAAAGGCAAACTGCTCGCCTCATTGAGCGCGGGGATCACGATCGAAATAGCTGGGTGCGGCAAGGTTGGGTCAGCCCTGGGGGTAGTGGTAGCGCTGGCGTTTGGCCAAGATTTGGGCAAAGGGCCAGCAGCACGGCCAAAACTGGAGCTTAACCATCGCGCCAGCCGCGCCTGCAATTTGGCCACAGTCCAGAGACCTTCAATCAAGAGGGGCATATCGCAACACCAGTGAGCGGTTAAGCGTTTCGATACCTTACCCAATCGTCCCTGGGAACGCCTGAGGAACAACTTAATGTTTACTGAGTAGCGGGCTGTTTTGTCACTCGCTGCTAGAACGAGTCAAAGATGTAGTTGTCGGCGTGCTGGGTGGCCCGCTCCAGGTCGGTCTGGCTGCGCACCGTCCAGGCCAGCAGGGGGCGGTTGAAGTAGTGGCGGGCCAGGGTGGTGGGCAGCGTGGGCAGCGCTTTGACGTTGTAGGCAATGAAGTGCGGCGCACTGGCCCAGGTGAGCAGCAGGTTGCTGCGCAAAAACTTCTGCGGCTTGCTGGCCAGCTGCCCACGCCGAATTTCAGGGGCGTAGCGCCTGAACCACTGCAGCGATCGCGGGTTGAACGACTGCACCGCCAACTCGCCCCGGTAGCCCGCCAGGGTTTTGACCAGCGCCTGCTCGGGGGGGCCAACTTTCTTCTCGTTTTTGATTTCAATCAGCAGCGGTACCCGACCCCCTATGCAGGCCAGGGTTTGAGCCAGGGAAGGAATGGTCTGGTCGGTGCCAAACAGGTAAAACTGCGCCAGGCTGCCGAGGGTTTGCTCGGCGATGCGGCCTTTGTGGCCCGTCAGCCGCTTCAGATCGCGATCGTGAAAGACCACCAGGTGACCGTCGGCGAGCAGCTGCACGTCTAGCTCGATCGGGTGCTGGGCAGCGATCGCGGCCTCAAAGGCCGCTAGCGAATTCTCCGGCACCGTCGCACCCTGGTGCAGGCCCCGATGGGCAATCGGTCGAGTCGTTATCCACTCCATCGCTGGCCTCATCTACCCTGCTAAGCTGAGTTCAGTCCTGGGCCGATCGTCAAGTCATACCAGTACTTCACAGTACGGCCTAGCACCCATCCTCGCCAACCCCGATTTTTAACCCCGGTCGCCGCTCCCGCTATGCCCCTCGATACCTGGTTTCCCCTCGCTGTTTACTACGCCGACCTGCCTGATGCCCCCCAGCACAAAGCGGCCCTGGCCGAGGCCATTCTAGAGTTAGAGGCCAGCGGTAGCGAGCCCCGCAACTTCCCTGAGATGGCCTGGACGGGCGACTTGCACGGCGTTGAAAAAGTACACACCGACCCCCGCTTTAGCTGGGTGGTGGCCCAGGTCGAAACCCACGTGGTGACCTACCTCAAAGAACTGGGACTAGACCTGAGCCAGGTCGATCTCTACATTCAACGGGCCTGGCCGGTGGTGTCGCGCCCCCAGCAGGAGGTCGGTGCCCACTGCCACAACACCGCCCACGTCAGCGCCGTGTACTATGTTGCCGTGCCGGAGTCGGGCACCGATGCGGCGGGCTGCCTCACCTTTTTTGACGACGCCCGCCCCAACGAGGTCAGCCCCGGTCTGGGCAGCAAAAATACCGACATCATCGCCGAGTGGAACTACCTGAACCAGGATCAGGCTCTGTATTTGCCCACCGAGGGCCGCCTGATTGTCTTTCCGGCTAAGCAGCGCCATGGGGTGACGCCCAACCATACCGACGACCTGCGCCTGTCGCTCTCATTTGATATTGTGCTCGCCGCTGCGCCGGGCCAGGCGGCGGGAGCCTACGAATTTCTGATGCCGCCCCCCACTCAGTGGCAGCGGTTTGGAGCAATGCCCTAGCGGCGCGTCACAATTGAGGGCAGGTTTCGCCACCGAGGACTGGAGGGCTATGGCTTCGCTCACCCATCATCTGTTGACCATGGCCTACAACAACGCCTGGGCCAACCACCGTTTGCTCAAAGCCTGCTGCCAGCTGAGCCAGGCCGATTTTGTGGCCACCAGAACGAGTTTTTTCCCCTCGATCAAAGCGACTCTAAACCATTTGCTCACCGTTGACTGGTACTACGTCGACGCACTGGAGCGCAGCATTAGCCAGCCGCCGCCCCATCCTCAAGCTTGGACGTTTTTTGAGCCTGAGGAGCCCTTCGAGACCTGTGCGGAGTTGCAGCGGGAGCAGCACCAGGTGGATCAACGGCTAATTGCCGTTTGTCGCACCTTGACCGATGGGTCGCTAAAGCAGCCTGTCAGCATTCCTCGGTCCCACGGTATTCAGAACGAGCAGATGTCGCGGCTGCTGGCGCACCTGTTTCAGCACCAGATTCACCATCGCGGTCAGGCCCACGCCATGCTGGCGGGCAGCTCGGTTGAACCGCCTCAGCTGGATGAGTTTTTTTGTGCCGATGAGGCAGCATTGAGAGAACGCGATTTTCAAGAGCTGGGTTTTTCGGAACAAGAGATATGGGGTAGTTCGTGAGTAGTAGTTGACGAGTAGGGTGGGCACTGCCCATCACTAGAAATGCCGTTTGGAAAGATTGCCTTGGCTTAGGAGATTTGATGTTGGCTGTAGGTGATGGCGGCGCACAATTGCGGTCCATAGCCAAATTTGTCGCTGGGGCCATTTTGCTGGCCCCAGACCCCCGTCAACAAGGACGTTCCGCCGTCCTTGACCTCACGGAAAGGATGGGTTGATCATTGGTTTAAACCTTTGCGCTGCCAATGGACTAGTGGGTGGTTCAGATTGGGTTTCATAGTTCGGCAAGGCAATATGGCGGGCGGGTGGATACGAGCTAATGTCTGATTGCATAGCTGGAGGCGATCGCTGTGGAAATCCGCGAAGATGATTTGACGGGTGAGCCAATCATTGCCCTGCTGCGCGAGCACCTGGAGAACATGTATGAAATTACGCCCCCCGGCAGCGTTCACGCGCTGGATTTGGAGCGGCTGAGGGCACCCAACATCACCTTCTGGACGGCTTGGGATGGTGACGACCTGCTGGGCTGCGGTGCCCTGAAGGAACTCGACTCCGCCAGCGGCGAAATCAAGTCGATGCGGACGCCTGCCCGTCACCGCCGCCGGGGCATTGCCTCAAGAATTCTGGAACATATTATTGATGTGGCTCGGCAGCGCGGCTACACCCACCTGTATTTAGAAACGGGTGCATTTCCCGCCTTTGCCCCAGCCCGCGCCCTGTATGAGCGCTACGGTTTTGAGTACCGAGGCCCCTTTGGCGACTACACCCACGACCCCAACAGCTCCTTTATGGAGAAAAGGCTTTAGTGTAGCAATCCAATCTATCAATACTAAACATCAGGATTGTGGCTGCTCATGGCGTGGTACTTGCTCGATAGCGATCGCCGCTATGGTTGAGACAATACCCCTTGGGGCGCAGCCTGCCATGACCGCAACGCCAGAACCTAGAGACTTTCAAAGCGAGGTGCTTGAGCGCCTTGATCGGCTTGAGCAAAAACTCGACACCGATATTCAGCGATTGGATGAGCGCACCGACAAATGGGAAGAGCGTTTCTTGCAGCTGTCGAAAGACAATCTGGCCATTTCACGCACCGTCATCATCGCTGCCGCCACAGTCGTTATTTTTGGTAGTTTGCTGGACAAAGCCGAGATTTTAGTAGAAGGCGCAACGCGGCTGTTTGGCAAGTAGCGATCGCACAATACGCAGCAAATCACTACATCGGTCATCCCTGCCCTAGCGGCCCGTCCGAGCCGCAACCGGGTTATGGGGCTCTTAGCGAGAGGATTCTTTCCCAGGCCAGAGGACGCTTTTGGGCCGAAGCGATAAGCTAAAACTAATTATGTGAAGAAAAATAAAGGAGACCCCATGGGACTGGGTTTACTCGTCAATGGCCAGTGGCAGCAGAAGCGCGACCAGGAAGATGAGCAAGGGCGCTTTGTGCGGCCCGAAACCGACTTTCACCACTGGACCAAGGCCGACGGCAGCAGCGACTTTAAGCCAGAGGCGGGACGCTACCACCTGTACGTTTCGCTAGCCTGCCCCTGGGCCAACCGCACGCTGATTATGCGCGAGCTGAAGGGGCTTACCGAGGCCATTTCTCTATCCATTGTTGACCCCTACATGGGCGACGAGGGCTGGTTCTTTAGCGACTACCCTGGCGCAATTCCGGACACGGTGAATGGGGCGAAGTATTTGCGCGAGATCTACACCAAAGCCAAGCCCGATATCTCGGGTCGGGTGACGGTGCCCATTCTGTGGGACAAGCAGAGCGAAACTATTGTCAATAACGAGTCGAGCGAAATCATTCGCATGCTTGACACCGAGTGGAACGGCATTGCCACCACCGACGTTGACCTCTACCCCGAAAAGCTCCAGGCCAAAGTAGACGAGGCCATTGACGCCATCTATCAGCCGATTAACAATGGCGTGTACCGGGCCGGGTTTGCCACCAAGCAGGGCGCTTACGAAGAAGCGGTAACCGAGCTGTTCGACGCCCTCGACCACTGGGAGGAGGTATTGGGCAAACAGCGCTATCTGTGCGGCGATCGCATCACCGAGGCCGACATCTGCATGTTCACCACCCTCTTTCGGTTCGATGCGGTCTACTACGTGCACTTCAAGTGCAACCTGCGCCGCATTGTGGACTACCCCAACCTGTGGGGCTACCTGCGCGATCTGTATCAGCAGCCCGCCTTTAAGAACACCTGCAACATGGACCACATCAAGCGCCACTACTACATGAGCCACCCCGGCGTGAACCCCCACCAGATTGTGCCCAAGGGGCCGATCATTGATTTTGATGAGCCCAGCGATCGCGCCAAGCGCTTCAGCCTCACCGCTGGCAGCGCCCGATAGGCTAGATACCCCAGGCTTTTCTCAATCCCTGAAGACGGTAGTAGGCGGCTTTGGGCTGGTTGTCGCTGTTGAGCAGGCCACCAAAGGGCCAAAACACAGCCTGATCTGACAGATCCCACCAGCCCACGGTTTCGATCGCGGGTTTGCTGTAGGCCAGGGTGTAAATTTGCTCGACCCAGTCGGCCTGTACCGCCTCGCTCCACGGCGCGTGCCAGAGGCCTTGAGCATCGCCCAGCTGCGAGTTTTCGTCAATGCCGATGTCCGATGAACAGCTCATTTCGGTAATGTGAATGGGCTTGCCCAGGGCGGTGAAGCGATCGAGCAGGCGATCGATTTCGAACATGTCCTGGTCGGGGTAGTAGAGCTGCAGGCCGATTATCTCGAAGTCAATATCAGCAGCGAGGCAGGCTTTGAGATAGCTGAGCGGGCTTTGCTGGGGTGGCCCATAGATCGCCACATTGCGCGCCCAGAGGCAGCAGCTATTGACCACGCGCTGCACAGCGGGGTAGCCTTCCTTGGCGGCATCACAGGACATCCGGGTGAGATCGAGAAACTGGTCTTGGTCGTAGCCCAACTCGTTGCCCCAAGGGACAATGTGGGCCTCGTTGATCACATCGTAGGTGGGGATGCGATCGCCATAGCGTCGCGTAATTTCCAAAATGCGCTGCTGCAATTCGGCTTTGACTTCCTCATAGGGCAGCGGCTTGACCCAGTCGGGCACGCTGACCTCATGGAACCAGGTGAGCGGGTGGCCCTTGGGGACAATGCCCGCTTGCTGCAACCAGGCTACCTGAGTATCGACTTCGGTGTAGTTGGGCTGGCCCCGCTGGGGTTCAAAGGGCTGCCAGTAGAAGGGGACGGTGGCGGTGGTGAACAAAGCCTCAAAATAGCGGTCGTAGTCGGCCCCCAGCCCTGGATGACCAAAGGCGTTGCAGCCCAGCTTGAACCCCTTACGCGGCGGGGTGCGAGCAATGCGCTGACCCGCGCGGCTGAGGGCGGCGGCTTCTCCAGCCCACAGACTTTCGACGAGGGAGCTATTCCACAGGGCGATCTGGGTTGGCAGGTCGGTGGCCTGCTCAGCCTGAGTGAGATAGACCTGGGCACGACCGAGGCGATCGCGCACCCGCTGAGGAATGCCGTAGCCCTGACGCTGCCAGCGATCGCAGGCGGTGGTGACGCGATGAATACGATCGCGCGCAAAGGCCCCATTCACCACCAGGGGAAAATCGCTCGGCGTGAACCCACGCCCCCGATTGTCGGCGTAGAGGGTGACGTCGCCAAAGCCCTCGACAGGCAGCTGCAGGGCAATGGCAAAGGGAATGGTGGGCGGTTGGGAGACGAGAGTGCCGTCTGCTACCGTGCGATCGGGGTGGGGGATGGGCTCGTCGTTGAGGTCGAGAAAGTAGAGGCGATTCAGTTCAAACTCGGGCAGCGGATCGCCGTTGGGCAAGTAGGCGTGCAGGGTAAGCGGCGGCGGGCTGGCGAGAAGCTGACTGGCAGGACCTAAGCCCGAAGCGGCAAGGGCCGTGGTTGCGGTGTAGCGCAGAAAAGGGCGACGCTTCATGCTACTGAATGACCTGACTCAATTGCTTCAAAATTTGCAGAATGGCGTAGAGTTCGTTGTTGGAGGTCACCGCGGCAAACACCCTCGAAACGTTGTACTGTCCGCCAGCGCTGGCGTCTAGCTTCACAAAAACCGAGTCATCCCCACTGGTCATGAGCGCAAAGCGGGTTTTTTCAGGGTTGGGAGTCGCCATCAAGTAGGCCAGGGTTTGAGGCAGGGCAGACCAAACAGAAATAGCGGTCTTTTTTGACTCCAGTACCACGACCCAAAACTGATCTTTGAGCACCAGTACATCCAGACGCCCCTGCAAAACCTCCTCAGGGTCTTGCAGCATGAGTTGGACAGGTTCTTCTGCCTTTACTCTGAAGGGTGGATCGTAGAACCCGGCTAGGGTGAGCAGGGGAGAGGCAAAGAGCAATAAAACCGTGCTTTCGAGCAGGTGGCCTTGTGAGCGTTGGTAGAGATAACGCCGCCGGAGATCCGCTAGTCCCGCCTTTTCACGTTCGCTGAGGCTGGGCAGATCCGTGCCCCACTCCCAAAAGAAGGTTTCGTCTTCTGTGCGGGTTAGTTGAAACCGTTGCTCTGCCTCCGCCAGGGGTGTAATCGCCTCTGTAATCGCAACCGACATCGCTTTTGCCCACTAGGATGCTTTTATTTTAAGCGCTTGTTGGCGATCGCCTTCTTTGCATAACAACACCTCAGTGCCCGGCAGCATAAATTCCTGGGAAGAGTCAGATTTGGTCTGGCCCGACTGACTGTAGAGATACCTGGCGTGGCGCTTGCATCAGACAGTAGATACTTCTAGTTTTGGGCAATAATCAGACGTTTACATATAAATATACTCAACATGACAAGAAAACCATGCGTGAGATGTTTTCTTTGCTAGTTTAGTTGTCTTGTACAGATTTGAAATCAATCCGAAAAACATTAAGACTCCCCAAACTCCCATCTTATGTATTCTATTTCTTCAAGCAAGGCATCTGTAGAAGCCCAATTTACGAAGCCAGCAAAAATGCATCCTGATGAAGCGCTATAAACATAAACATGATAAACGCCAGCAAAATTTTTGAAGTACTTCAGCCTCCCGCTTCGATCTTTGAATCTAATGGTATCAATCACATCATTACTTGAATGAAGCTTGATGCCGATTTGCGACATCCCAGGCACTTTCTGTAAGAGGCAAGCTATCCTGCTGGAAAATTTGACTTGACTAGAAATTTGGCTGGAAACAGATTGTGAAACTTCAGGCAACTTCCAATAGCTATTATGGGCATCAACCGTACTTGCGACAAGAGCAACTTCTTGTTGATTGATCTTACGAGCTGCGGTTTCTAATAAATTTGCGTCTTTACATACAAACTGATCGCGAAAAATTAGACTACTTTTATCACTTAGATTTAAGCTTGTGCTTAATGGATATGCGATTATATCAGAAGCATGAACTACATTAAGCCACTTAATATTTCCAGAAGCATAGTCTCGAATCTTTTGTTCAATATCTTTGGCATCAATGCCTAGCATGGCATTAAAAAACAAAATCGGAGAACCCATTGTTGTAATACTAGAAAGCGATACCTGTCCAGGTTTGCCTCCTTCCTGTTTCGAAAGGATGCTTCGAATCACATACGCTGGATCTTCATCCTCAAACTTGTCAGAGAAGAGGATATCCCACAGGATAACAGTTCCTAGCGAGTGAGCAACAATGTGAATCTCTTCTTCTGGATGGTTCTCCACAAACTTGAGAAGTTGATCTGCAATAAGCTGCCTAACTTCGCGACCTTTCTTCTCATTCATGTAGGTGAACATGTCGCCCGCAAATTCTGAGATTAGACCTTCTCTAAATTGTCTATATCGAAATGCTTCTCTGGCATTAACGCTAGGATTACGTTTTTCAAGAGATTTTAGATCTTCGTCAATGTGATTCCAAATCTTGTTAAAGTCGTTTAGGACGTGACCCCAAAAGCTGGTGTAGAAATATGGCAGCTTTTGATCTATTTGATTGAATTCTTTCTTGATGCCTTCAATGAGGGAGCTTGAGTACTTTATATCTCTAGTCGCAACGCCATGAATAAAGAAAACCAGCATAATTAAATATTTTTTGGCTAAAAACTATGCTTTAAGGTGTGATTTTGATTTTCAAGAGTAAAGTCAAGCTTCCCCTGTATTGCGTAGGAGTGACACATAAACTACTCCCAATGCTAACCTCTCCCAATTAGGTTGGTTCAGTGTCCAAATGACTCCGCCTGCTAAGGCCGCCCACCCGACTGGGCCTAATACCAGGGCGATCGCCTGACTCATTCCCATATACACTGCAAACGGCAGCGTCAGGCCTAGCGCATTAGTTAGCCCACCCAACACTGTGCTGGCCATCAAATAGACGCCAAACCCACTCATCTTGGCCGCCGCCATTGCGCCACCCCCCAGCAGCAATGATTCTAAGCGAGGGTCATCGCTTTCCCGCCGCATCTCCATAACGACCTTTTGCTGCTGCTCGGGCGAAAGCTGGTCAAATATGTCGTGAAACAGCTTGGCTACCACTGCTGCTTCAATCTCTTGGGTAGGCAGTTCTTGCCACCGTCGCCCGGTCAGCAGCGCTAACCAGTCAATCCCCACGTGGTCAGCCACATCCGTAACCACCTGCTTCCACGACGACTGCCAGAACAGTTGCCCAATGGTGCCAGCCCGTAAATATTTGATGTGATCGCAGAGTGTAGCTGGCTGGCTACCAAACCCAGAGCCGATAAGTTCGCCCAATACGTGGCGCTGCTCATCCGTTACGGCTTGGACAATATCGTAGAACTCGCGCATGGGGAACCTAAAGCAATCGTGGCTGTTAATGCTTTCAGATTGCCCTAGTGCGATCGGGAAACATTGCCTTACTCAGGCTGTTCCATAAGGAATTGGTTGGGCGTTACGATAAAAATGTTTTGGAACGTCCTGAGTACAAGAAGATCCTGATCACCAGTGACCAGGTAGGTTGCCCCAGAGGCGATCGCAGTTGCCGCAATTTTCAGATCTGCTGGATCTCGTAATTCAGGAATGCTAACTGCGGTAAGTTCAACGGTTTCGGAAACCGCTTTGGCGATCGCTACTGCTTTGGCTGGCGTAAGATTGCGGAGTTGGAGGCGATCACGAAATTTCTCGCGCTCTAAGGTGATTTTTAGCTCCAGCAATAGCTCGCCAGAAACGCAGCTTGTGATTTGCTGAGCGTATGCCATAGTCAAGACTTGCCCAGGTGCGCCGCCCCAGAGTAGACCCGACACCCAAACATTGACATCGATAACGACCTTCACTCTGCTGACCAGAGATCATGGCGGACTTCTTTAACGACGTTACTGATAGCCTCTAGCGAAGGCTGTTCGGGGTCAGGCGGCAGTGTGTCTAAGGTTTCGAAAAACTTCTCTAATTCAAATTGACTAGACTGTTGAGTCTCGCTGAGCTTACGACCCAGCAGAAGCTGCTCTTCGGCACTCAACGCCAAAATAACCTGGGCCAGTGAGTCAATCAGTTTAGTATTTATCACTGCCATGGGGTCGCTTCCAATTGCTGTACCAACATTTTAGCGATATCACAAAACAGACAATCGTACCTTTTCCTCTCAGGCTACACCACCCGATTCTCTTCCACACAACGGGCGTACCAGTAGTAGCTGGCTTTGGGAATGCGCTGCTGGGTGACAAAGTCAATGTAGGTAATGCCAAAGCGGCGATCGCGTCCATAGGCCCATTCAAAATTATCTAAAAAGCTCCAGAGGAAGTAGCCCATCAGCGGGTAGCCCTCCTGCACAGCGCGGTGGGCCGATCGCAGATACTGTTGCAGGTACTGAATGCGATCTAGATCCAATACTTCGCCGCTAGAGGTCAACTCATCCTGGGCCGCGCAGCCATTTTCACTGATAAATACCCGCAGTTCTGGGCGTTGCAGCGTGTCGCTGATGTGGCGCACGCCCCAGTAGAGGCTGTCGGGCACCACGTGCAGCCAGGGCATGTGCAGGCGCGGATAGCCCTGGGGAAAGGCAAGAGTCTCGAAGCCTCGTTCATTGTCGGCAGCGCGCACGTAGAGGCCGGTGTAGACGTTAAAGCCCAACGAGTCCAAAGGCTGGTGAATGGTCTCCAGATCGCCGGTCTGCATGTCGGGGGCATGCTCACCCAGATCCGCCAGCAGGTCAGGACTGTATGCGCCAGTCAGCGCCGGATAAATAATGCCGCCGTTGGTGCCCGCCAGGGGGAAGGCGGCCTGGGCCGCAGCGATGTCTTCGTGCGTATCTGTCAGCGGAACGGTGGCGAGGTAGTTATCTACCAGCGAGACCTGACAGGGCTGGGGCGAGGCCGCCCGAATGGCCTGACAGCCCAGACCGTGGGCCAGCAGAGCATGGTGAGAGGTTTGCCAGACCTCTTTGGCGGTTTTGACCACGGTACCGGGGGCCATTTCGGGGATATGGCCGACGCCGTAGCCCAGGTGGGTAAAGCAGAAGATTTCGTTCAGGGTGATCCAGTGGGTGACGCGATCGCCCAGGTGCTGCACCGCGATCGCGGCGTAGTCGGCAAAATCCTGCGCCATCTGGCGGCTGCGCCAGGACCCATACTCGTCTTCGAGCGCTTGAGGGCTATCCCAGTGAAACAGGGTGACGTGGGGGGTAATGCCAAACTCCAGTAGGGTATCGACCAGCTCGCTGTAGAAGGCCAGCCCGGCTTCATTCACCGCACCGCGCCCTTCGGGAAGAATGCGGGGCCAGGAGAGGCTGAAGCGGTAGTGGCGCACGCCCAGCTCTGCCATCAGGGCAACGTCGTCGCGGTAGCGGTTGAGGTGGTCGCAGGCGATCGCCCCAGTATCCCCATTCAGCACCCGGCCTGGGGTCTGGCTAAACACATCCCACACGCTCATCCCGCGCGAGTCGGCAGCGCCCTCGATCTGGTATGACGAGGCGGCAACCCCCCACTGAAACCCCGCCGGAAATGCGTAGACCATAGCCTCGTCCTACATGTCTTCGTCTGCCACGGTACTCAACGGAGGGCGGCTTTGCAACGCCTGAGCCGTATTGTGGTGCCGGGGAATAGACCCTGGGTGGTACTTGAGAATGTTTCTGGTGGCAGCCCTGCTGTTTGGCCACAATCGTGGCCATCTCTTAAGCTATACATTGGCCTCCTCTGTTGATGCGCCTGTGAAACGAGTTTTTCGACTATTTCCGCCCCGCCGCCGCACGGTAAGAGAAAAGCAGCTCGCCGACAGCTACACGCGATCCCCCGATGGTCATGTTGTCGTGCGCCTGCAGCTCAGCTCACCGACAGCGCTGCTCATGCCCTTTGAAGGGTTTCCGAAGAACTTTGGCGACGAATCCGATGACCAAAATGCACCCGTGCTCAATCTCAACAAAGACTTTATTGACTACCTGTTTGCCCGTCTATCCGAACTGGGCGACGAATCTCTGCTGCTGAACATCAACCTGATGGCCGACTTTGACGACGCGCTCGGCTCTCGCGGCTCTGCTGACATCATGCAGACGGCCATTCAGCGCTACTTTTTCTATCTAGAAGAGGTGCGCCGCCAAGAGTTGCAAAAACTGGTCGTCGATGCCGTACTGCTGGGGCTGCTGGGGGCCGGGGCGCTGGGGCTGTCGGTTTTTTTAGACGCTCGCCAGGCCACAACCAGCACAGGCATTGGCCTGCTGCTGCTCGGTCAGGGCGTGACCGTATTTGGCTGGCTCACCCTCTGGGAAGCCTTGGCCAACGTGCTCTGGCACTGGCGACCCCTCTATCAGCAGCTGCGTATGAGTCAGCGATTGCAGAGCGCACCGCTAGAACTCACGACTCACCAGACCCTCACCACGACGCTGCCGGGGTGATTTTAGGGCGGTCAAAAGACGCCGAGGCGCTGATCAGGCACAATTTAAGTTATGTAGCGGGGTTCACTGGGGTGAAGTGCATCTCAATGCCTCCTCTGCCCCCTAGTAAGGCTACTTGATACACCTAAGTCCATAGCTAGAGGGGTTGCCCGAATCTGATCCCCCCTACCCCCTTAACAAGGGTGGCCTGGAGTCAAAGTCCCCCTTTTTAAGGGGGATTTAGGGGGATCGAAGTGAGCATTCCGGCTATTGAGAACGTTGTGTGTACTGAGTAGCCCTAGTAAGGGGAGATAGGACATTGCACTGCAATGCCCCTACAAATCGGGGGCATACAGGCAGGATGCGGTATCCCTCAATTGAGAACACCATCGCCACTCGCTCTGACCCTCCCAGTGCCGCTAATTTGCTCTATAGAAACCAGCATTTTCATGAGTTCTACCGACAACCGTTTCACTAAACCCACCAGCGCCCAAACCCTAATGCCGATCGCTCATCTAGACTGGGCCAACAAAGAAACCATCCCGGCTAGAGCCAGCATTGTGGGGGAGCGCCTGTCGCTCAAAACCCTAGATCGAAGCGAGCTACTGGCCACAAATCCACTCATTATTCGAGCGGGGGCCACGGGCTGTGCTGTACTGCTGCGCTACGGCGTCATCATCACCTTTGATCTCAGCACCGATGAGGAAAATGCCCTGCTGGACATGCTGCGGCCTCACATTATTGAGCCCATCGAGTCAACCATTTCAGAAGAGCTGGCGATCGCCTTTCGACCCCAGGCCAAAGAGCGTTTAGAGGGCGATGTGCTCTGGCTAGAAAACTACAGCGCTGAGCGATTGCAGATCGTGGCTGAAGCGCTGGGCAAAAGCGTTGTTTTAAACTATTACGAGGTCGAAATTGCCGACATCTTTCAATCGCTCAAGCCGTTTACGATCGGCATTCAGGGCAAGAATATGCGATCGCCCAAAGAAGAAGACCTGCTCAACTACATTGGCGGCACCCTGCTAATTCAGCAAAAGATGTTTGGCATTGTTGAAGTGGGCGAAAAGCCCGACCCGGTGTGGGATGACCCCAGCCTCGATCGCCTGTATCTGCGGCTTGAAGACGAGTACGAGCTGAGGGAGCGGTTGGTTATTCTAGAGCAAAAGCTAGAGCTGATCTCAAAAACGGTAGAGACCTCACTCAACCTCTTGCAGCGCAACAGCAGCCATCGGGTCGAGTGGTACATCACGATTTTGATTGTGATTGAGATTGGGCTGGTCATCTACGAAATTGTGACGCGATAGTAGGACATTGACGGAGCAGGTCATGGACATTCTCAAAATCGCGGCGTTCTCGGATGGCGATACCGGCGGCAACCCGGCGGGCGTGCTCATCGCAGAAACCCATCCCAGCGCAGCCGAGATGCGGCAAATTGCGGCAGCGGTCGGCTTTTCAGAAACGGCCTTTGCAGCCCCGGTGGGCTCTGGCTGGCGGGTGCGCTACTTTTCGCCCGAGTCTGAGGTGCCCTTCTGCGGCCACGCCACGATCGCCCTGGGAGCAGCGCTGGCCCTCCAGCAGAGCGATGGCGTTTTTGCCCTGCGCCTCAACGCCGCCGACATTACCGTTGAGGGGCACCGCAGCCCTTTGTCTGCCGCGCTGCAGTCGCCGCCTACCCGCAGTGCCGCCGCTCCGCCGCCGCTGGTGGCCGAGGTGCTCGACCTGTTTGGCTACAGCGAGGCCGAACTTGACCCCAAGCTGCCGCCTGCTTTGGCCCACGGCGGTGCCGACCACCTGGTGCTGGGGCTCAAGACCCGCGCCGCCCTCAGTGCCATGCGCTACGACCTGGCCGCCGGTCGCGACCTGATGAACCGCGCCGGGTTGGTCACCATTTGCTGGGTCTACGCCGAGACACCGCAGCAGTTTCATACCCGCAACCCGTTCGCCTCAGGCGGCGTGTACGAAGACCCGGCGACCGGGGCAGCCACGGCGGCACTGGCCGGGTACCTGCGCGATCTGGGCTGGCCCCACGGCGGCGCGATCGAGATTGTACAGGGCGAAGATATGGGCATGCGATCGCGCCTGCGGGCCGAAATTTCGCCCACCCCCGGCAGTTCCATTCGGGTGTCGGGCACCGCTCGCCTGATGGAGCACTAGGGCCAAGGTTGTGCCTAATCACTTTACGCCTGGTGATCGCTCGCTCGATCACGGGTGGCTAGGGAACGTGGATTTTTTAAGGTGCAATTCTTGTGGGTCAGGCATCTTGCCTGACCGTGGACAGCCGGGACGGCTATCCCACATTATTTGATTCGCGATCCTAAAGGTAACCTAAAATAGTCACCGCCCAGTGTCGCTATTTCCGCACCTAGAATGCTCAACCAAACCTACAGCGCTCCACTAGATAGTCTTCTAAGCTATGGCGAGGCCAAAGGTACTAGCTCCCAAGACTGGCAGTGCTGCTGAGCTGGGCTACCCATTAAGCGAGAGGCTTTTTGGTTCGACAAGCCTCCCGCCTTCAAAGATATTGTGGCCCAGTCAGACTCCCAAAAATTGCCGAACAAGTCTGGTTTTGGCGATGGGGCTAAATCTAGCCGCAAGAAGGGCAAAAAAAAGAAGCGATAAAGATGAGAAATACCCCCATCGCCTCATTCACCCCACGGCTCTACTCCCTTGGCAAATACTTCACCAGGGCTTTCATCACCTCATCAGGCGCAAACTGCAACGGCCTGTCGGCATTGGGGGCGCTGAGAAAGTCTGTCCACTCGAAGATTTCGGCAAAGCCGAGCTGGTGCAGGGCAACGACGATGGAGCTAACCGAGCGCTTGCTGCCAATGACGAGGATTTTGACGGGTTCGCGTTGGCCCCTAAGGGCCGGTCTTTGACGATCGGGGTGGGGGTAGCTGTGGAGCTTGAGGGTGAGTTCGAGGTGGACTGGGCCAGCGGATTCGGGGTTGAGGATGCGGGCACTGTAGCGAGCGGTGGGGTCAGATGACATGGAAATCTCCTGCTTTGGCGTCAAAATGGATGCCAAGATTATAGCGTCAGTTTTGACTACGTCAACCCTTTAGATGCTGGAGAGAATATGATCCTCTGAAAAGATAGGGGCATGGGAAAAGCAGGAGCCGCCCTCAAGCAAGTGCTTGAGACTTACAACATCAGCCAGTACAGCCTCGCCGCCGTGCTGGATGTCGAACGCAACAATGTCTACCGTTGGGCCAACGAGAAGCGAGATCCCTCGGCTGAAACAGTGGTTGAGATTGTCAGAGCGCTTAAATCTATGAACCCCGCAGCCGCCGAAGCTTTCGTAAAACTCTATGTAGGGGACGAAATCTAACCCACCATAGGGACAACCGACAGCGGCTGTTATCTTGGGAGTAGTTGTAGCGGGGGTTAAGCCGTGGAAGATACGCTTACGATTCCTCTTACGCCAGAACTTCGAGCTGCTGTAGATCGCCTGACAGAGACCGAGGGGCTATCACCGGAGGGGCTGGTGCAGAGGGCTTTGCAAGAGTTTGTCTTTGTGCATCAGTTCAGGTCGCTGCGGGAGCAGCTTTTGCAAAAGGCACAGGCTAACTATACTGACGATGACATCTTTGAGATGGTGTTATGAAGCTGGTATTGGATACCAATTTGGATCGCGGGTAATGTAGCCTGCATTGTCACAGGTGATAAGGATCTACTGATCCTCGGCATGTTTGAAACCGTTGACATCCTGCTGCCCAGAGATTTTGCAGCTTATGAGGATTGGTCAGCTTCTAATTAAAAATGGCAACAACGGGTTGTTTTGTAGCGCCTGATGGGGCGGTGGACACTGCCACCCTACTGACTTTAGGTAAACGCATTTTGGGAAGTGTGACGTGGGCAGTTGTAGGACTGGCAGTGCTCACCCTACTTACTTGCTAGTCGCTAACATCAGAAAAATATTTCGTCGTTTTTATAATAAAGTCACAAAAACGATCCTTTAAAGTGCCAAAATCTTCTGTTTTAACAAACATATCCCAACACCTATTTAGTGCTTGGTCAGGCGTCGCAGTCAATCCAATATCACACATTACCTGAAACAGGCCATGATGGTTTGTATACTGGAGTGAAGTTTCCAAGCGCTCGTTAGGCTTTTCATGCAAGAAAGTTTGCACAAGAATTTTTTCAAATTTATCATAGGGGTACAAGAAAAAGGCAAAATCACTATTGCTATTTACTAGACAAGAATAATTCTCGTCTTCGTGATAGTCTCCATCAAAAACGCAAGCATAGCCAATCTTTATTCTATACTGTTCATAATTCCTCTTGTGAGTCAGGTAATCGTTTCTCACTCTATCTGCTGGGCCTGATCTAATCACATTGACCAGTTTGTCAAATTGCAAGAATCTCTCATTCATTAAAATAAGGAGATTCTTAATGACAAAAAATGCCTCTTTGTCTTCACAGAATAAATTTAGCAAAGGATAAGCATTAGAATCCATTTTTGAGAAAGCAGCATTGACAGATATTTTTCTTTTTTCCTTTGTAGTTCCGTCTTCCTGCTTTTCCAAAAACCTTCTTGAGCTTGGCGCAAACGATGACAACAGGGTTGGAGAGTGGGTCGTTACTATAAATTGTTTTTTGTGATTCCAGGAAACATATTTGATGATGTCCGCTAGCCTCCTTTGAATATCAGGATGAAAACCTACCTCGAGTTCATCAATCAGAATAAGGGAATTGCAAGGCGTTTCAAATATGTCTACTAGTATATTCAAGATGGACTCTTCACCTGTAGCCGCATTATAACTTGAATACGTTGAAATGCCACTGTGTATTAAATAGGCAAACTTATTAACGTGTGAGCCAATTCTGTAGATTTCAGGTTGATTTGCTAGGCAAAATATGTAAGAAAAAGCTTTTTCTATATCCTCTGACAGTCTAACCTGTTCTGCTTTAGCAATCTTTCTCATCAAACTATTAGAGAAATTGCGGGCCGGCAATATTCGTTCTAAGTCAACTAGCCTCACATGTCTATCTCTGATTTTTGCTTTCTTTCTATCTTGTGTCGCTTTACCCACACCGCTCCAAGATTTGCTTGTATGCAACCTTCTAGCCTTGCCATCTCTAAAATCTTTGCCAACACGCCAAAACAAATGATACTCATAATCTCGAATGGCATTTTCTTGTTTGGTGAAAGGCATAACATCTCCCCAGGAATGCCTTTTTAATACTGTTTCAGGCTTTGTTGAATCATACCTATAAAAGTCGTAATGGCTGCAAGCTATTAAAAGGAGGATGCTAGTCTTTCCAATTTTATTGCTACCTGATAGAATTGTTGCTGGATGCTCAAATGTCAGGGTGAGATCTCTGATATTGCGAAACTCTTGTATGTGTATTTTGCAAGTGAAGAACTTGAAGCTATCCCCAGGATTTTTGAAGTCCATGGGATTTGCCTCGTCCAGTTTTTTTATGACTTTATCTAAATTTTGCAAGTTCAGCATTTGATTTTTCGCGGCAAACAAACTGTAAGTGCCCTTGATAATATTATCTGTCTCAGATTAAAGGGTAATCCCCCACCTTTCCCTATGCCATCTCAACCCCTCCAAACTCGGCCAAAACTCCCGCTCCCCCGGCAGTCCAATCGCCTCTCCCCTAAACGCCACCATCTCCCGACTCTCCACCGCAGCCTCCTCCATAAACCGCTCCTGCGGAATCACAATTCGGTAATCGTCATCCACCCCAAACCAGCCGTGGTCAAACGCCCAGTGGTGGTTCTTACACAGCGCTGGTCATAGAGCGACACCACAATCTTGCGAAACGCCCCATTTCTGACGACAATATTTTCCTCATCCTTCAGGTCTTCGACCCTGTAGGTCGCCCCACCCTCCTGCAAAAGCTGAGTTTTCACCGCCTTAAACTCATCGATTAATGATAGCTGCTCAATCTCATTCGAGCGGCCCGTCAAATGCACAAACGGCAGCGAAATATCCGAGCGGTGGTCGGTTTTCACCAGATTGCGCCAGTACTTCAAAAACGTCGAAATCAGCTCCGGCAACAGCGGCACCTGATTGAGCCGCAGCTTGCCCTGCTCGATCAGCTCCATCACCGCAATCAACAGCACAGGCTTATGCGGTGCCGCCCCCCGCTCTCGGTGCTTGTTGACGTTCAGCGTCGCAAACTTTTTAGCGTAGTATTGCAGGTCTTTCGGCATTGTTCAGCCAGAGGGGGCATCCAGCGCAGCGCAGGCTTCTCTAAAGTAGCCTGGCAGGTCTTGAAATTCATCGGTTAGTGAAATTTCCTTAACCTTCGCCAGTCGGCCCAGAAACCAGCGGCCACCAAAGCGGCTAACCAGCTCTCCCGATAAGGGGGTGCTGTGTAATATGAAGTCCGATTAATTAGCCAATAGAAAGCGATTTGCTTGTCATTCCCGCGCAGGCGGGAATCCACTCTGGAGTACCTTATCCACAATGGATCCCCACTTCCGTGGGAATGACAAGATAGGACCATTTAAGCGGACCTGATATAAAGCCGACACCCAGATTTGAACCGGGGATGGCGGTTTCACCGACCATGGCTTGCTGGCGTGGCTCAGCTAGATCGTCAATTGCGTTTCTCAGCGATTTTCGCACACCGATCGATCGCGATCGTAAGCGCTGCTGTCTGCGTCGCTAAATGGTGATGCGATCGCAAGAAGATTCAAGCCTTTCAGCCATTGACTTATGGTTTGACCCAGCAACGGTTGGCTGCTATTTAGGCTTTGCCGTGGCTGGCGAGAATTTAGATAATTGCCGACCAGTTGACAGCCTCTGGCATGCAGCTGATCAAAATTCTCTAACGGCCATTCTTCGCGACTGCCGTTTTCAGCAGTAGTGATGAGCGACGTACTATCTTGGCTAAATTCGACTGTTTCAATCCCTGAGTTGGCATGGGCCTGCCAATCGGCAAACTCCCGACGGTTCTGCCAGTCCCATAGCTGTACGTTGCCGCGATCGTCGCCACTGACCAAAAATCTACCGTTGGGGCTAAAGTCGATAGATGTTACCTGAGCATCGTAAACCGGCAGGAGGTTTCTTTGGCTATCACTTGCGTTGTTTAAATCTCGAATGCGGATCGTGCCATCCTCGCCTGAGCTGACCAGGTAGCGTCCATCGTTGCTAAAGGCAACATCGAGCACTGGCCCTACATGCTGCCGAAAAGGAGAAGAAGAGACTTGGGTAATGCGACCGTTTTCTATGTTCCACAAATAGACGCCATCTGCGCTGGCCCCGGCTAACTGCTGGCGATCGCGGCTTAGAGTTAGGGCATTCCACCGCTGTTCTACGGCTGAGTTACTGTCAAACGTTGCAATGGGCTGTCCCTGCTCACTGGTTAGATAGAAGATGCCGTTTTGTTGATTGATCGTTATGGCTTGCTGAGCGTTATTTGAAGATGCATTCAGGCCAGTGCTTGGCGTGGCGTCGAGAGGTTCTAACGGCTGCCCTCTTAAAGTCCAAAAACGAACTGTACCATCGTCGCCGCTGCTGATTAGGTGTTGCCCATCGGGGCTAAAGTTCACGTGGCGAACAGGGCCTCGGTGCCCCTGCAAAATGAGGTTGGTTTCAAGAGCCCCAGGCTTCTCAGGAGGTTGCTCTGATAGCAGGTCTAGCGGCCAAAGCCTCACAGTGCCGTCAGCCGAAGCGCTGGCGAGTTGTTTACCATCGTCGCTAAACTCTACCTGCCAGATGCGGCCCCGGTGCCCTTGCAGGGTGGCCAACAGGCGTTCTTCCTGTACTGACCACAGGTAGATCATGCCATTTCTACCCGCTGTAGCCACCCTGTTACCGTCGGGGCTAAAGCGAATAGTGTGCAGCTCATTTAGCGAATCAGCAAACAGATCTTGACATGGGTCTGAACCAGTTGAAACTTGCCCTTGCCCGTCTGCACTGATAGAAACTATTGCCAATTGACGGCCCGTTAAATCCCAAAGCCGCCAGGTGCCGTCGTCGGAGGCGCTGGCCAGAGTTTTGCTATCGGGGCTAAACACCACGCTCCAAACATCCTTGCAGTGTCCTTTGCCTTTGATCTCGGTCGCTCGATCAGTTGGGGTAGGCCACACTGGCTCGCCCTGGGCCGTCCACAGGCGAACGGTTGTGTCAACGCCTGAGGTGGCTATCCACTGTCCATCGGCGCTAAAGCTAATGCCCTTGACCATATCTGAGTGGCCGCTTAGGCGTTCTGGTCCGGTTGCTTGTCCCTGCAAATTCCACAGGCGCACGCTGCTGTCTGACCCGGCCGTGCCGATCGTTTTACCATCGGGGCTAAAGGCCACATTCATCACGGATGTTTGTTCGGTGGGCCACGGGGCTGGCTCTTGTTGCCGTCCATTCCAGTCCCAGAGAGAAAGGTTGCCAAGGGCATCGGCTTTGGCAACAAGCTGTCCATCGGGACTCAGTCTGCTGCGGGTGGTACCTTGCGTCTGGCTGGTTAAGCGATTGCTTTCCCGTACGGAAAAGGTCGCTTTTTGCAGGGTTCCGTGGAGCTGTTTCTTCAATTGAGGATTGGGTGGCCACACCTGCAACAGGGGACGCTCCAGAGTGTTGGCAGCGCTCAAACCATCGAGCAATGCTTCAAAAGATTGCCCACCGCGAAAGTTGGCATCAGCGGATTCTATGGAGGCCTGAATCTGGCCGATTTGGGCATTGCGCTGGCCGATTAGGGCGGCAATTGTCAGGCCGCTGAGCCCTAAAATAACGCCCAGGGTAATGCGCCACCGCCAGCTTAAATTACGGCGTTTTTGCAAAACGCTTTGTTGCACAAACTCAGTTTCGACCCGGTTTAGCCAATGCCAGTTAGAGCGAAGCTTCTCGTTTAAGACATCTAAATAAGGGTTGCTGCTCCAGAGAAACTGGGTTGGTTGGTCTGCTGAACGGGGCTGCTGTTGCGATCGCATCCCCAATCGCAGCACCCTGGCAACAGACTGCTGCAGCAAATTTTCAACCCGATACAACCTGCTATCTAGCCCATTGATCAGAATATCTACCTGGATAGGTGACCTGGATGGCTGTGCCTTGCTCTGAACTGTTTTCCATTCCGTCGCGGCTGGGGTGAGCCTGCGCTGTAAGAGGGTGTTTTCTTCTTCTTCGTTTTTCCACACCAATAGCCGATCCCAGCCCTGTACCAAAGCGTCGTGGGCTGGTTCAACGTAGGGTTCGCCCTGGGAGTTTGAGCCCTCAACGATGAGTCGCGCTGTGGAGTACCGCTCGAGCACCGTTTGCACCCGCTCGTTTTCTGCTGGGTCTGCATACACCAACTCCGATTGGGGCACCTGGCGGCGGGCAATGCCCCCTTCGCCGATAGCGATCATCCGCAGCATGACGCGACGCAGGGTCTTCTGCTGCGATGCATCGAGGGCGTTGTACTCTTCGTTGGCACGGTAGGTGAGTGCGCCAGTGACCCCGCCGAGGGCGTAGTAGTCGGCAAAGCGTAGGGTGCGATCGGTGCTGCGATCGCGCTGCCAGCGCTGGTAGAGGCGCAGGTACAGTTCGCTCAGCACAAACGACAGCAGCGGCAGGGCACCGGGCATCTGGCCTACTTCATCGACCAGCTGGCTGACCAAGTTGCCGGTAGGGTTGCCTGCGGCGTCTTTGAGTTCTTCAAAATAGATCGCCTGCTTGAGGGCCGGGTTTTCAATGGCTTGGCGCAGTTCGTCGGAGGTCATGGCCCGCACCGGAAACCGGGCGGTCTGCCAGTGGGGTTCTAGGGGCGATCGCAAAAAGCGAGGCTCGAAGTCAGAGCGCAGGGTGAGTACCAGGCGCAGGGTTTGGGGGTGATCGGCGATCGCAATGCCAAGCGCCTCTAAAAACCGCTGCCCATGGGTGGCCTCAGCAATCGCAGGCTGGGCGGCTGTATGGTGCTCCATCGGAGAGGTGTCGCCAACGCCTCGTCCAGTTGTCAACACTTCCTCAAACTGATCGATCACCATGACAAGTCTCGCCCCTGGCTGCTGCTGGCTCCAGGCGGCGATCGCGCGGCTGAGGTATTGGGGGTCTTGCTGAAGCTGCCGACTCACCGTTTCCAGGTCATCCCTGGAGAGAGGATCAGCGCTCAACAGGGGTAACAGCGCCTGAGCCAGTGCCCCCAACGGAAACTCCCCCGGACGCATCGGGTCGAGGATGCGCCAGGTTTGAGGCTGACCGGCCCCGGTTTGTGGCTCTTGCTGGCGCAGGCGGGGCAGTAACCCGGCCTTGACCAGGCTCGATTTGCCCGAGCCCGATACCCCCAGCACCACGGTCAGCGCCTGATCGGGCTGGGCAAGGCGATCTGCCAACTCATCGATCAGCGCTTGCCGACCAAAAAAAGACTTGGCGTGGCGTTCATCAAAGGAATTCAGGCCCCGGTAGGGGTTGTTGTCTGCGCTCAGTGCCAGGGCCTTGGCCAACGATTGGGGGCTGAAGTTGGGGGAGGTAAAAATGAACTCGCCCTTGTCGAAGTCGCGCCGCATGGGGTAAATGCCGGGAGCCTGCTCGTCACCGGACAGTTGCTTAACCCGCGTCTGCAAATAGACAAACAACTCGTGGGCTGTGATCACCCCGTCGGGGTACAGATCGGCTTTGCTGGGCTGGGCATTTTCGCCAGGTTTTAGACCCTCTAAAAGGGCCAGGGCAAAGGGCGAATGGGGCTGATTTAGCCCCGCCACCGACTGACGATTGTTCTCTTTTAGGCGAGCTACGTCTAGAGCCTCTTGATCGTGGGCAGAGGAGGTAAGCACCTGCCAGGCCGGATGGCGAATGAAGTGGTAGTAATGCTCTCGCTGAATGGTTTCAAGCACGGGCACGGCCTTGCGGCTGCCCGCCCACTGAAAGGTGCCTGCAAAACAGCAGTCTAAAATCACCAGCAGGTGGTGGCACTCAAGCTGGGCCAGGGCCTGGTACAGCTCACCCATGGCCAAAAATGAGTCGGGCTGGGTGGGGTCGGCATCGTGGGGCACCAGGTAGCCCTCTGGCCCACTGTCGTTAGAGCGAGGCAGACCGTGCCCAGCAAAGTACACCAGCAGGCGATCGCCCTCGCCGGGCTTGAGCTGGTTAGGCAGCACGTCCTGAAAGAGGGTTTTGAGGTTTTGCAGGGTGGCTTTGCGATCGCACAGGTGATAGGGAGTGTAGTCGTAATGCTTGAGCAGAGCTGCGATCTCGCTGGCATCGCTAACGGCAGTGCTCAGGTTGGCGATGCTGTCGTGCTGGTACTGGTCAATGCCAATGACAATGGCTAGGTTGCGTTCGAAGCTAGTTCGATTGGCATTCCAGGCCTTGCTTTTGCTGCCGTTATCCATTGATGGCGACTTGAGTAAAAGTTATTGAACCTGATTAGGCACGGTTAAAAAGGTATTGTACTGTTGCTGTAGTTTTGACCATAGTTAACAACTCAGGCAAAACATCTCGCACCTTTAGATCTCGCTTTTCTGCATAAGTGCATCTCGGTTTGACAGCTAGTTATGGCACAGTTTAAGCGCAGTATTGCGATCATTATTGGTGTTAATCAATACCAAAACGGGATTCCGGCGCTCAAAACCGCCGTCAATGATGCCACCCAGCTAGCCCATGTGCTGAAGGCTGACCACGGCTACCAGGTGGTGCTGCTGCGCGACCAGCAGGTGAGTTTGGCTACCCTGCGATCGCTCCTCACCGACAAACTCCCCGCCCTGGTACAACCCGACGATCGCGTGCTGTTTTACTTTGCTGGGCACGGTTTGGCCTTCAATGGGGACGATGGCCCCGAGGGCTACCTGATTCCCCAGGATGCCAAACTGGGCGATAGCGCCACCTATCTGCCCATGACCCTGGTGCACGATGCCCTCACGGGTCTGACTTGCCGCCATTTTTTAGGCATTTTTGACTGCTGCTTTGCGGGGGCCTTTCGCTGGTCGGCTACTCGCCGTCTGTCACCGATTCCTCAAGTCATTCATAAAGAGCGCTTTGCCCGCTTTCTCGCTGACCCCGCCTGGCAGGTAATCACCTCCTCCGCCGACGATCAAGAGGCGATGGATGCTCTGTCGATTAAAGACCATCGCGGCACTGTTGGGCGGCACTCCCCCTTTGCTGAAGCCCTGATCAAGGCGCTGCAGGCCAACAGCCTGGCCGATGCCAGCCCCCCACCCCGCGAGGGCAAACCCGCCGGGGACGGCGTGATCACCGCCACCGAGTTGTACCAGTACCTGAGGGATGCCGTTGAGCCCGATACCACTACCCATGCCGTGCGCCAAACCCCAGGACTGTGGCCGCTCAAAAACCACGGCAAGGGAGAATTTGTTTTTATGGTGCCGGGCCGCGAACTCGATTTGCCCAGTGCCCCCAAGCTCAACGAAGCGGCGAACCCCTACCGAGGGCTAGAGGCCTTTGAAGAGCAGCACCAGCACCTATTTTTTGGCCGCAAACAGCTCATTCAAGACCTGCAAGCATTTGCTGAAACCCACCCTTTGACGATTGTGCTGGGGGCCTCGGGCACGGGTAAGTCGAGCCTGGTCAAAGCGGGCCTGGTGCCCGCCCTCAAGCAAGACCTCAACCCTGATGGTCAACCTATCTGGCAGGTGCTGCCGATTATGCGCCCTGGGGTGGCCCCGCTAAAAGCCATTCTGCAAACCCTGCCTGGGCCGGATTTAGCTGCAACGTTAGCTGATCTAAATCCTAATACTTGGGCCAATTACCTCAACAGCAACCTGGAACAGTGGCGACAGGTAAACCCCGATCGGCAGCTTTTGTTAGTGGTCGATCAGGCCGAAGAGCTGTTTTCCCTCTGTCGTGATGGAACACAGCGGCAGCAATGTTTAGAGATTTTGGATCAGCTGCTCGATCGCCAGGACGAGCAGTTCCACGTCATTCTTACCCTGCGGTCAGACTTCGAACCTCAGTTTCGCAACTCGCCCTTGGAAGAGCACTGGGCCTGCGATCGCTTCACCATTCGCCCCATGAATCGGGAGGAATTGCGGGCGGCAATCGAGGCCCCGGCCTCGGCCAAGGTGATGTACTTTGAACCGCCCAGCCTGGTCGATCGCCTGATCGATGAAGTCAGCGAAATGCCGGGAGCGCTACCGCTGCTCTCATTCACCCTGCGGGAGCTGTTTTTAAAGTATTTACGCAACGCTGCCACACGCACCAATCGAGCGATTACAGAAGCGGATTACGAAGAACTGGGCGGCATCAAACAGGCTCTGGTCAACCGAGCCGAAGAGGAGTACCACGCCCTAGTCGATGCCGACCCGGCGTTTGCCGACACCATTCGCCATATGATGCTGCGCCTGGTGGCTACCAGCGGCACGGGCAACACCCGACGTCAGGTGTTGCTCAGTGAGCTGGAGTACGCTGAACCCGAACGGGCTAGAGTGCAGCAGGTGCTGACTCGGTTTAAAGAGGCCCGCCTGCTGGTGGGCGACACCACTGCCGACGAACAGCCCTACGTGGAACCCGCCCACGATGCCCTGGTGGAGGGTTGGCCCCGACTGCTGCAGTGGCTAGAAGTAGACAACCATGCAGACGCGATAGATAGTTCCACCCGCAAAGGCTGGTTGCCTTGGAAAGCTCAGGGTCAAGGCGATGCCCTAGATGAGCGAGAAAAGCTGCTGCTGCAGCGCCGCCTCACCCCTGCTGCCAATGACTGGAAACGAGAGCAAAAGGTACCGTTTCTCTGGCATGCCGATGCACGGTTGCCCCTGCTCAAGCAAATCAGACAGCGAGAACCCCACTGGTTTAATGCAACCGAGGCTGAGTTCGTTCAGCGCAGCTTGGGCAGAAAACGCTTTAACGTAGGCCTCCGGTGGGCAACGGTGCTCGGGCTATTTGCGGTGTCTATAGCGGTTGGTATTTTTGTTGAGGAGCAGCGGCGGCAGGCCGTCATTGCACAACAGCAGGCCGAAGATAGGCGCATTGAAACAGAAAAAAGAAATGCACAAATCTTGCTCTCCAACTCTAGGGATAATTTTCAAAACAGTCAACATCTCGATGCTTTACTAGAAGCTCTAGAAGCCGCTCGTATTATCCAAACTAACAGCAGGGTAGGGGAAGACAAAAAACTGGTGTCTCAAGCTACGCTTACTTTGCAGCAGGCTTTCTATGGAAACCGTGAAACAATGCGGTTGCCGTCGCTAAATTGGGCCTCACTTTCGCCCCAAGGCACCTACATTGCTACTATTGACGAAACCAATGTAAAGGTCTGGTCTAACAGGCTAAGTAAATTTGTCTTAGATGAAGAACACGGCCTGAGCAACATCGGAGCAAATAGAGCACTTGACTATGAGATAGATCTCAAGTTTGACGCAGCCGAAAAAACACTGCTTCTAACCGACATCGATAATCCATCACCTAAAGCATGGGAAATTGATGGCGACACAATCAGACCCTACGAGCAAACGATATCGATGGAGGAAATTCTCTCGGGCCAAGATGCTACTTATATTCAGCATGAAGGTCGTTTCGCTAACTATGATTTTGAAAGAGATGAGGATGGTTCGTGCTATGGCAGCAGCGGTCGACCCATCAACCCTAAATTCTTGCCTCAGAAAAACTTAGTTGTTTTTTCCTGCGTCAATGGATCGATTAAGTTGAGAAACCCTGAAAGGGAAGGACTAGATATTCAGGTGCCAATCTTTTCAATAAACAGTGGTTCGGCATTTTCCCATGTTTCTACAGCCTCAGCTGGCTCTGATATTGTTGTATCCAACGATGGGCTAGCTAAGCTATGGGCACTGTCTAAATCTGACAGTCAAAAGCCAGATCTGGTTAAGTTTGAAGAAGAGGAGATTATTGCTTTTGAGCTATCCGGTAACAGTGAAAAAATTGCAGCATTAGATGCTGCTGGTAGTATCTTTTTGTGGACTAGTACTCTGAGGCAGAAATAAGTCAATCATTCACGAGACTAAGGGTTTACCGGTGTAATTCCACTTGAAGGGCTT
>PYGV01000181.1 GCA_003022385.1 filamentous cyanobacterium CCP3 | reverse complement strand
GTGTCGCGCCCCCCCAGCCCGCTGGAGCTGTACGCTCTAGAGCAGAGTCTGGATCAGCTGGCGCTAGAGGCCGAAGCCCTGGCCGAAGCAGGGGAGCTAGAGCAGGCCCGCGACATCTGGCGGCGTGAGATTCGCCTGCGCCGTCTGCTGGGGGTTGAGCCGGAGCTGGCGGCGATCGACCGGGTGGGGCAGTGGCTGCGCGACAGCACCGCTACCCAAGATCTGCAGCTCTACGCCGTGCGGCTCGACGAAATTCGCGCCGATCTGGTGCTGCCAGAAGACCGCAAGCGGCTAGAGCGCCTGGCCGAGACCTATGTAGTGCTGGGCGCGATCGATGCTGCCGCCGAAATTCGCCGCGATCTGGCCGACGCGGCTCGCCTGGCCGATAACACTGCCGAGTATCGCCGCCAGCTCGAAATTTTGGCCGCCCTGCGATCGGAGTGGTTCTATTTTCCAGCTGCCGCCGAGGCCTATGGCGAGCTGGTGGCGCTGAACCAGGTTGAGGTCAACCCCGAGGACGAACGGCGCTACCTGACCCTTGAGGCTCAGAACCTGGAGCAGGCTCAGGATTTTGCGGGCGCGATCGCCCTGCAGCAGCGCCTGCTCACCCTCTACCAAAGCGACGAGAGCCTGTGGCCGCAGATTGCCCCCCTGCAGCACCGCGTCGCCCAAAACTACCTCGCTCTAGGTGACGTAACGACGGCCTCGCGCCAGTTCCAGGTGGCCTACACCAACGCCATTGACCAGGGGCAGCTTGAGGTCGCGGCCAATGCGATCGATGACCTGGCCGATATCTACAAAACCCTGGGCCGCTGGGCCGATGTGGGCTACCTCTACGAGCAGCTGCTGGTAGTCGCCCAGCAGTCCCACAGCGCGTTTACCATGATGGCGGCCTACGAGCAGCTGGGCCAGGTGCACGAGCAGCTGGGGGCTACCCCCTCGGCCCTTGCAGCCTACCGCGAGGGGCTGGTGCTGGCGCGGGTGCTGGGCACGCGTCAGGCCTATTTTGAAGAACAAATTGAGCGTCTTACCGGAGCGGCATCCCAATGGTGATTGAATGGCTGACCTTTGCGGTCGACCCCGAAAACCGAGAAAACTTCATTCGCCTGGACAACGACATCTGGACGCCGGCCCTGAGCCAGTATCCCGGCTTTATTTCTAAGGAAGTGTGGATCTCGCCCGATTTGCACGACCAGGTGGTATTTATGGTGCGCTGGCAAACCCGCGAGCAGTGGAAGTCGATTCCCCAGGAGGAGCTAGACGCCGTGGGGCAACGGTTTGACAAGGCGGTTGAGTTTGACTACCGCATGATCGACGCCCGTGAGTACCAGGTAAGGCGCTATCCCTCGAATTAAGTTTGAACATCTGAGGCGATCGCACCGCCCGCCGCCGATCGCCCCCTGATCTTGTCACAATTAAAACTTGGCCACAGACCGAGTTCAATGGCGAGTCATCGGCAACTTCATCCCTATGCTTGACCCTATTCAGGCGCTTGCCCAATGCGTTCGCAAGGAGCTACTGCCAGGGCTGCACCTCGAAAGCATCGACCCTCACAATCCGGTAGTGGTTCATCGGGTGCCGGTGCCCTGGCGATGCCTGGGGGCGGGCAACTACGCCGCTGTGTTTCTGCACCCCGACTATCCTGAGCAGGTGGTGAAGGTGTATGCCCCAGGGCGGCCGGGGATTGAGGCCGAGGTCGAAGTCTACCGACGGCTGGCCGATCATCCGGCATTTTCGCGGTGCTACGTCAGCGAAGCGCCGTTTTTAGTGCTCAAGCGCCTGCACGGGGTAACGCTGTACGACTGTCTGCACAGGGGCATTGCTATTCCGCCCCAGGTAATTCGTGATATCGATGCCGCCCTCGACTATGTGCGCAGCCGGGGCATGTTTCCCCACGATGTGCACGGACGCAACGTGATGCAGTATGAAGGGCGCGGTCTGGTCGTGGACGTGTCTGATTTCTTAAATTCCCAGCCCTGCCGGGCTTGGCAGGATGTCAAGCGCGCCTACTGGTGGATTTATCGCCCCTTTTTTCTGCCCCTGGGCCTGCCGATACCCTATGCGCTGCTGGACTGGGTGCGGGCTGGGTACCGGCTGTTTCGCCGTCTGATCGGCGGCGGGCTGCGCTAGCATACGGCCATAGTTGTTGATGTATGGCGCCGCTGCGATGCTGTCGTGCCCCCGCTGTCAGGCTACTCTAGAACCCGTTGCGCTACAGTGCCCCCGCTGTGGCCTGCCGCTTAAGGCCCACGGGCATCCAGGCATACCGCTGCACCGCACCGAGGGCGACGAGCCGCTGTGCGCCACCTGCCTTTACGACGCCGACGACACCTGCAACTTTCCTCAGCGCCCCCACGCCGAAACCTGTACTCTCTACCGATCGCTAAAGGCAGACAAGGATCTGGTGCTGCCGTCACTGTCGCCGGGGCAGCAGCTTGGTTTTTGGCTGCGCAACCATCGGGGAGTGGTAGGGATAGTAGGACTCCTACTGCTGAGCCTGGCGCTGGTGCTGGTGCGATAGGAAAAGATCCCAGGGTTCTTTAGGGCGATTAGCCGAGATTGTTGCCTTACCCACATTAGAACCCTGGGATCGCTTAGCGCTAGGCGACAGGCTCCAGGGCAAAAAAGTCTGAGAAAATTGTCTCGCTGACGGTGTTGAGCCGAGTTTGCAGGTTGTCGAGAAACTCGTGCAGCCCCTGCTGAGTGATTTCTTCAATGGTGAGGTAGTCGAGTTCGGAGCGCAGGCGACCGAGGGCGCGATCGCTGCCCGTCCGCCAGGTGCCCGCCGGGGTGCCCGAAATGCAGTGCAGCGATCGCTCGGCCTCTAGCAGACAAAACTGAATCGATCGCGGAAACTCACGGTTGAGAATTAAAAACTCGGTTACACCCTTGGGGGTAATGCGGTACTGGCACTTGCGGTACATCTCGTAGGCGCTGGCCGACTTCAGCAGAGCAATCCACTGTAGGTCGTCCAGGGGCGAGCCCACATCGGTGACCGAAGGCAGCAAAATGTAGTACTTCACGTCGAGGATGCGGGCGGTTTTGTCGGCCCGCTCCAGCAGTCGCCCCAGCTGGCCAAAGTGCCAGCCCTCATTGTGGGACATGGTGGCATCCATCACTCCGGCAAATAGGTGGCTGGCCATTTTCACTTCGGGGAAAAAGTTGTGCAGCTCCGACAGCAGCCCCACATCGGCGGCCTCGTTCACCATCAGGTAAAACGAGTTCACCTGCTCCCACATCTCTGAGGAGATAATTTCTCGCACCGATCGCGCATTTTCCCGCGCTGAGCGCAGGCAGGAAATGATTGAGTTGGGGTACTCGCGATCGAAGGTCAAAAACCGCAGAATGTTTTCGGCTGTCGCTTCGCTGTAGCGGGCCTGAAACATCGCCTGATCGCCCGTCGTTCTGACCAGCGGCTCCCACTGCTGCTCCATGCCGGAGGGCGCATCGAGCAGCAGGTTGAGGTTCACATCGACAAAGCGAGCCACATTTTCGGCCCGCTCGACGTAGCGGTTGAGCCAGTAGATGGAGTCGGCGACGCGGCTGAGCATAGGAGTAGGTGGGTAGGAGAGTGGGAGAGTAGATGGGTGTGAGGAGGGGAAGGATTTCGTTCAGCTCACTCTAGGAGCCAGTTGAACAAATCCTGAATGGTGAGGGCTAAATCATTAGCGAATGGGGGGACGGGTAAGACATCCTGAGGTCGGTCAAAAACTTCGGTTTCCTGTTTGGGGCGATAGACGAAGACCGTTTGTTCATCAGGATCAATCAGCCAGCCCATTTGAGTGCCGTGCCTGAGGCAGTGAAGAATATTTTTGGTGACTCTAGTTTGGCTTTGGTCTGGAGAGAGGATCTCAACTGTCCAGTCTGGAGTAACCAAAAAAGTATTAGCGACTTCACCATTTTCGTCACGAGGGATGCGGCTCCACATCATTACCACCACATCGGGGACTACAGAACGACTCCCAAAGGTGCAGCGCAGTTCTGGGAAAGCGCGAGCAATGCGTTTTGGTTTTAGAGCAGTATTAACAAATGGGACCAACTCACCTTGAATAGCACTGTGCTTTCCCTGGGGCATGGGTTTTTGAAGAATCTGTCCATCCATAAACTCACTGGCAGGTTTAGTTTCTGGCAGCTTCAGGAACTCTTCCAGAGTCAATGTTTTAGAGGTGAGTTGTACCATTAAAGCCCTACAACTAGTTAACTCAGGGGTGAGCTATTCATATCCTAATAAGTTCTTGGATCTACTGTTGCTCTGCGCGCTTGCGCCTAATGTTCTATTGACTTTGAGTCTGGCTTTGAATCGGCAGCTGGGCGTTTGGGTTGACCGATTTCACCACCCAAGTGTCTTTGCTGCCGCCACCCTGGGAGGAGTTGACCACCAGCGAGCCGCGCTTGAGGGCGACTCGGGTAAGGCCGCCGGGGTTCACGTAGATATCCTGGCCGTAGAGGATGTAGGGCCTCAGATCGACATGGCAGCCCTCAAAGCTGTCGTCGATTAGCGTGGGCACCCGCGACAGGCAGAGGGTGGGCTGGGCGATGTAGCCTCTGGGGTTGGCGCGAATGCGATCGCCAAACTCAGCCCGCTCCTCCTCGGTGGCGTGGGGGCCAACCAGCATGCCATAGCCGCCCGAGGCGTTGGTGGCCTTCACCACTAGCTGATCCAAATGCTGGAGCACGTGGGCCTGCTGGGTCTCGTCTTCGCACAGGTAGGTGGGCACGTTGGGGATGATCTGGTCTTCGTCGAGGTAGTAGCGAATCATCTGGGGTACGTAGGCGTAGACCAGCTTGTCGTCGGCTACCCCAGTCCCTAGGGCGTTGGCCAGCGCCACCCGTCCAGCCCGATACACCTCCATTAGCCCTGGCACCCCCAACAGCGAGTCGGGCCGAAAGGCCAGCGGGTCAATAAAGTCGTCATCAATGCGGCGGTACACCACATCGACCCGCTCCAACCCTTTGGTCGTGCGCATTTTCAGGTAGCCGTCGGAGACCACCAGGTCGCGGCCCTCCACCAGTTCGGCTCCCATCTGCTGGGCCAAAAACGAGTGCTCAAAGTAGGCCGAGTTGTACATGCCCGGTGTTAGCACCGCCACGCGAGGATTAATTAGCGTTTCGGGCACCAGGTTGAGCAGGGTTTCGAGCAGCTGACTGGCGTAGTCGTCCACGGCGGCGATATCCATGGCCGCGAATAGGTGCGGGAAGGTGTTCTTCATCACCCGCCGATTCTCCAGCACGTAGGAGACGCCCGAGGGGCAGCGCATGTTGTCTTCGAGCACGTACCAGCGACCGTCTTTGTCGCGCACCAGGTCGGTGCCGGTGATGTGGCACCAGACGTTGTTGGGCGGGTTTAGCCCCATGCAGGGTTTGAGGAACCCCGGTGCCGACTCCACCACCTGGCGCGGAATCACCCCATCGTTGAGAATCTTTTGGTCGTTGTAGACATCGTGGATGAAGCAGTTAAGGGCGTAGATGCGCTGCTTGAGCCCCTTTTCGAGCCACTCCCACTCGTGGCCGGGCACCACGCGCGGAATGACATCGAAGGGCAAGATTCGCTCGGTGCCCTGATTGTCGCTATAGACGTTAAACGTGACCCCCAGCTTAAATAGGGCATTTTGCGCGGTCTGCTGCCGCTGCTGTAGATCGCTCAGAGCCAGGGCGTTGACTCGCTGGATCAGCAAATCGGCCTCGGGGCGGGGCTGGCCGGGAGCAGCAAACAATTCATCAAAAAAATCGCCGGGGTCGTAGGCGTCAAATAGCACCAGGGGTCTCCCAAACTACAGGGCTTGCGGTATCAACGCTACAGCGAGAGCGCCATAGGCTGATCATTACCGGGGAGAGCGGCCCTAAAGCTGTAGTTTATGATACGAATTGGGGGCGCTTACCCTTCCAGCTTTCCCTGCTGCTACCGTAGCGTCTGGGGGTGACTCAGCGATCGCGCTGCAAGGCCCGACCTCTGACTATCGCTTGCGATCGCCTGCCCGTTCCAATACGAGATTTTGGGGGAGTTGGATCTGGACTTGAGGCTATATGGCCTGTCCGTCCCAGTCGCCACAATAATGCTGGTGGGGGTGAACAGCTGTTTACCCCCACCAGCCCCAGGTGTCGATGGTGTCGATGGTGGAATCGCTGAGCAGCCTAGACTAACTGAAAGGCCGCCCCCAGCCCAGCCCCAATTTCGGCCGGAGAGAGTTTGCCGTCGTGGTCGAGATCGAGGGCGTCAAACACGGCATCGGTGCCCAGCCACTCTTCACGGGTAATAAAGCCGTCGCCGTCGAGGTCGTAGGCCTTAAACAGGTCGTCGCGGGCGTGGCCGACCATCTGCTCGCCCTGGGAGAGCTGAGTTAGGCGGGTGGCCAGCAGGTCCTCCAGGGTTTCGAGCGCCTTGCTAAAGCCCTTGATGCCTTCGTCGAGCTTTTCTTTGGCCATGCGATCGCTCTCATGCATCGACCGGAACGTTTCCTCATCGATGGTGAGCTTTTCAATGTCGAGTTTTGCGGCCTTTTCGGGGTCGAGCTTGCGGGGCAGGTCGGCCTGATTGCTGTCCAGCTGAGCCAGCAGCTGGGGCGAGATGGTCAGCAGGTCGCAGCCCGCCAGCTCGGTGATTTCGCCCAGATTGCGGAAGCTGGCCCCCATCACCTCGGTTTTGTAGCCAAATTTTTTGTAATAGTTGTAAATCTCGGTCACCGACAGCACGCCGGGGTCTTCGTGGGGAGGGTACTCTTCGCGGCCCGTGTCTTTTTTGTACCAGTCAAGAATGCGCCCCACAAAGGGAGAAATCAGGGTGACACCGACATCGGCACAGGCGATCGCCTGGTGCAGCCCAAACAACAGCGTTAGGTTGCAGTGAATGCCCTCTTTTTCCAAAATTTCAGCGGCTTTGATGCCCTCCCAGGTAGAGGCAATTTTGATCAGCACCCGTTCTGGGGTAATACCCAGGTCATCGTACTGCTGAATGATCTCCCGGGCGGTGGCCACTGTGGCCTCGGTGTCGTAGCTGAGGCGGGCATCCACCTCCGTGGACACTCGACCCGGAATAATATCGAGAATCTTGCGGCCAAAGGCGACAGCCAGGTTCTTAAAGGCCAGGTTGGCTATATCTTTATCGGAAGCGCCAGCGCCTGCATCGGCCTTGGCCTTGAGCAGAGTATCATCCATGATGGTTTGATACTGGGGCATTTGCGCCGCCGCCGTAATCAGTGAAGGGTTGGTGGTGGCGTCGCGGGGGGTAAATTTTTCAATGGCTTGAATATCGCCAGTGTCGGCGACAACAACGGTCATCTGCCTAAGCTGCTCTAAGAGGCTGGCCATGGGTTTCTCCTGGAAATCGAGGGAGCAAGGGGACTTTATTTCTATTGATCACATTGTAAACAGGGCATCTGAGGGCATGATTAACCCTTAATTAAAGCTACCGGGCCATTACGAAACATTGCGTACCCCCTGAACAGCTCCCGCTTCCTAACGGTTTCTTAAGGGTTGAACGATTTTGTCCAAGCGCATGAGGGGCACCTTCAACCCCTGGCATGGAACGCTGAGCACAATTTTTGCGCCTGAAAGAAATCAATTGATTACGCCAACTCAGCCAAAGCTTGGCATGATGGGGAAGATTTCATCACACCAGTGCCCTATGCTGACCTCTGTTTGGCAACAGCTGACTTTATCAACCTTCACCCTAGAGCAATGGCGCGAAGCCAGTATGTTGCACCGGCTGCTGGCCCCGCTGCGGCGGTGGCGGCAGGGCAGCTGGCTGTTGCGCTGGGGCGACTGGATTGGTCTGGCCATTGTGGTGGTGCTGTTTTCCTTAGCTCCCTACGTTTCGACCACCCTGATTGGGGTGCTGCTGCTGGCGGCGGCGGCCCTATGGGCCCTGCTGACCCTGACCGACGAGGCGGGGCCGGGGCTGTCGCCTGTGCATATTGCGGTCGCGGTCTACTGGGGAATCATGGTGCTGGCTACCGCCCTGTCGCCGGTTCGAGGTGCGGCTCTGACCGGTTTAATTAAGCTCTCGCTCAACATTCTGCTGTTTTTGTTGATTGCGCGGGTGGCGCGACAGCCTAGGGCCAGGGGGCTGTTGATTCTGGCCTATATCTTGACAACGCTGCCGGTGGCGGTGTACGGGCTGCGACAGTACTTCTTTGGGGCTACAGCCCTGGCCACCTGGGTTGATGCCGAATCGGCCGTGGCCGATGTGACTCGGGTGTACAGTTTTTTGGGTAACCCCAACCTGCTGGCGGGCTATCTGATTCCAGGCATCATGATGAGTACGGTTGCGGTGTTTGCCTGGCCGCGCTGGGTGCCTAAGGGGCTGGCGCTGCTGGCCGCCCTGATCAACACTCTGTGCCTGATTTTGACCCTCAGTCGGGGCGGCTGGATCGGCTTTTTGATCGCTGGTTTTATGCTGATGATTCTGGTCGTGCAGTACTGGAGCATCTGGTTTTCACCTTTTTGGAAGCGCTGGGCGCTGCCGGTACTGCTGGGTGGGGCGGCGGCTGTGGTGGTGCTGGGGGTGATTTCGGTCGATTCACTGCGGGCGCGGGTGCTGAGCATTTTTGTGGGGCGGGCCGACAGCAGCAACAACTTCCGCATGAACGTGTGGGCTGGGGTCATAGACATGATTCGCGCCCGCCCTGTGCTAGGTATTGGTCCCGGCAACGATGCGTTTAACAGCGTATACCCGCTGTTTCAGCGGCCTCGCTACACGGCGCTGAGCGCCTACTCGGTGTTTCTGGAGGTGCTGGTCGAGGGCGGAATTTTTGGGATACTGGCTTTTCTGTGGCTGCTGCTGCTGCTGTTTCACCAGAGCTGGGTGCAGCTCCAGCGTTTGCGGGAAACCCAGGATGTTCAGGGCTACTGGCTGATGGGGGCGATCGCTTCGATTGCCGGCATTTTGGGCCAGGGCATTGCCGACACCGTGATGTATCGGCCCCAGATTAGCACCCTGTGGTGGATGGCGATCGCGATCGTAGCCAGCTACTACCCGGCTCAGCAGATCCTGGGCAAGCGTTCCTTTAAACTGCAGCAAGATTGATGCACGCGTGGAGCTATGGTTAGCCGGCCCCCTTCGGCTCTGCTCCGGTAACCGTTCCCTGAGCGGAGTCGAAGGGAACGGTTGCTTCAATCTGGCTAGGAATAGCTAGTTCGACATCAGGCTGTGGTAGCCAAATGGGCTGAAGCTTGTGCAGCGAGTCTAGTCATCTCCCTGGGTGCCGTCCCAGGTGGCGTGGGGCATGAGCCTGACTTTGCCCTTAAAGGGTAGAGTTTGGCCGGTGACCAGGGTGCCACCGTTAAGGGCGAGGTGGGCCTTAAGGCGTTTTTTGGCTTCGGCGATCGAGGCTACCCGCAGGTTGAGAATGTAGAGATAGGGCGATGGGCTTTGATCGAGATCCGTGGCGCTTTCCCAGATGCGCAGACGAATGCCGTCGGAGTCGTTGATGATTTTGTAGAACAATAAATGATCGACGGCTGGGGCATAGTGGCTAAAACTGTGGGAAAACGGAGTGTGCATGTCCCAAACACCAAAAGCAAACGACCGACCGAACAACCTATGCCATCAGCACCTTCCTTGAGATTACCCAGGTGAAGGTATGGAATTGATGGGTCCTTTATGATTTCCCTACATTCACAGGCGGAATGTGTGGCCGATAAAGGGTGCGAGAGCACCGAAAACCGAGCAGGGATCAAGAGTCAACCCTCAGGGGACACCCTCTAATCGCTATTCTACGAGTATCCACAGCGTCCGGAAAGGCGCATAACTTGAGCCATTGAGCGCTGTGCTCCTCTTTAGTATCCAGCAAAGCGTGATTATGTCTGGCGTTTTTCGGCTAAATCCCGTAAAAATGCCTAAAAGTTCATGTTGCCTAAAGATTGGACAAAGTGGCTCGCCGCTCCATTTCGGCTCGCAGGGCTTTCATGGTGTCGATTAGCCCGGCTTCAAACAGGTTATAAAATAGCGACTTAAAGGGGCCGACATCGGCTTCGGCCCGCACCTGCTGCGATAGCAGACACAGCAGGTCATGCCCTAAAGACGGCGGGGCGACATCAATGCGCCAGTGGCCGTACATGTATTCCAGATTGCCTTCTAGTAGACGAAAGCTAATCTGCTGCCCGTCTAGCTCCAGGTTTTCGGTCAGCACCTTAGATTCCATCGTGTGGAGCAAAATGCGCCGTCGATCGATCTGCTCGACAACGGTGCGATCGCCTTCTGTCTCGACCACCCGGCTTTTGACCACCGTGGGTAAGAATGTTTCAAAACTGCTGTAGTCGGTCAGCACAGCCCAGGCGGCTGCCTGGGAAACGGTGGTGGCAATCATCAGCCCGTACTGACCCTGCCCCCCCTTGACCACGACATCGCGCTTGGCCAGGGTTGCCCAATCAGCCTCGGTGAGTTTGGCCAGATAGGCCTCAGCCGGCTGAACCTGACGAGATAAACGCGACATAACACCAGAGAACCAGACTTCAATTACTGTAGCGCAACCCGCTGCGGCAGCTACAGTATTCTCGGTTGTATTTGCAGCGGGTTCGCCATGGCCATGCCCAGTTTTGATTCAGTTTTAGCCGCCTACCAAAAGCTACCCACCCGAGTGCGCAGCCTGATGCTGAGCACGGTCAGCGGTGAGGGCTCTCCCCAAGCCAGCTACGCTCCCTACGTCATGGATGACGACTATCGGCTCTATATCTTCACCAGCGGCCTATCGGCCCATACTCAAAACCTGCAAAACACTGGCCAGGCGAGCGTTCTGCTGATTGAAGACGAGGCCGAGACGGGGCAGGTTTTTGCTCGCCAGCGCATTACCTACGACTGTCGGGCTCAGCTGCTGCCTCGGGGCACCGCCGATTGGCAGACGGTGGCCGATCGCTTTGAGCAGCGCTTTGGCGAGATTATTACCATGCTGCGATCGCTGGACGATTTCCAAATTTTTTGCCTCAGTCCCCAGAGCGGGCGCTTTGTGATGGGGTTTGGGGCCGCCTACGCCGTCGATGCCCAAAACCTGAGCCAGCTGGTTGGCCCTCCCCAAACCGGGCCAGATAATGAACCTGGTCAATGATGTAACGGCCTAGCCGTTGACCAGAATGGCAA
>PYGV01000180.1 GCA_003022385.1 filamentous cyanobacterium CCP3 | reverse complement strand
ATCCACCCATCCACCCACCTACCCCTTCGCCAGCCGCAGGCCGCTAAACTGCCACCGGGCGCTGGGCGGGAAGAAGTTGCGGTAGCTGGGGCGAATGTGACCCGGCGGGGTGACGCAGGAGCCGCCTCGCAGCACCATTTGGTTGCACATAAACTTGCCGTTGTATTCTCCCACAGCACCGGGGGCCGGGCGAAAGCCGGGGTAGGGTAGGTAGGCGCTCTGGGTCCATTCCCAGACGTCGCCGTAGAGTTGTTGAAGCGTGGGCGTGCCATCGCCGGGTTGGGGATGCAGATGGTCTGATTCCAGCAAGTTTCCCTGTTGGGGAAACTGGGCCGCAGCTACTTCCCACTCGGCCTCGGTGGGCAGGCGGCAGCCTCGCCAGGCGGCAAAGGCGTCGGCTTCAAAGTAGCTGAGGTGGCACACGGGCTCCATCAGGTTCACGGGCTGTAGGCCGCCCAGGGTAAAGATCCACCACTGGCCGTCGCGCTGTTCCCAGTAGAGGGGGGCCTGCCAGCCTTCGCTCTGCACCATGGCCCAGCCCTCGGCTAGCCAGTGAGCAGCCGTCTGGTAGCCCTGGTCAGCCATAAATTCCAGATATTCGCCATTGGTAATCAGGCGGTTGGCCAGGGCAAAGTCTTGCAGATAGACCTTGTGGGTGGGGCTTTCATTGTCAAAGGCAAAGCCCTGCGCCTGGTGGCCAATGGTGCGCAGTCCGCCAGCAAAATCGACAAACTCCAGGGGCGTGGGGCAGGCGCATTCGACCACGGCAATGTCCTGACGGTAGGCGGGGCGCAGGGGGTTAATGGCCAGGTTGTACTTGAGGTCGGTGAGCAGCAGTTCCTGGTGCTGCTGCTCGTGGTGCAGACCTAGGGTAATGAGTTCTCTAACGGCGGGGTGATGGCTGAACTGCTGCAAAAGCGTTGCCATCGCTTCATCGACGTAGGCCCGGTACTGATAGACCTCGGCCACCGTGGGGCGCGACAGCAGGCCGCGCTCGGGGCGGGGATGGCGATCGCCCACCGCCTCGTAGTAGGAGTTGAACAAATACCCAAACCCTGGGTGAAACTCCAGGTAGTCGGGTAGGTAAGGGCGCAGCAGAAAGGTCTCAAAGAACCAGGTGGTGTGCGCCAAATGCCACTTAGGCGGGCTGACATCAGCCATCGCCTGCACCCCGTAGTCTTCAATCTCAAGGGGCTGACAGAGCGTTTCACTGAGGCCGCGCACGGCTTGGTACTGAGAAATCAGGTCGTGATTGGCTAAAGTTGCCTCTTGGGATGGAGCAACAGGGGAAGAAAGCGTCATTTAGCAGGAGCTTTTGGGGACATTTTTGGCAATTGTGACAGACAGAGGCCATCCAAAGATGATGATTGCCTTAAATTGCCTAAGACCTTTCTGAGAAAGTCTCGCCCTAGCTTGACCGCTCCGTTTGACACTAACATCTATCTACAGAACGGCATTTCAATTAAGATGGCGGGGGCAAAACCCCTCCATAACCAGTACGGTCCTGCCGACTCAGCAACAAACGGCAGCCTGTTATCTTAGACACATGGGTTTCAGTGCAGAACGACCATTCGGTCTGCGGGGGCAAAACCTCTCCACAGCCAGTACGGTTCTACCTACCCAGCGGCAAAAGGGAGCCTGTTACCTTAGTTACATCGGTTTCAGGAATAGCTGCACCGTCCCATGTAGAAGTAAATAGTGATGTAGACAACAAAAGTAGCCTTCTACACGCGATGGGGAATACTAACCACATCCAGCTCAATCTGATAAACCCAGGCCGCACTTACTGCCAGCCAAGCGAGGTATCCACTGTGAGCAATTCTTCCAACAAAGCCCAAGACCTTTTTAACGGATTCAAAAATTCTGAGCAGGTCAACTCTCTCATGCAGTACGTCCACAGCATGAGCCCCGAGACTGTCTCTCAGCTCTCCAGCCCCGCCTCTACCGAGGTGCAGCAGATGATGGAGCACAACATCATTGGGCTGCTGGGCGGGCTGCCCTCTCAGCACTTTGACGTTGAAATTACCACCAACCGCGAGAGTCTGGGCCGTCTGCTGGCCTCTGCTATGATGAGCGGGTATTTTCTGCGCGGTGCCGAGCAGCGGATGGCATTCGAGCACTCGCTGATGTCCGCAGAATCGTCGATTGAAGCTGAGTGAGCGATCGCCCAAAACCAACCCAGGGAGCCCAATCTGGCCCCTATTCCTCCCCCAGCCTTGGTCGCTGTGATACCGCACGCGATACCGAGGCGAGCTATACAACGAGGCTAAACCAGCACCCCCTTTCCCCCAGTCCGGTCCAGGCACATCAGCCCTGGCCGGATTTTCCTGTTGTGGGGCTGCGGCAGGCCCTGCTGAACTGGTACGGCGAGCAGGGCCGCACCCTACCCTGGCGCAACATCGACAACCCCTACGCCATTTGGGTATCGGAGATGATGCTACAGCAAACCCAGGTAAAAACAGTGCTGCCTTACTACCAGCGCTGGCTAGAGCAGTTCCCGACGGTGGAGGCGCTGGCGGCTGCCGACCAGCAAACCGTGCTCAAAGCCTGGGAGGGGCTGGGCTACTACGCCCGCGCCCGCAACCTGCACCGGGCGGCCCAGCAAATTGTGGCTGACCACAACGGCGAAATCCCAACGGATTTTGACGCCATTACCGCCCTACCCGGCATTGGCAAAACCACTGCGGGGGGCATTCTTAGCTCAGCCTTTAACCTGCCCCACGCCATTCTCGACGGCAACGTGAAGCGGGTGCTGGCCCGACTGGTGGCGCTGCCGGTGCCCCCAGCCAGAGCGCTCAACGATCTGTGGCGGCTCTCAGAGCAGCTGTTGGATCCTAAGAACCCCCGCGACTTTAACCAGGCCCTGATGGATCTGGGGGCAACGCTGTGTACCCGCCGCAATCCTGAGTGCGATCGCTGCCCCTGGCAGGCCCACTGCCAGGCCTATAATCGCAATATTCAATCGGAGCTGCCCATGTCAGAACCCAAAGGCCCCCTGCCCCATAAGCAAATCGGCGTCGCCGTCATCTGGAATGACCAGCAGCAAATCTTGATCGATCGCCGCAAGCAGTCGGGTCTACTCGGCGGCCTGTGGGAGTTCCCCGGCGGCAAAATCGAGCCCGGTGAAACCATCGAAGCCTGCATCGCCCGCGAAATTCAAGAAGAGCTGGGCATTGAAATTGCGGTAGGCGATCGCCTCTGCACCATCACCCATGCCTACTCCCACTTCAAAGTCACCCTCAACGTCCACCACTGCACCCACCTCAGCGGCGACCCCCAGCCCATCGAGTGCGACGAAGTGCGCTGGGTGAGCTTGGATGCGATCGAAGAGTATCCCTTCCCCAAGGCAAATATCCACATCATCAACGCCCTGCGAGCCTATGCGGCGGGAGAGCCGGTAGAAGAGGTGGGGTGATGAGGATGAGGGGGATTGAGGGTGATGAGGAGTTGGGGAATCGACGTGAGGTTAATCGCAGTCGCCAAAAGGTCAGTTTGCAGAACAGAAGTTTAAACCAATGATCGATCAGTCCTTTCCGTTGGGTCCAGGGCGGCGGAACGGCCCTGGTCGAGGGGGGCCGGGGGAAATCGAAATTCCCCCGGCGGCAATCTTGGCTGCAATCGTTCACTGAGGCAAGTGCAGATATCAAGCCGCTAGCCAATACCCTCAGCAGCAAACTTTGCTCTCCCACCAACCATCAGCCCGGAAAACGTAAACAAATTCCTGCATCTTTACAAACTTAGCCCCAGTGCTCGGGTATTGATAGAACAGCATTATGGAGCATAGGCAGCTATGGGCAAGCACAGGCAAGCGTGGGAACGCCTTCTTACAGTGAGTCTGGTAGGAGCAGGGCTAGCCCTAGCCGCACCCCCAACCCGCGCCGATGAAGCCACCCCATGGCACCACCTGCCCGACAACACCGCCCTGGTGATGCTGTTCGACACCACCGAAAACACCTGGAGCCAGCTAAACCAGTTTCAGCTTTTTAATCTGTTAGCAACCGAACAGGGGCTCACGCCCGGCCTGCCCGGCCTGCCCTACCTGCCCTACGGGTTTAACTTCGAAAGCGACATTGCCCCCTGGGTAGGCGAAACCGCTGTCGTTGCCCTGTTACCCGCCACACCCGAAGCAGCAGCTACGATCGCTGACTACGCCGTAATGGTCGCCCCAATCGCCAACGCCGATGCCTTCGAAGGCTTTCGCACCACCTTCTTTGAGCTGCAAGAGACCGCCCCCGAAATTACCTCTGCCCAGGGCACCGACATCTACTACTGGCCCGCCCCCGAACCCGAGGCATGGCCCGAGGAAGGACCCGAGAGCGAGATTGATCCAGCCTGTGGTTCCACCGAGGTAGAGACAGAACCCTGTGTCGATGAGACCCGAGCCGTTCCAACTCCTCTAGACGATGAAGAAACCGACTTCCAGGGAGAAGAGTTGCTCAAAGAGCCCACTGAAATCTGGCGGTTTGGCGACAGCGGGGTAAGTTTGCCGCTCACCGTCAGCCCACTGCATGACGAAGCCGAAATGGAAGTAGAAGTGCCGATGCCCCTCCCCAGCTTTGGCCCCAGCGGGTTAGCCGTCGCCTTTTTTCCCGACGCGCTGGTCACCGCCGAGAGCCCCGCCGCCATTGAGCAGTACCTGCACCTGCGCCAGTCTGGGGATACCGCCTCGCTCGCCACCAGCCGCGAGTTTCAGCGCACCCTGGCCAACCGTCAGCAGAGCCGCGCCCTGTTTGCGCTCTACGGCAACGCCCTGGAGCTGCTGAACTACGATTTGGCTCCGGCGGATTTGCCCGAATTGGGGCTACCGCTGCCGCCTGCCCCCGAGATCGATGCTGAAACTCTACAAACCCTGCGATCGCTCAACTTTGGCGGCACCCTGGAGGCGCTAATCTATCCCCTGGTGACTGGCTTACAGTTTCGGGGTCGCTACTACTACGATGCCGTTCCCTTTACCTTTGGCCTCACCCCCAGCGTGGCCAACGCCGACAGCCCTCTGGCGCTGCTGCCCGCCTCCACCTTTTTGCTGATCAGCGGTCGGGATGTGGCCGGGTTCTGGCGCGGCCTGACCCAAATTTTGGAGAACGCCAGCGATTTTACCCAGCAGGGGCTGGACACGGCTCGATCGTTTTTCACCCTGACCACCGGGCTCGACCTCGACCAGGATGTGTTTGGCTGGATGGACGGGGAAGTAGCGATCGCGGCCTTTCCAACCGAGGGCGGCCCCCTGCGGTACGTGGGGCTGGGGCTGCTGCTGCAAACCAGCGATCGCTCCACCGCCGAAAACACCCTGGTCGTTGTCGACGAACTCCTGCCCAACTTTGGCCTCTCCGTCACCCCTCGCCTCGTCAACCAGCAGCCCGCCACCAGCTGGGAACTGCTCTTTAGCGAGAACGACGCTGACTACATCCCTGAACTCAGCGTCGGCAGCCATGGCTGGGTTAGCGATGACACCCTGGCTATCACCTCCGGGGCCGTGCCAATGGCCAGCCTCTTGGCCCCCTCGCCCCACGACCCCCTGGCCGATTTCTTTCTGTTCGAGCAGGCCACGGCGGCGTTTCCTACTCGCAACAACGGCTACTTTTACCTCAACGTAGGGGCGACCCTGGCCCTGGCCTACCAGGTCTTTGACCTCCACAGCGACCCCAGCTTTGACGCCACCAAGCCCTACCTCGGCAGCGTGCGCAGTCTCAGCGCCACTACCGCCCAAACGCCCAACTATATGGAGTTTCAGGGGCAGCTGGGTCTAGTCCCCCGCCGCGATTAAGCTGACCGCAGTGGGGATCCCCGCTGCGACCAGGACTTCATTCCTATGCGTACCGCTGCCTGACGGGTTGGGAAGGCTTGCTGGTGCTGACGGCAACCTCCGCAACCACAGCGTTCTGGGGCTGGTAGTCGCGGATAAAGGCTTCAAACTGGCTCATCAGGGCCGGGTCACGCCAGCCTCGCTCCACCTCCTGGCGCATGATGCCCAGTGACTCTTGTAGGGAGAAGGCGGGCTTGTAGGGGCGATCGTGGGTGAGGGCATCAAAAATATCGATCAGCTGAAAAATCTGCGCCAGCCGGGGAATCGCCGCCCCAGCCAGCCCGTCGGGGTAACCGCTGCCGTTCCAGCGCTCGTGGTGGTGACGAATGATGGGCAATACTCCCTGCATGGTGCGCAGTGGTCGACAGATGGTTTCACCAATGGCTACATGCTGCTCCATAATGTCGCGCTCGGCCCCGGTAAGAGGACCAGTTTTAAGCAGCACCGCATCAGGAATGCCCACCTTGCCAATGTCGTGGAGATAACCCGCCCAGGACAGATCGCGAATGTGGGTCGGGGCCAGACCCAGATACTCGCCGAAGCTGCGGGCCAGAATGACCAGGCGATCGCAGTGGTCGCCGGTATTGGGGTCGCGGCTCTCGATCGTGCGGGCGATCGAAAACAACACCTGCTCGGCGTGGTCGAGGTCTTCATTGAGCCGCTTCTGGTGAATTAGCGATTTGACCCTGGCCGATAGCTCTAGCTGGTCGAAGGGCTTGGTCAAAAAGTCGTCGCCGCCCGCCTCAATGCCGCGCAGGCGGGCCTCGCGATCGCCCAGAGCCGTCACAAACACCACCGGAATCAGCCGGGTATTTTCATTTTCTTTGAGCTGGCGGCACACCTCAAAACCATCCAGGCCAGGCATCATCACATCCAGCAGTATCAGATCGGGCTGGTGCTGATAAACGCGGCTCAGGGCATTTTGGCCACAGTCGGCCTGCTCTACCTGGTAGCCCTCCACCGACAGCAGCGCTACGGCGGTCATTCGGCTGGGGGCGTGGTCATCGACCACAAGCACACGGGGCGGCAAAGAGTTTTGGTAGAGCACAGCAACAACCTGACAGCGACAATCTGAAAATGGCAACAATCGGGCACAGAACGTGGATCTTTAGCCTATCGAGGGAGGGGAACTTTTTGATGCGGGGGCAGCCACCGCTTGCGCCAGCGCGACGTTGGTACTAGGTCTGAAGCCGCCTGTTCTTGCTGGCGCCGCTGCCGAATGGCGTCGGCACTGTCGCTGAGGGTTGGATCGCGGTAGGGCACCGCCGCCCGAGTCAGCAAATGCTCCTGCTCTTGCTGCGACAGCGGAGCCAGCCCCAGTGAACTTACCTGAGCCAGGGTACCCGGCCAGCGACGACCCGCAGCATTCACCGGGCCGATCGATAGCTCAGCTAACCGAAACGCCGTGCGCACTGCCGCCGCGCAGGAATAGGTAACCAGTTTGCCCTCAGAATGCAGGCAGGCCGCCACCTGCCGAATAAATTCCACCGTCCACAGCTCAGGACAGTGGGGCGGCGAAAAGGGGTCAAAGAAAATAACGTCGGCCTGAAAGCTTAACGCTTTTACGGCCTGAATATGCTGCCGGGCGTCGCCCCACAGCAGAGTGGCCTCCAGCCAAGGGCGCTGGGCCTGCCCGGTGCTGGCCAGATCTTGCAGACAGGCCTGTACTGGGGCGGGCCAGCCGTCAATTAAGCCGTTCTCAACCGCCTGACGCGGCACGCGGGGGTCTAGCTCCAGAGCCACCAGCCGCACCCGACAGGCCGGATTCACCCGCAGAATAGTGTCTAGGGCCGCTGCGGTGTTGTAGCCCAGACCGTAGCACACGTCCAGCAGGGTCAGCGTGGGTGCTTGAGCCAGACGGGCCAGGTCGGTGGCTTCGACGTAGGTGGCATAGGCTTCGGCGTAGGCCCCCTGGCGGCTGTGAAACCACTCGCCAAAATCCTCCGAAAACAGCGTCATCGACCCATCGGCGGTGGGTTCTAAAACCAGGGCTCCGGTCAGGGCTGATGTCGGGGCTGACATAGGCAGTTTGGCATTTAAAGACAGTGACGCACTGCATCCCCTCAGGATGCCCTTTAGAACGCCTAGCTAAGAGGCCTAGCTAGCCCCCTTACCCAGTGTTCTACACTGGTAGAACGGTCCTGGGATGACTGGCAATCTATCATTAACTATTTTCAATGGTTACCGATCGCAATCAAAGCGATAAGGGATTTTAACCCCCGGCCAGCGGCTTTAAAGCGAGAATACAGATATTAAGAAACGTTTTGGTTGCTAAACTCACGACTTACGTTGGGCATTGGGTTAGCAGCATCTATTTGCAGGAGGTTCTCCATGGTTGTAGCGGTACCAGCACAAAAGCGCCTTACCATTCAGGTCGAAGCGGTGGCAGAAGACACTACCACCATTCGCTCCCTCGACTGGGATCGCGATCGCTTTGACATTGAGTTTGGCCTGCAAAACGGCACCACCTACAACTCGTTTATCATTCGCGGCGAAAAGGTGGCCCTGGTCGATACCTCCCACGCTAAGTTTCGCGAGCTGTACCTGAAAACGCTGACTGGCGAGATCGACCCCACCACCATCGACTACCTAGTAATCAGCCACACCGAGCCCGACCACAGCGGCCTGGTGCGCGACGTGCTGGAGCTGGCCCCGCAGGCGGTGGTGGTGGGCGCTAAGGTGGCGATCGCCTTCCTCGAAGACCTGGTGCACCGCCCCTTCGAGCGCCTGATCGTCAAAAATGGCGACACCCTGGAGCTGGGCAACGGCCATACTCTGGAGTTTGTCAGCGCCCCCAACCTGCACTGGCCCGACACCATCTTTACCTACGACCACAAAACCGGCCTGCTATTTACCTGCGACGCCTTTGGCCTGCACTTTTGCAGCGATGCTACCTACGACGAAAATTTAGAGCTGATTTCCCCCGATTTTCGCTTTTACTACGAGTGCCTGATGGCCCCCAACGCTCGGTCGGTGCTGGGCGCAATGAAGCGCATGGACGCCCTGCCCCCCGTGAACATGGTAGCCACGGGGCACGGGCCCCTGCTGCGCTACAACGTGGCGGAACTCACTGGGCGCTACCAGCGCTGGAGCCAAGAAAAAGCCAAGGCCGAGGATCTGGTGGCGGTGTTCTACGTGTCGGATTATGGGTTTAGCGATCGCCTCTCGCAGTCCCTCGCTCGCGGCATTACCAAAACCGGCGTCGCGGTCGAAATGATGGACATGCGATCGGCTGACCCCCAGGAGGTGACAGAGCTGGTGGGCCGGGCCAAGGGTCTGGTGATTGGCATGCCCCCGACCTCCGGCACCGGGGCAAAAGACACCCAGGCCACCTTGGGCACCATTCTGGCGGCGGTGCACGGCAAGCAGACCATCGGCCTGTTTGAGTCCTACGGCGGCGACGACGAGCCGGTTGACCCGCTGGCGAACAAGTTTCAGGATCTGGAGCTGGTCTCTGCCTTTGCCCCCATCCGCATCAAAGACACCCCCACCGAGGGCGTTTACCAGTCGTGCGAAGAGGCGGGCACCGACCTGGGTCAGGGCTTGGCCAAGGCGGGCAAGCTGAAGAAGCTCAAGTCTCTCGATGCTGACTTGGAGAAAGCCCTGGGCCGCATCAGCAGCGGGCTGTACATCATTACGGCTCAAAAGGGTGAACTGTCCAGCGCCATGTTGGCCTCCTGGGTGGCCCAGGCCAGCTTCCAGCCCCTGGGCTTTACGGTGGCGGTGGCCAAAGACCGCGCCATTGAGTCGCTGATGCAGGTGGGCGACACCTTTGTGCTCAACATTCTCGAAGAGGGCAAGCATCTGGGCCTGATGAAGCACTTCCTGAAGCGGTTTGCCCCCGGTGCCGATCGCTTTGCTGGGGTGCGTACCCGCCCCGCCAACAACGGTTCGCCCCTGCTGGCCGACGCCCTGGCCTACCTGGAGTGCGAAGTCACCAGCCGCATGGAGGTCAGCGACCACTGGATCGTGTACTGCACAGTGCAGGACGGCAAGGTGTCTGACCCCGAGGGCCAGACCGCCGTTCACCACCGCAAAGTGGGCAACTACTACTAAGCCGACAACGATAGGGCCAGGGCCAGGACAGGCAAGATGCCTATCCCACAAGAGCTAGAGGATGTTTAAAGTCTTGTGGGATAGCCGTCCCGGCTGTCCACCTTTATGTAAATGGCAAAGCTACAGACAACTCAATCTTGCAGCGCCTGAGGGCAATGATGTCTTCTAAGATGAAGTACTCCAGGTTCTTTGAGGTTTATTGTTGTCGTCTTTTGCTGCGATCGCTGTCACCCCTGCCGGGCTCAAAGCTCTGCTCCCCTTGGTCACGGGTCTTCCCGCCGATCTGTGGGTTCCCCCTAGCCTGGTTGCCGATGTGGAGGCCTGGAACGTCAGGGTTCAGGTCTACGATCGCCCCCTCAAAGATACCCTCGCTGACCTGTGGACGGCCTACGACGGCCTCATTTTTGCCCTGGCCACCGGAGCGGTGGTGCGACTGATTGCGCCCTTGCTGAGCGACAAAGCAATCGATCCCGCCGTGGTCGTGGTGAGCGAGTCAGGGGAAAAGGCTATCAGCCTCTGCGGCGGCCACCAGGGCGGCGGGGATACGCTGACCCGCCAGGTTGCCCACCTGCTCAACGCAGATCCAGTCATTACCGGATCCTCGCAAGCTCACGGTCTGCCGGGGGTAGATGTGCTGGGCGTGCCCTTTGGCTGGAGCCGGGGCAGCGGCGATTGGACGGGGGTGAGTGCGGCGGTGGCCCACGGCAAACCCGTCGAAGTTTTACAGGATGCTGGTTGTACTCTCTGGCAAGACCACCTGCCGCCAGGCCATCCCCTGGTGTTTGAGACAGTGAAATCTCCAGCGGCGAGGCTGTGGATTAGCCCCATTCAGCGGCGCTTTGACCCCGACAGCGGGTTCCCCAAGGCCCAGTGGCATCCGCGCGTGCTGTGGGTGGGCATTGGCTGCGAGCGGGGCACGCCCCAGGCGGTGATTGAGGCGGCGATCGCGCGGATGTGTCGGGCGGGACATTTCGCTGAGGGGGCGATCGCCGGACTCGCCAGCCTCGACCTCAAGGCCGACGAGATGGGCCTGGTGAATCTCTGCCAAGAACGCCACTGGCCCCTGCGCTGCTTTACCGCTGAAAAACTGAAGGCGATCGCGGTACCCAACCCGTCCAAGGTTGTGGAAGCGGCGGTGCAGACCCCCAGCGTGGCCGAGGCCGCCGCCATCCTGGCTTCTGAGGGGCAGCTGCGGGTGGCTAAGCAGGTGGTGCGGGTGG
>PYGV01000503.1 GCA_003022385.1 filamentous cyanobacterium CCP3 | reverse complement strand
AGTGCAGGGTTTCGCGTAGGGGCATAGGCGAAGCCAAGCCAGCGGCTTTACGGCGTTTGCCCAGATCAATTCACGCGCTTTTCAGGGATCCCTTGCGGTCGTAGGGTGGGCACTGCCCACCAATGAACCCGGCGCTGTGCCGGGGTGTCTTGAACGGCTGCAGAAGCCAACCCAGAGGCTTAAGGGGGTTCATCCGCACCTGTCAATCCGCTATTCAACCGCGTCAGCGGCGGCCAGAGCATCCCAGATTAGCTGCTGCTGGTGAATAATGCGCGCTTCTAGACCATTCACCGGGCCAGGGGTGTAGGCACCGCTGGCGTAGCCCTGCTGCACGCTTTCGGTAAGCACCATATCTTCTTGCATGAAGGCTTCAAACTCAGCCAGCAGAATTTCATTAGGCGGGCAGAGCGCAGGATCGCCATAGACCTCTAGATGAACCTGGCAAGACTCAGCGGTCATCGGCTCGATCCGCAGCCAGGCCAGCAGTCCGTTGGGCAGCCCCAGCAGGTGCAGGTTGGGGTAAATGCCGTAGGTAAAAAATCCCTCCCGACTAAGGCCTTGGAGAGTCGGCAAGATGGCATTCTCGGCCTGCCAGGCTTTGGCCGTGGGGGTGTAGAGCAGGTTGACGAAGGCTTCTAGCTGATGCTGGTAGTGGCGAATGGGGCCTTGCACCTGGTTAAGGGTGGTGCGGTGGGCGATCGCCACGTGGTAATCGCACAGGGTGTTGTCGTGGTAGTTCTTCCAGTTGCAGGCGACGGTGTACTGCTTGGCCACCAGCGGCTGGGTGGCTGGAGTGCGGTGCTGTCCCAGGTATTTAGGAATGCTGCCGAGGAACTCCACCAACGGCGGCGCACCATCGTCGAAGCAGACAAATATAAAGCCTGCCCAGGTCTCTAACCGCAGCGATCGCAGGGCAAACTCCTCCTTTTGAAACGGCGGCGGAAACTGATCCTGGGAGGGCACCCCCGTCAAGTTTCCCGAGAGGTCGTAGACCCAGGCGTGGTAGGGGCACACCAGCTTTTGGCAGGGGTGAATGCCCGCCTGCGGTGATAGAATTGCCGCCCGGTGGGGGCAGAGGTTGTAAAAGGCCCGCAGCCCGCCATCGTGGTCGCGCACGATCAGTAGGGGAGCACCCGCTACCGTCCTAGCCCACACCATACCGGGCTGCAGGCGATCGCCGTCGCCCACGTAGAGCCAGGCGCGCTGAAAAATCGCCCGCTGCTCCACTGGGATCCATTCGGGATTGGTGTAGTGATCGGCGGTGAGCAAAAATCGCTCCGGCAGGCCGTGGGCCGCAGGGGCTGCCGGAGATTGCAGCGGCACGCGAGTCATAACCAGCTCTCCTCGCTCAGCCCACTAAGGCTGGCGTTGTCGTTCCCCGCAGCAGATCCATAATGCCTTCGCGGGTGTCCTGAAAGGCGCGATCGCGGCGAATGGTGTAGTCGCGATCGCGGGGTAAATCCACAAACACCTCCCGCTGAATGGATCCGGGATGGGCGGTCAGCACGTAGATCCGCTGGGCCAAAAACACGGCCTCATCCACATCGTGGGTAATCATCAAAATGCTTACCCCGGTACGGGTCCACAGGTCGAGCATGAACTGCTGCATGGTTTCTTTGGTCTGCACATCCAGTGCCCCAAAGGGCTCATCCATCAGCATAATTTTGGGCCGCGAGGCCAGAGTGCGGGCGATCGCCACCCGCTGCTTCATGCCGCCAGAGAGCTGCTTGGGCAGCGATCGCGAAAACTTAGTCAGCCCCACCACATCAAGATAATAGGAGGCCATCTCCCGCCGCTCCTTTGGCCCCACCCCCTGAAGTTTGAGGCCAAATTCCACGTTTTTTTGCACCGTCATCCAGGGGTACAGGGTATAGCTCTGGAACACCATACCGCGATCGGAGCCTGGCCCGGTCACGACCTGACCATCCACCGTAATTTCTCCCGCCGTAGGCATGTCCAGCCCCGCTACTAGCCGCAGCAGGGTAGACTTACCCGAACCCGACGCCCCCACCGCGCAGACAAACTCGCCCGTTTCCACGTGCATATTGATGTCATCGAGGGCCAGCACGGGGCCCTGGTGCGTGTTGAACTGCTTGCTGAGCTGGTTGATTTCTAAGTGCATGGTGTTGGTATGGGGTGAGGGGCGGGAGGGTAGGCGGGTGGTTGAGTAGGAGGGGGGGTGAGCGGAGGG
>PYGV01000179.1 GCA_003022385.1 filamentous cyanobacterium CCP3 | reverse complement strand
ATACCACCTAACATTAGGGACTTAAGTCAGAAGTTAAGCCGCCTCTTTAGACCGTTTATTCCGGAGATAGTGAGCGGCCTGAACTGAACGGGGAAACGGGCCCCGTCGCTTGGGGTGTACCGCTGCTGCTGCGGAAGGCAAGGCCAGGTGTCCTTGTCTCCAGTCAATGGATTTGAACGGCTTTTCTATGCCTTTGAGAGGCTCAACGTGCTGTGGAGCAGTCTCTACAACGACAGTCCGGTAATCTATTCAGCATGAGTTTGAACTGAGCGTGCCTGCCGGTAGCCATCGGACCCACTTGATGGTTGGCTAAGAATGGCGATCGTAACCCCCATCAGCACAATGCATCCCCCCACAAAAATACTTAGGGTAGGTATTTCTCGAAACGCCAAACATCCTAATCCAGTCGCTATTAGCGGTTCGCTCAGCAGAAAAATTGATAACGCAGTAGGGCTAATCCACTTCACCGACCAGTTGATACAGCCGTGGCCTAGCAATTGAGTAATCAGCGCCATCAATACAATGCAGCCATAGGTTGATGGGGCGTGGCCAAAATAGCTGACGTTCAGCAGCAGTGGCATAGGCAATAGGACGACGGCCGCTGTGGTATACATCACGGCCATGTGGTGACCCAGCTTTAGCCCCGCTCTCTGGGCAACATATCCAAACAGAACATAGGCTGCGATCGCGCCCGACCCTGCCAGCGCCAATCCATTCCCCAGGGCCATTGTCGACTCTGTAGCCGCCCCTGCTAACGAGCGGACGCTAATCCAAATCGCCCCCGCAATGGCAAAACCGGCTCCTAAGAAGGTGCCTTGGGTAGGGCGATGGTGAAGCCATAGCCACGACAGCAGAATGACCCAGAGGGGATTCAAATTTACCAGAGTCGTGGAGGCCGCGATGGAGGTAAAGCTGAGAGAGGTCATCCAGGTGGCGAAATACAAGGATAGAAAAACACCCGCAATGGTTGAATAGATCAGCGCCTGCTTTTTATATTGACCCCTGCCAAAGCCCCACCAGGCCGGTATACAACACAGAGCCGTAACCAGCATGCGGGATGCTGCCAGAAAAAGACTGAAGCCAAGAGCGTTGGCATCCTCGCTTCGAATGGCCAGACGAATGAAAATTACCCCTGACGCATAGGCTAAGAGCCCCAGGACAAGAACGGCTAGCTGCACCCCAATGGACGGTCGTACTAGAGGGCGGTAGGTATGGACATGAGAAGACATAGTTCCGTTCCCTTTGGTAGAAAAAACTCAGCGCCCTAGGGTTGGTGAGTGATTTTCCCCACAAGACTTTGTTACAACGACAACATTTTCTTCAAAACTCTCTGCGATCACCAGCTAACTTAAAGGACTTAGCCCAAGGACTTTGTAGAAACGGTTCAGAAGTCTTGGCCACTTCCGGTATGCTGAGGGGCAAGAGTCGGGTTCAAGGCCAGGGATGCTATGGCAACGTTTGATACACCGATGGAGCTATGGGAGAGTGCCGCCGCGGGAAAGCCTTTGCCCCCCAATTCACCCTTGTACCAGGTGCGGTCCGAGGATGAGACAAAAGCCAGGCAGGCGATTCTGGAGCCGGGAGCCCTGGTCCGGATTCGGGGCAGTCGTGGCATGGGTAAAACCACCCTGATCAACCAACTGCTCCACCATGCTGCCCTGGAGGATTGTAAGACTGTCTATCTAAGCTTCGCGGACCTTGACTCAGCCACATTCAAAAATTTGGATCGCTTTTTGCATGATTTTTGTCAGCAGGTAACCCAGAGTCTGCGAATTCCTGACCAACTTGAAGAGTACTGGGATGACTTTTTTGGCAGCACCATTTGCTGCAAAAGTTACTTTGAAGAATATCTGCTACCCCAGGTTAAAAATCCAGTTGTTCTGGCCCTAGACGATGTCGATCGAGTATTCTCTTGGCAAGATTTAGCAGATGATTTCTTTGGCCTGCTGCGGGCTTGGCATGAAGACGCCAAAACCCGTGCGGTGTGGCAACAGGTGCGGCTGATTGTGGCCTATTCCACTGAACTGTATGTGCCACAGAACATCAATAAGTCTCCGTTTAATGTGGGTTTGCCCATCGAACTAGAGCCTTTCAAAGGGGAGCAGATAACCCCTGTTCTAGAGCAGTGGCGGCTTACCCTTTCTGACCTAGAAGTTAGCACCCTGACCCGGTTCATGGGGGGACGGCCGAGTTTACTGGCGTTGGCCTGTCAGGCTCTATCTCAAAAGGGGGGAGATCTGGCCGCGACCCTCCAGGCTGCCCTAGCAGCGGACAGCCCTTTTTGTCCTGACCTGAGGCGACTGCAGGCAACCCTGGATGGGCGACCTCAGCTAGCCGAGACCCTGGCAGCAGTTGTGGCCGGAGAGTCCTGCGAAACCCTTGAGGCCCAGGATCTGTTTGCCTTAGATAGTCTGGGGGTGTTGGTTGTAGCTGGCCAAAGGGCCCAACTCAGTTGCGAGTTATACGCACAATGGTTGGCAAATCAATAGAGAATAGCTCTATTAAAATCTCGTTTCATAGTTGACTCTAAATCATTTTTTAATTAGGTCTTGGTCAATGCCCGCGAGCCGCCGCAAGTTCTTGTATTTCAGTGCTGGTTTAGCCTTGAGCTTATTTGGGCTGAACAGTTGTCAGTCGTCTAATTCAAACTCCTCCGACCTGGCTGTCCGCATTGGCGTGATTGGCTCCCTGACGGGAGACGATGCTGACAGCGGTAAAGCCCTCGTAGACGGAGCCAATCTGGCCGCCGATTTAGTCAACGACGAGGGCGGACTGCAGGTGGGAAATGACAAGCTGTCGGTAGAACTGGTGGTCGGCGACACCCAGAGTACCCCTGAAGGAGCCGTCGAAGCCGCCCAAACCTTGATCAATCAGGAAGCGGTGATCGCTATCGTTGGCCCTCAGTACAGCCGCTACGCTATTCCGGTGGCGCGCCTGGCGGAGCAATCTGGCATACCGATGATCAGCCCCCGCTCTACCAATCCAGAAACCACGGCGGGAAAGCAGTACGTCTTTCGCGCTATCTTTACCGATGAGTTTCAGGGAGATGTCATTGCCCGCTTCGCCCGCGAAAGTCTGAACAGCCAGCGGGCGGCCGTGCTCTATGACATTGCCAGCCCCTACAATCGTGACCTGGCAGAACGATTTCAGCAGGTTTACACCGAGTCGGGGGGCACAGTGGCGGCGTTTGAGAGCTACACCACCGGCACTACTGATTTTCAGACTCAGCTTGAGCGCATTCAATCGGGTGATCCCGATGTGGTTTTTCTGCCCAACTATGAAAACGAAATTCCGAACCAGGCTAAACAAATTCGCCAGGCGGGTATTCAGGCCACCCTTTTAGGGACCGATAGCTGGGGGTCGATGGAGCAGCAGGATCGCATACCTGAACTAGATGGAGCCTTCTTTAGCGATCAGTTTGTCCCAGATAAGGATAGCGATCGCACCCAGGGATTCATCACTCGCTTTCAGCAGGTCTACGGCTACATGCCCCCGGCTGGGGCGGCAGCCACCTATGACAGCATGGGCATTCTTTTCCAGGCGATCGAAAATCAGAAATCCACAGCTGCCGATCAAATCCGCCAGGGGATCGCCAACCTGGGGGAATACAACGGCGTTACGGGGACATTGCTCTACCAGGGCAGCGGCGATCCCAAGGTGAGCGTGGCCATCCTCAAAATTGAATCGGGTCAGGTTTCTTTGCACAGGGAAATTACACCATGAAGCACCGGCGTCGAAGGGTTTTGTTGGGCTGGGTTACCACTGTCATCGTCACGCTGACGGGGTGCAACCCGGTAAACCAGGAGCAAACCGCAGCAGATATCCCGATTGGGGTGCTGGCGACCCTCTCAGGGGAGAGCATTTCGGTAGGAGAAGCCACGGTTCAAGGGGCCGAAATAGCCGTGACTGACCTTCAGTCCGAGGGGGGCATTCCAATCGGAGGGCAAAATCGATCGATTCGGTTGGTCATCGTAGATGATCAAGATCAAGTCGATGCTGTAGTCAATGCGGCGCGCCAGCTGATCTATCAGGAGGGTGTGGTCGCCATTATTGGTCCTCAGTTTAGTCGCAATGCCATTCCTGCGGCCCAGCTGGCAGAAACCGCTAAAGTTCCGCTGATTTCTCCCAGAGCGACGAACCCAGACGTCACGAAAGATAAAAATTACGTTTTCCGTACCATTTTCATTGACCCCTTCCAGGGGGAGGTGATGGCCAGTTTTGCTCGCCAGGATTTGGGAGCGACCACCGCCGGAATTTTGTACGACGTGGCCAGTGCCTATAACCGAGGCATTGCCGAAGTATTCCGAGAACGGTTTGAGGCCGCCGGGGGACAGGTAGTAGCCTTTGAGGGTTATACCACTGGAGAAACTGACTTCACCCCTTACCTCACCACCATTCGGAAGTCTCAGCCCGACGTCTTGTTCTTGCCTAACTATGAGTTTGAGGTGCCTCTTCAAGTTAAGCAGGCTAGAGAACTGGGCTTAACCAGTACCCTTTTGGGGTCTGATTCCTGGGGGTCGATTGTGCCCGCCGATCGCTCCCTGCTGGAGGGGGCCTATTTCAGCGATCAGTTCTCGCCCAAAACCGATTCGCCCCAGGCTCAGGCCTTTATAGAGCAGTTTCAGCAGACCTATAACCAGCTACCAACAGCCGTATCGGCCTCTACCTATGACGCTGTCATGCTGGTAGCTCAGGCCATTCAGCAGGGCGAAGAAGCTACGCCTGAGTCGATTCGGGAGTGGCTCTCAAAGATCGACCACTTCGAAGGAGTTACAGGCTCCATTGAGTTTCGAGACACCGGCGATCCCATCCGCAGCGCCGTGATTTTGCAAATTCAGGGGGATGAGCTGCTGTTTCACAAGCAAGTTGATCCCCGATAGTGGTGAGCCTGAGTTTTGCGGCAGATATTATGTTCAGCCCTACAAACCGCCATAATCGTTTCAGGGCTTGCTGTTGAGGCATGATTGAAGCGTAAGTAGCGATCGACTATGGGATTTTGGCGAACCAGCTTAATGGCCCGACTGGTGGGATACTTTCTCCTGCTGTCCCTGGTGACGGTGGGGTTGGTGAGCTTTAGTGCCTACTGGCGGGCGAGAAAAGCCCTGGAAAACTTAGTCTTTGAAGGCCTCAACGCGTCTGCTTCTTTCAAAGAAGGAGAGCTCAACCGCTGGGTCACTGACCAGGCCAAAGATGTCTCCTTATTGGCCACATCTCCCTATGTAATCGAAACATCTCAAACTCTATTTTCCCTACCGAAGCAGGACCCGGTCTTTCGTCAGCGGCATCAGGACCTGTTGGCCTATTTGCAACAGGTGATTACCGCCCGTCAAGACTGGGAAGAAGTGCTGCTGCTAACGGCAGATGGTGGACAAATTAGGCTATCCTCCATTCCCGATTTTGAGGGACAGTATCGCGTCTCGGATCGTTTTTTTGTGGAAGGTAAGCAGGGGCTGTTTATTCAAACAGTCTATCCCTCTCCAATCACCGCCAAACCCGCCATGACCATTTCCTATCCCTTACGGACAGAGGAGGGGAGTGTCTTCGGGGTGCTAGCGGTCAACCTCAACCTGGACCGCATGGATGAAATCATTCAGGACCGCACCGGGCTGGGGGCAACCGGTGAAACGTACCTGGTGGATCAGTTTAATGTGTTTGTCTCAAGTCAGCGATTTGGACGTGACGATTACCCTCGCGGGGTACACACGGAGGGCATTAATGCCGCCCTGGCCAGGGAAAACGGGGCCGGCATGTACACCAATTACGCTGGAGTGCCCGTGATTGGCGTTTACCGCTGGATTGACACCCAAAATCTGGCTCTAATGGCCGAAATTCACCAGCAGGAAGCCTTTGCCCCGGCCCGACGGCTGGCCACTACCATTACCCTGGTGGGGTTTACCTCCGCTGGGATTTTAGCGGGTGGGGTATTCCTGCTGGCCCGACAAATTGCCAAACCAATTCTAGCTCTCACCCATGCGGCTACCCGAGTGGCCGGGGGAGACCTCACCCCCACCGCTCCAGTGCTGACCGACGATGAGGTGGGAGTGCTGGCGCGGTCTTTCAATCAAATGACCCATGAACTGCGCCGCTCTCGCCAGAGCCTGGAAGACTACAACCGCACCCTGGAGGCCAACGTCGAAGCTCGCACCCAGGAGCTCTCCCAAACCCTGAACCTGCTCAAGGCCACCCAGGCAGACCTGTTGTTTGAAAACGCCCTGCTGAGAAGTGAAGATGGGGCCAGTTCCTTTGACTATCAGGTGGGGGGGAGTTTGCCAATGGATGCCCCCACCTACGTGGTGCGCCAGGCCGATCGCCAGCTCTATGCCGCCCTCCGCAAGGGAGAGTTTTGCTACGTACTCAACGCTCGACAAATGGGCAAATCTAGCCTGCGGGTGCAGATTATGCGGCGGCTCCAGGCGGAGGGCTACGCCTGTGCCGCCATCGACCTGTCAGAGATTGGCAGCCACCAAATTACCGCCGATCGCTGGTATGCGGGGCTGGCTTACATGCTGGCCAGCAGCTTTGACCTACTGGGCAAAATCAATATTCGCACCTGGTGGAAGGAGAAAGATTTCCTGTCCCCCGTGCAGCGGCTGGGAGAATTTTTCCACGGGGTACTGCTGCAAGAAATTCAGCAGTCCGTAATTGTTTTTATTGACGAAATCGACAGCGTTATCAATTTAGACTTCGAAACAGACGATTTCTTTGTTCTGCTGCGATCGTGTTTTAACAAACGGGCCGATGACGATCGCTACCGCCGCCTCACCTTCGCCCTGTTTGGGGTGGCTACTCCCTCCCAGCTGATTAGCGACAAAACCCGGACGCCGTTTAATATCGGCCACGCCATCGAGCTGCGAGGCTTTCAGCTGCACGAGGCCCAACCCCTGCTCCACGGTATGGGAGATCAGGTCAGCAATCCCCAGTCCCTGCTGCGGGAGGTGCTGGACTGGACCAACGGGCAGCCGTTTCTAACCCAAAAAATTTGCAAGCTGATTCGGGATCAGAAGGTTGCTATTCCGGCGAACCATGAATCTGCAACGGTCAAAGACTTGGTGAACTCGCGGGTGATTCACAACTGGGAGCTGAACGATGAACCCGAACACCTGAGGACGATCCGCGATCGCATCTTGCAAAGCGCTTACAATCCCAAATCACTGCTACAGCTTTACGAGCAAATCTGGCACGGGGAAACGATTCAGGTGGTGAATAGTCCTGAATATAAGGAGTTGTTGCTGTCGGGCCTGGTGATCCAGGAAGAGGTTATCCTCAGGGTGCACAACCGAATCTACCAGCTCATTTTTGATCGGAGCTGGATCCACCATGCGTTGACGCGGGGATAGCCCCCCCTGAGGCAGGGCTCTAGGTGGGGAAGTCGCCTACAGATTGTGGAGCTAAGGCTGTGTCCGTAAGGCGATGGTTTAAGTTTGAAGGTATCCCTGTCGATCCTTGCTGAAAATCGCCAAACTCTTTTCTAATTCCTATGCTGCCTCTACAGGAAGAGTCCAAACGTCGCCGTCGCCGGGGAGTCATTCTTACGCCTGCCGGGTTAAAGAAATTTTTGGCCGCCAAAACAGATGCCGAATTTGACGACAATCAGGGCAACCGCTATACCCTCGAAGCCCTCAGTGAACGCACAGGGCTGGCAGTAGACACCCTGACCAAAGTATTGGCCTGTGAGACAAAGGTTGATAAACAAACCCTAAAAACTCTCTATCGCGCCTTCGAACTGGTGCTGGAGGCAGACGACTTTAGCTACCCTGAAGACTCGGATAATGCTGAGCCTCCGGTAGGTAGCCCCAACCAGCCCGAACTGGCCCCAGAGCCAGAGTTGCCCGAAGGCCAAGTGCCCCTGCACTCGCGATACTACGTAGAGCGTGAACCGCTCGAAACTGAGAGCTTTAAGACTATCCTGCAGCCGGGTGCCCTGGTGCGCATCAAGGGGGCTCGTCGCACAGGTAAAACATCGCTGCTCGAACGCATTCTAAACCATGCCCGCCAGCATCAGCATCAAACCGTCTCCTTGGGCTTTCAACTGGCTGACCGCGATGCCTTTCAATCAATGAATCGTTTGCTACAGTGGCTCTGCGCCAGCGTGGGCGCAGGTTTGCAGATTCCCAACCGCCTGGATGACTATTGGGATGACCTGTTTGGCAGTAAGGTTTCATGCAAAATGTACTTTGAACAGTACCTGCTGCCGACGATTCAGCAGCCCCTGGTGCTGGGCTTAGACAATGTGGATCGCCTGTTTGATTACCCCGACATTGCCGCCGATTTTTTCAGCCTGCTACGCACCTGGCACGAGGAAGGCAAAAACCGTGATGTTTGGAAAAAACTGCGGCTGGTGGTAGTTCACTCCACCGAGGTCTATATTCCCCTAGAGACAAATAAGTCTCCCTTTAATGTTGGCCTGCCCATTGAGCTGAGTCCCTTTACCCTAGCCCAGGTAACCACCCTGGCAGAACGCTTTACCCTGGATTGGTCAATGTCTCAGTCAGAGCAATTGCTCAACCTGCTGGGAGGACAGCCTTACCTGGTTAAGAAGGGACTGTACCATCTCTGGCGAAAGGATCTCAGTTTTGAAGCCCTGCTGAAAACCGCCCCTAGCCAGGACGGCATTTACGCTGAGCATCTCCAGTGGCAGCAGCTGCATCTGGAGCGGCAACCGGAGCTGGCGGCCGCGTTTGAAGAAGTCATGCGGGGCGTGCCAGAAGCTGACCTCTCCTTAGAATCCCTGTCTTTGCTGCAGAGTTTGGGTCTGATTACGGTAAAAAGCAAGCAAGTCGTCCCCAGCTGCAAGCTTTACGAAGAATTTTTCAAGTCCTAGCAGACTGCAACCTAGCTAGGCCTGAGCGATCGCTCGCTATCTCATCCCTACGCCTTATAGCTTTCTTGCGTCATTCAGGTATGGTGGTAGGGATTCCTGCTGCTGGTTTGGCAATATGTCACTAGGCAGGCTCTTTGAGTTGGCCTTGGCAAAACGTTGCCGACAGGCACTAAGAAGGTTGATTGCAAGCTATAGCACTCCCATGAGCCAAACACCCCACGGACGCAATGACTTTGACCACGAGCGTGAGCTGATTCAAAACCAGGAGGTCTACCGTCTGAGGCAAGAGCAGGCCCGATTGCGTGCGGCCCAGCGCCAGACTCGGCTGGCCTGGGTGCGCAATACAATCACGCTGCTGGTGGGTGCGCTGGAGGTACTGCTGGCCATTCGTTTTTTTCTGCGGCTGTCAAGCGCTAACCCCGACAACCCCTTCGCCCAGACAATTTATAACCTGTCGGCTCCCTTTATGACGCCGTTTTCTACCCTGTTTATCAGCCCCACCGATGCCGATGCCACGCGAATTTTTGACCTCAACAATCTGATCGCGATGGTAGTCTACGCCCTGCTGGGGGGGCTGGCCGTTGCCCTGGTAAATTATTTTCAGGGACCGGTTGAGAGGCGCTAGCTCCAGGGGGCCAGGGTAACGCTGAGGGTGCCTCTAGGCTTCTAGCTTGCCGCCCACAAAGGGCGTGCTCCAGGTGGCCCAGTTCTCTTTATTGAAAGGCGATCGCCAGCGCTGAATTAGCTCCAGTTCCAGACTTTGGCGGGCTTTGCGATCGCGCTTGGCATGGGGCCAAAAACCAATATTAACGGCCACCGCCAGCCCGTGACCCCGATGGGCCTCAACGTAGCTGAGAATGTAGCGCTTGCAGTCGTGGACACCCTTCCAGCGCTGGTTGGACTTGACGGTTTCGCCCACGTAGAGCAGCAGATCGGCCTCGTGGTCAACCACAAAGTAGAGGGCGGGCACGCCCGATTCCTGGAACTGCCCGCGCCAAAACTCCGCGTTCTGGGGCGGCAGGATAAAGGGGTCGAGGGTTGTCGCTGGCGAAGCGTCGGTGAGATCAAACGGGCTGCCCTGGGCGATCGCGGGGCCAGAGCGCACCGCCGCCTGAAACTGCACCACCCGCTGCTTCCAGCCCTGGAGTTCGGCGGCGGGCATCGCTGACCCGGCAGGGCGATTGTAGGCCCAGGATAGATCCGCCGCCCGCAGGTCGGTCTCGGAGAGCAGCGAGGGCTGATAGTCTGACGCCATAACACCTATCCGTAGCGGCTTTGGCCTCCCATAATAGGCCAAAACCCCAGACCTAGCGTGCTAATACCTAGCCCGTTCCCTGAGCGGAGTCGAAGGGAGCGGAGTCGTTTGTCCTGTGGACAGACTGCGCCAACGCGCTAGCGTCTCCCGTAGGGAGAAAGGGAACGGTTTGGGGTCCTTCGCCAGCGGTCTAAACGATTGGTGTGGGGCCTTGCTACAGCCGCGATCGCAGCGAATCTGGCCCAATATCCTCCAGGGTGTAGCCCTCAGGGTAGCTGCGGATCGATTGCTCAACGAAAAAGTCTGGCGTGGTGCGGGGCGGCAGGCGGCGCAGCAGGCGACTGCGGGCCTTGAGCGCTGCCGCAGCGACCCGTTGCACAGCCCTCGGGGTCGGCTGCCAGCCCAGGGCATTGAGCAGGGGCGGGTCGAGCAGGCAGGGCAGGCCCCAGTTCACCACCGGGCGGGTGGCGGCGGGAAACCAGCTCAGCAGCATGTGCCGGGTGGCGTCGGCGACCCGCTGGTTGCTGGCAGCGTAGGTAAAGTGCTCGGCCTCAAACTCGCGGTTGAACTGCTCAAAGGTCGCGTAGGTGGATGGAATGTCGTGGAGGCCCATGCGATCGCCAATCGCCCGCCAAAAGTAGTAGCAGGCCAGCCGCTCCTGCTCGCAAAAGGGCCGCCAGCCAAAGCGATCGCTCCAGCGAATCGGCTCGTAGACAAAGGTTGACAGCACGTACAGGTAGTCAGCGTTGTCGATGGGGTAGTGGCGGTGAATGGCATTCATGCGCTCAATAAACGCCTTGCCTCGGGGGCTGTCGTAACCGTGCTTGAACACCTCCGACACCACAATGCCGGTGTCGTCGTAGCGCTTTTGGGCGTGGTGGCGAAACTCCCCGGTTTTGTCCAGCAGGGCCGACACGCTGGGGATGCAGAAGGTGCGCAGCAGGGCTAGCTCCAGGGCGCGGGTGACATCCCACGGAAACTCGTACCCCGCCAGCAGGTGGCAGATCTTCTGGTGAGAACGCTCGGGGTCGAGACGCTGAATGTGGCGTAGGGTGGCGTAGCGATCCATGGGGAGTGGATG
>PYGV01000178.1 GCA_003022385.1 filamentous cyanobacterium CCP3 | reverse complement strand
GCCCAATGCCCCCCGCCGACCTCGAAAAAACCGCCTGCCTCGAAACCCTGGCCAGCGTCGCCAAGCTCAAGGGCGACCCCACGCCGCGTGAGTTTGAGGCCTTTCTAGCGGCACTGAATACCTTTGCGCCGCTGCCGCTGGGGGTAACACCGGAGGGCCTGCTGCACGATCCGCGCCCGGTTGAGCACTGGCTGCCCCAGATTCAAACCCCGGAGTGGCAGCAGCAGGTGTATCGGGGAGCCTGCGCGATCGCGCGATCGAAGGGTATTGACCCCCAAGAAGAAGCGCTGCTGCACCAGCTGCGATCGGCCTTTGGGCTATCTCCTGAGATGGCCAGAAGCCTGGCTCGGCAACCCCTGCGGGCCGATCTCTCTGGCGGCACGATCAACTCGGCACTGGCGGGCATGGCGGCACTGATCGGTCGCGAGGGCGAGGTGCGTCGCCTAATTTTTGACTATGCGCTGGGTGCTGCGATCGTGGGTCTGGTGCCCCTGCGCGGCGGCGGCAGCCTGGAGATGAAATTTCTGGTGGTGCTGGGCCTAATTCTCAAAATGATCTGGGACATTCGCGACCTCTGGGGGCGACCCCAGGGACAGGATCTGTTGGCCGTTGTGGGCAACCTGTTTGGGTTTATGGCGGCGGTCGTGGGTGGGTTTTTGGCCTGGGGAACGCTGGTGGGGTTGGGCGTTGTTGTGCCCTATGCTGGGGCATTCTCCCGCGCGGCCGGGTTTGCCACGGCCACCTGGATTGCGGGGCAGTCGACCACACAGTTCTACACCAGCCAGAAACGCCCCGACCCCACGGCTCTCGGGCGCGCCTTTCCCAGTTTGAGGGCGGCTATTCCCGCTGACGCAGCAATCTCTACCTCTGACCAGGAGCACCAGCATGGATAAAGTCAAGCGGCGGCAGCTGTTGCTGGGGGGCGTGGCCGCTGGTACGGCAGCAACCCTGGGCACCGAGCATGTGAGGCGCGATCGCGCGGCTGCCCGTCAGGCCGCGATCGATGCCTTTGCCGCCGAGTTCTACGACCCCGAAGACATCATTCAGGCGGCGGTGACGGGCGACACCCGCATGGTCGAAGAATTTCAGGCAATTCAAGCGTCTGCCGCCTTTCCGCCGCCGCCAGTCCCCTACAACCGCACCATCTCCAAAAAGCTGATCTTGCTCAGCCGCCTGGCCACCCAGCAGTACATCACCGGACGCAACGACCCTCGCTACGACGGCAACCTGGCGCAGCTGCTCGACTACACCCCAGAACTAGACAAGTACCGCCTGGTAGCCAACTTTCGGGGCCAGGAGCGCCAGGTTAACGACAATATCGAAATTCAGGTGCCCCAGGCGCTAATCGACGACCCCACCCTCATGGACGACCCCACCGCCCTAGAAGAAACCCTTTCCAACACCGAAGATGCCATTCGCAGCGGAGTGACGGCGGCGGTGCGGGTAGGTCGCCGCATTGAGGTGTTCTACGGCTTTTTGCTGGAGTCCGACGACGACAGCGTTTTGGTGTTTCGCGGCACCCAGCGCACTGCCGAGTGGGTGGGCAACATCTATGCGGTGCAACAGCCCTACCTCGATCCCAACACGGGCGAGAGCCTGGGCAATATTCACACCGGCTTTCGCCGCATTGCCAACAGCATTATCAATCCCCTGGTGGTGGAGGCGGTGCGGCAAATTGACCCCAGCAAGCCCTGCTACGTGTCGGGGCACAGTTTGGGCGCGGCCCTGGCCACGGTGCTGGCCCTCGATATTGCCCTGGCGGTGCCTGACCTGCGGCCCAGCCTGCAGGTCTATGTGTACGCCAGCCCTCGGGTGGGCGACCCCGAGTTTGTGCGCAGCTACGCCCGGCTGCTGCCCAACAGCTTTCGCATTAGCAACCTGGCGGATCCTATCCCTACCATGCCTCCCACCCAGCTGCGGGCGCAGTTTGTCCACATCGGCGAAGAATGGTCTTTTCTCAGTCAGGGGGGCGACATTTTGCCCAACCACATTGTCGATACCTACCGGCGAGCCATCAATGCTGAGGCTGAAAGCAACCAAACCCGCAATTTTCCAGTGACGGGGATTGTCTAGCCGAAGCGATAGACCGCTCGATGCCCAATGCGAATGACCCAGGGTTGAGCATCGGGGTATTGCTCATAAAGCCTGTCCGTTGCTGCGATCGGTGTATCGGCTACTTCAAAGGCTCCGGTTTCAATGTCGATCGCGACAACCCGGCCATGGTTGCCTTCATCAACCTGCGATCGCACCTGAGTCTCATAAAGTTGATTGCCGCGTCGCGCAAATTCTTCTTTGCTGTAGCGGGGTTGCCTGACCGCCATAGTCTTGTAGCCTAAAGAGGTAGTTAATCTATCTTAAGTGATTGAACAACTTGCATCGCTGTTGGCTAGTTAAACGATGCGATCGCAGGCGATAGATGAGCATCTACCCAGATCGTCATGCCACCAGCACCGGATGGTTGAGCTTCCGTGATGCGTACATGAGAGAAGCTTTGAGATCATCTGCTTCCAGGTCTGGCATTTCTTCTAATATCTCTTCTGCACTCAAACCTACTGCAAATAGGTCAAGCACATCTGACACTCGAATTCTCATACCTCTAATGCAAGGACGACCACCGCACTGCTTAGGGTTAACCGTAATCCTAGTAAGTAGTTCAGACATGGCAAGACCCTCTAAAGCCTGGGTGACGAAAAAACTGAGCTTGACGAATATCCTCATCCTCTAGCTCAGGAAACTCTTGACGCAGTTCTGCGCGGTCGGGGTAAGTAGCCAAAAGCTCAATGACTCGCCGAACAGTCAGCCGAAGGTTGCGAATGCAGGGTTGCCCATTCATTCGCTGCGGATTACTTGTAATGCGATCTAGCTTCATCATCACAATCTACAGTCGATCTTCATCTTGACGTGGATCGTCTGCTGGTGGGTGTATTCCAGTTTTGATCCAAAACCGTCTGGTTTCTCGAATAGAATCACTCTCTGGATAACGGGTATCGTTCAGGTCAAGGCGAAGGCAAGTTGCGCGGCCAATAGGTGTAGTGCCTTCTATGACAATACCTTGGCCTAGCCAGACAAAGTGCTCTTTCCACAATTGCTGACGAGGGTTGAAAATAGGCACAATTTCTTGAGTGTCTGGATCTATACCTGCTACAAAGTTGTAGCGTCTTTCGTTGCAGCGGCGGCAGGCGAGGGCGAGGTTAGCTAGATTATCAGAGCCATCCAGCGATTGAGGGATGACGTGCTCGACGGTGAATCGATTGGCACTCAATCGTTCTGGAGAATGGCAATACTCACACAGATAGCCAGCCCGCTCTCGAATGACTTGCTTAGCTGCATCACGAATTGGCATCTTGAGCCGCCAACATAGCATTGATATGAGTAAAAATACGATCTAGCTCTCCAATTGCATCTAGTTCAGCAATTTCATCAGTTGTAAGTTGGTCATCTTTTTTCTTTTCTAAAAGACTCTCCATTCGCAATTGAAGAGACTCGCTGAATTTGAACAGGTTCCAATTTTCAACCTTTTCAAGCTGAATTTCATGAATTAAAAACGATGGCTTGCTAAGTGCTGTGACCATAGTGACCTCCCTCCAACTAAATCTTCTTAAACCAGTCAATATCAATGTCAACTGACTCTATCATTGTTATTTTTACTCCAAGCCCTAACTCTTTCAATCTTTGAACCAATTGCTCGCCATCTATTAAATCTATTGGTGGTGCTCCATCTCTTGTTGCTTCTTTGATTGCGTCTCTAGTAAATGTCCCAGTTGTTATAAATAATCCTTTATCAGTTCTTCCTTGCATTGCTCCGCGAAAATCACGAATCTGGCTTGCAGTTACTGATCCTTGATAACGCTTGCATTGAAAAAGGACATGGAAGCTTAAAAAGCCATTGATGCGAGCAATTCCAACTCCATCAATTCCCCCGTCTCCAGATTTTCCTGTAACTTGAACTTGAATAAAACCTGATTCACGCAATAAACGCTGGGCCAAGCGCTCAAATGCCGATGGATCAAGAGATAGTAGTGTCCTGTGAAGCTGTTGATGCCATGCAATCTCTTCCAAAGCTTCGAGAGGGTCAATAGCCTCATCCGCGTCTGAACTCAAAGTTTCTGTTTTATTTTTATCAGCTTCTCGAACTACTCTTACAATTTCTCTTGGATCTAGCGTATTGGGATTTATACTTGTCTCGGCTAAAGACCAAACGCCACGAACTGAGTTCTGTAAAAGGCCATATTTCTTTAAATAAGTCCGGCTCCACGCAAGGCGATATTCGACTTCACTCTGAGACGTGTTTCCGTGAGTAATTTCAAGAACTTTATCCGAGATGCCAAGCAACTCAACCACTTTTTCATAAATTTCCTCGATTGTGCCAGAACCACCCAAGACTTGTAGGGCTTGAATTGTAGGCAGAAGCATTGAGTCGAAAGTGGGAACTGGTGAGGATGACCGTTTCATGCCAAAACTAATCCGACTAAGAATAATTCTGTCATCTATTGAGAGCTGGTTTATATACCCCCTCGTCGCAACAGTAGCGAATTAACGACCACCGCTACTGAGCTGAACGCCATCATGCCGCCTGCGGCGGCGGGGGTGAGGCTGACGCCGACGGTGGGCAGCAGCACCCCTGCGGCCAGGGGGATCGCCACCAGGTTGTAGGCAAAGGCCCAGGCCAGGTTTTGGCGAATTTTATTGAAGGTGGCGCGGCTGAGGGTGAGGGTTTCGAGCAGGGCGGAGAGTTGGTCGCCCATGAGAATCACATCGGCGGTTTCCATCGCAATGTCGGTGCTGGAGTGGAGGCTGATGCCGACATCGGCCTGGGCCAGGGCGGGGGCATCGTTAATGCCGTCGCCCATCAGCGCTACGGTCTGGCCACTGTCTTGGAGCTGGCGGATCGCGTCAACTTTGCCCTGGGGGGAAACTTCGGCGGTGACATGAGCAGGGTCGAGGTTGAGCTGGGCGGCGATCGCGCCCGCCACCTCCTTCCTATCCCCCGTCAGCACTCGCACCTGGAGTCCCTGTTTTTGAAGAGTTTCAACCACGGCGGCGGCATCGGGGCGCAGCTGATCTGCGATCGCAACCAAGCCCACTACCGCATCCCCCAGCGCCACATACACTACTGTCTGCCCCGCCGCCGCCAGCGCTTTGGCTCGATACTGAATGTCAGCATCCAGTATCATTTCTCGCTCGATCATCCACTGCTGGTTGCCCAAAGCGCAGGGCTGTACAGTGCCCTGCCAGGTGATTTGGGCCGCGACGCCGAGGCCGGGTTGGGTGTCAAACTCATCGGCTTGCAGCAGATCCAGTTCTCGCGCGGCGGCGGCCCGGTGGATGGCTTTGGCCAGGGGGTGCTGGGTGCCGCTCTCCACCGTGGCGGCCAGTTGCAGAATATCGGCCTCGCTTAGGTCATCGGTCAGCGCTTGCACCTGGGTGACGGCGGGCTGGCCCAGGGTGAGGGTGCCGGTTTTGTCGAACACCACCGTGTCGAGGTGAGCGATAGTCTCCAGGCTATCGCCGCCGCGCAGCAGCAGACCGCGCTCGGCCCCCAGCCCTGAGCCGACCAGAATGGCGGTGGGGGTAGCCAGGCCCAGGGCGCAGGGGCAGGCGACGACCATGACCGCGATCGCCAGCTTCAGACTCACCAGCAGCGTTGACGAGGTGTAGGTCATGGTGTGCCCCATGTGGGCCATGCCCAGGGCCGATTGCATCACCTGGGGCCACTGGTGCAGGCCAATGAAGTACCAAAACAAAAACGTGAGCGTGGCCAGCGACATCACCCCGTAGGTGAAGTAGCCCGAGATCACGTCCGCCAGCCGCTGAATCGGGGCCTTGCGGCTCTGGGCGGTTTCGACCAGGCGAATCATTTGGGCCAGCACGGTGTTTTGGCCGGTTCCCGTGACTTGTAGGGCGATCGCACCACTTTGATTAACAGTCCCCGCCGTCACGCTATCCCCCGGCTGCTTCAGCACCGGCATCGACTCGCCGGTCAGCATCGACTCATCCACGGTGCTCTGGCCCGAGACGACAGTGCCATCGGCGGAGATTTTTTCGCCCGGCAGCACCTGCACCCACTCGCCCACCTGCACGCAGCGGGCGGGCACTTCGACCCCGGTTTGCGCTACCCCAGCGGTGGCGGGGTTAGAGATCAGGCGGGCCACGGCGGGCTGGAGTTCGACCAGCGATCGCAGCGCATCTGCCGCCCGGTACCGCGCCCGCTGCTCTAGGGTGCGGCCCAGCAAAATAAACGCCAGCAGCATCACCGGCTCTTCAAAAAAGCACTCCCAGCCCAGGCCAGGGAACACCAGCGCCACCACGCTGGCCAGGTAGGCGCTGACGCTGCCCAGGGCCACCAGCGTATTCATGTTGGGAGCCAGCCGCCGCAGCCCGGCCCAGCCGTCGATCAGAATTTCTCTAGCCGGAAACGCCAGCGTCACCGTGGCCAAAACGGCGTGAAACCACAGGTCGCTGAGCACCGGAATTGTCAGCCAGCCGAAGTGGTTCAGGTGGCCAATGGTGGAGAGAATGAGGAGGGCGATCGCAATCCCCAGCCGCCGCCCCTGCTGCTGCTGCTCGGCTCGCTTGGCCTCGACCCAGGCGGTGAGGTCGTCGCCGTCGCCATCGCTGGCGCGGGGGGTGGCGGCAAAGCCCGCCTGAGCGACCTGCTCCACCAGGTCTTCGGTGGTAACCAATCCGGCCTGGGTTTCGACTACCGCTACTTCAGTCACCAGGTTGACCGTGGCCGATCGCACCCCGTCCACCTGGTTCAGTCGATTTTCGACCGCACGCACGCACCCGGCGCACTTCATGCCGCTGACATTCAGCACCACGGTTTGGCTAGACGACGGCTCTAACGCCGTCACGGGATCAGATGGTTGAGCAGAGAGAACTGGCATGGGGCAAAAAGCTAGAAGCAGCGGCAGATCTAGCCTACCAAGCCGCCTTGAACTGTGGGTATCGGCTGAGTGAGCTAAAAAACTCTTATTGGGCTGCGCCGCTGGCCCTCACCCTTGGGGTCTGGCAACGCTTCAAAGCTCCGGGGGCGGGGGAATACAGGGAATCGAACGACCCGTCATGGGCGCTGCCAAACGGTGTCTCCTACGTCCTTGGGCAGTGCTAGAGGTTTGGGCAATACTCACAAAGATCATAGAATCCAGTCATGGCCTCTACCCATAGACATAGGGATATACCCCTAGGTAGATGCCACCGTAGCTCTGTATACATACGATTGCTACGTAATGTAACGATCTCTGTTGGAGTTTACACAGCAGCCGTCCCGCGCGCATTGCCACAAGCAAACAAGCCAGGAGCAACAAACGATGAAATCCTCTTTGGTAATTCTTTACCACCGCGAACCCTACGACGAGGTCGTTGAAAACGGCAAAACCGTCTACCGCGAGAAAAAAAGCCCAAACGGCATTGTGCCGACCCTAAAAAGCTTTTTTGCCAATGCTGACAGCAGCACCTGGGTAGCCTGGAAGCAGGTTGCCGCCGATAAGCAAGAGAGCTTCGATGACCGAGTGACCATGGAAGGCTGGAGCGATCGCGCCGTCATCCGCCGCATTCCCCTCACCGCTGAGCGGGTCAAAGATTTTTACTACATCACCGCCAAAGAGGCGATCTGGCCCATCCTCCACTCCTTCCCCGAGCATTTCACCTACGAAAGCTCTGACTGGGAAAACTTTCAGTACATCAACAAGCTGTTTGCCGAAGCCGCCTGCGAAGAAGCCGCCGACGACGCGTTGATCTGGATTCACGACTACAACCTGTGGCTGACGCCCTTCTACATTCGGCAAAAAATGCCCAATGTGAAGATCGCCTTCTTCCACCACACCCCCTTCCCTGCCGCCGACGTGTTCAACATTTTGCACTGGCGCGAGGCGATCGTTGACAGCCTGCTGTGCTGCGACCTGTGCGGCTTCCACATTCCCCGCTACGTCGAGAATTTTGTCTCTGCGGCCCGCAGCCTGCGCGATGTGAAATTGGTCGAGCGCAAGCCCGTGCCCGAGGCCTTTACCCCCTTCGGCACCGCCCTGGCCGAGCCCGACATGACCACCAAGCTCGAATACAAGGGCCGCGTGGTGAATGTAGACGCCTTCCCGGTGGGCACCAACCCTGGCTACATCCACGAGATGGTCAACAAGCCCTCGGTACAGCAGCGCGTCGCTGAAATTCGCAACGACCTGGGCGACAACAAGATCATCGTCTCGGCGGGCCGGGTCGACTACGTCAAGGGCGCAAAGGAAATGCTGCTCTGCTTCGAGCGCCTGCTAGAGCGTCGCCCTGAGCTGCGCGGCAAGGTGAACTTGATCATGACCGCCGTCAAGGCCGCCGCTGGCATGCGGGTCTACAAAACCGCCCAGAGCGAAATCGAGCAGCTGGTCGGCCAGATCAACGGCAAATACTCCACCCTCACCTGGAACGCCATTCAGCTCTTTACCGAGCCGATTCCCTTTGACGATCTGATGGCGCTGTACAAAACCGCCGACATCGCCTGGATTCCGCCCCTGCGCGACGGTCTCAACCTGGTGGCCAAAGAGTACATCGCGGCCCACGGCGGCGAGAACGGCGTGCTGGTGCTCTCTGAGTTCACCGGGTCTGCGGTCGAGCTGCCCGATGCCATTCTCACCAACCCCTATTCCGACAAGAACATGGATGAGTGCATCGACGTGGCCCTCGACATGCCCCTGGATGAGCAAAAGCGCCGGATGACGAAGATGCACAGCGCTGTCACTCAGTACGACGTGCAGCAGTGGGCCAACCATATGTTCCGCGAAGCCAATGCGGTTGCCGCTACCGCCCCCGAGCTAGAGAAGGATCTCGTACCCGCCTAGTCCCGCTGGTGCGTTATAGCCCAGTCTGACGCACCCTCTTAGTTAGCTCCCGTAGGGTGGGCACCGCCCGCCTCATCTGAGGCCTAAAACCAAAACGCTAGGCCAAGATCCCAGGGTTTTTTCCCTGATTGATCTGTCACCGCCCTAGGCCGTCGCAGAACCCTGGGATCTCCTGCGCTAGTGAGGAGGCAGCTGTATAAGAAGATTTTTGCTGACTAAAATTTGGGCCTGAAGGGGGTGCGATCGCCGCCTCTCCAACCAAGCCCGGCATATCTGTAGGTAGCCCCAGGTGGGTGGTGGGCGGTGCCCACCCTACGATGGCTCCATCGCGTCTTCAGCAGTCTTACTCTGCTTAAAGAACCCATATGTCTAAGGGCTGAGCGTAGCCTGCTTAGCTCTGAGGTCCAAATTCAATGCGTTAGGCTGCACATGAACGCCTGCTGTCAAGCCATTTGGTTTCGCTAGCGCTTCACTTACCCATTCACCCAATCGCTCCCCGTAAACCCCGACCCCCCAATTCTCATGCGTAATCTTCAAACCCTCACCCACCAACCCTTCGACCTGATTGTGATCGGCGGCGGCATTAACGGTGCGGCCACGGCTCGGGATGGAGCCTTGCGGGGGCTGAGAACTCTAATCATTGACAAAGGCGACTTTGGCGGCGGCACCACCAGCTGGTCGAGCCGCCTTATTCATGGCGGGTTGCGCTATTTGGAATATTTTGAGTTCAACCTGGTGCGCGAGTCGCTGCACGAGCGGGAGGTGCTGCTGCGCAACGCGCCCCATCTGGCTAAGCCCCTGCAAATGACGATTCCGATCTACCGCAGCGGGGCGCGTAGCTACCGCATCATTCAGGTGGGCATGGTGCTCTACGACGTGCTGAGCTACGACAAGTCATTGCCTAACCACCGTATGCTGTCGCGCAAGAGTACCCGGCAGCTGTTTCGCGCCATGGATTCTGACGAACTGGCCGGGTCGGCCCAGTATTTTGATGGCCAGGCCGAGCATGCCGAGCGCCTGTGTCTCGAAAATATTCTGGATGCTGAACAGGCTGGGGCCACGGCCCTCAACTACGCCCAGGTCGAGGATATTCACCTGGCCAACCAGCGAATCACCGGGCTAACCTGCCGCGATTTGCTCAGCGACGACATCTTCGAAGTGACCACCCACGACCAAACGGTTGTGGTCAATACCTCTGGCCCCTGGGTAGACGAGGTGTGCGGCCTGAGCGAGTCGCCGGTGAGCAAGGGACAAAAGATTGGTGGTACCAAGGGCAGCCACATCATTGTCGATAATTTCCCTGGCGCGCCGGGTTCGGCCCTGTACGTGGAAGCAAAATCGGACGGGCGGCCCTTCTTCATCATTCCCTGGCTGGGGCAGTACCTGATTGGCACCACCGATGAGCGCTACACCGGCCCCCTCGACAACATCAAAGCCGACGATGCCGAGGTAGATTACCTGCTCAAAGAAACCAACGCCGTGCTGCCCGCCGCCCACCTTACCCGCCAGGACGTGCGCTTTACCTATGCTGGGGTGCGGCCTCTGCCCTACGCCGAAGGCAAAAAGGCAGGCAGCATCAGCCGCGCCCACATTCTTCATGATCACAGCAAGGAAGGGGCCACCAACCTGATTTCGCTGATTGGCGGCAAGCTCACCACCCACCGCCAGGTAGGCGAAGAATTTGTGAATGCGGTCTTTCGCCATCGGGGTGAGGCGGTGCCCGCCTGCCCCACCCACACCCGGCCTCTGCCTGGAGCGATTTTGCTCGACGATGCCAGGGTGGGCCAGTGGCACGATCGCTACCGCCACCGCATTCATACCGCTGTGCTCGATCACCTGATCGGCATCTACGGGGCTCGCACAGAAGACCTGCTGGCCATCGTCGATGAGCATCCCGCCCTGGCCGAGCCGATCGTCGACTACGCCCATGACATTCAGGCGCAGATTGTGTTTGCCGTGCAGGACGAGATGGCCCATACCTTTGTCGATATTCTGCGCCGCCGCACCACGGTCGCCATGCACCACAACTACGGCTTTGACGCGCTGCCCGTAGTGGCCAAGGTGCTGCGCGAGTACTGCGGCTGGGATGAAGAGGAGTGCGATCGCAACATCCGCGCCTACCATCAGTTTATGGAAACCAACTGCATCCCCGACTATGCCCTGAAGCAGGAGAGTCCTTCGTTGCAAACCGCCTAGCTAAGGCGGTGAGGAGGGTGAGGCGATGAGGAAGGGGAGTTCAAAATTGAGAATTCAAAATTTTGAACTTTGAACTCATCCCCCCATCTCGCCTACTCACCCACCCGCCTACCCATCCACCCATCCACCCACCTACCATGC
>PYGV01000177.1 GCA_003022385.1 filamentous cyanobacterium CCP3 | reverse complement strand
GGGCGGGGTGAGGTGATCGAGAATCACCGCCTGGGCGCGGCGCTTGGCCTGGGAGCCTTCGCCGGGGTCGTTAACGATGAAGGGGTACAGGTGGGGCATGGGGCCGAGCATGGCTTCGGGGTAGCAGTTCTGCGACAGGCCCACGCCCTTGCCGGGTAGCCATTCCAGATTGCCGTGCTTGCCGAGGTGCACGATCGCTTGCGCCCCAAAGCTGTGTCTGAGCCAGGTGTAGAAGGCGAAGTAGCTGTGGGTTGGTTCCAGGTCGGGGGAGTGGTAGTTGAGTGACGGGTCGAGATCGTAGCCCCGGCTGGGCTGAATGCCGATGAAGACGTTGCCGAGTTGGATACCAGGAATAGGGAAGCGGTTGGGTGAGGAATTTTGAATTTTGAATTTTGAATGTTGAATTTTCTCCTCGTCTCCCCATTTCCTCCCCTCCTCATCTCCCCAGCGAGTGGTGATGCCCTCACGGACAGCCTCGGGCAGGGTCTCGAAATGCTGGAGATAATCGGTGACTGAGAGGGACTGGTGGATCTGGCGGAAGTCACGGCCTTCGGGGTCGTTGGTCACCCCGGCGGTGAGCTGGTGAATTAGCTCGTCGCCATCACCAGGGATGTCGCCGACGCTGTAGCCAGCGGCGTTGAGGGCGCGCAGAACTTCGATCGCGCTCTGGGGCGTATCCAAACCCACCCCATTGGCGAGGCGGCCATCGCGGTTGGGGTAGTTGGCCAAAATTAGGGCAATGCGGCGATCGCAGGCCGGGGTGCGGCGCAGGCTGGCCCACTGGGTGGCGAGGTCGGCGACAAACTCAATGCGATCGGCTACGGGTGCGTAGGTGACCACATCGGTCTCCAGGGTCTCGCTGTGCTGGTTAGTGGCTTTGAACGACACGGCACGGGTAATAATGCGCCCGTCCACTTCGGGCAGAGCCACATTCATGGCGATGTCGCGGGGTGACAGGCCCAGGGTCTGGCTGGCCCAGGCGGTCTGGGTGCCGCCGCTGAGAATGACCTGGAGCACTGGCACATCCAGGCGTTCCCAGAGGGCGAGGTTGGGGGTGGCTCCGTCGAGCTTGGCGACCGAGAAGCTGGTGGTGTTGAGCAGCAGGTCGATGCCGTCGCTGTCCTTGGGCTTGAGCAGGTCGATCAGCTCCGCCTGTACATCAGGATCTTGCAGCGATGAGACAAACACCGGCAGCGGCTCCAGCCCTCGCTCGGCCAAGGCGGCGCAGAGGGCGTCGATGGGGGCGGTGTTGCCAGCCAGGTAGTGGGCACGGTAGAAGAGGAGGCCGATTTTGGGTTTTGGGTTTTGGATTTTGGACTTTGAATTTTGAATTTTGAATTTTGCACTGGCAGAATACACGCCAACTTTAGGGATGGTCTGGGGATCGGGAGGCTGAAATGTGGTGTTGAGGATGCGATCGCAAGCCCACATCAGCCCATTCGCCATGTTCTCAATGCCGCCTTCGTTGAGGTAGCGCCACAGCTGGTTGGCCACCGTCAGCGGCACGGTCGAGTGGCTGATGAGATCGGGGGCGGGGCGATCGTCGCCGGGCAGCACAATCAGGGCGGCTCCGGTGTCGGCGGCCACCTCGCGCACTACCTCTAGGCCGTAGGGCCAGTAGGCGCGGCCCCCCAGCAGTCGCACCACGATCAGCTGGGCGCGGCGCAGCACGTCGTCGGCGTAGGTGTCGATGGCGAGCTGCTGCTGTAGCTGCAGCAGGCTGGCTACCCGCAGGGCCGGGAAATCAGGTGGAAAGCTGGCTCGGCTGAGGCTTTGAATATCGGTGTCGGCGGCGGTCAAAAACACCAGCGGAGCCGGGGTTTGCTCGACAAAAATAACGCCCTCGGTATCGGGAGTCCAGCCGCCGGGGGTGGCCGCTAAGCGATGCATGGGCGTTCTCTAGAACAACAAAGGGGGCAACGACAAATCTGAAGGAACTCTAGCGTAAGTCGGGGCTATGCCCAAGCGAAAGTTACGATGGGGCTGGTCAACTCGTTTCAGCAAATCCTTAAGGCTTTCTTCCGCCAACCCCCTTGTTCAACCCACCGCAATGGACGCGTTCAGTCCCAAAATGTAAGGATGCCTAAATTTACAGACCGTGGCACTGAACAGGGTATGCCCAGGGTGGCTCTGGTTTTGCTGGGGCAGTTTTTGCGTCAGTACAGCCGTCAGCACCAGCTTACCCTGCTCACCGAAGCAGATACATCCGCCGCCGCCGATGGCAGTTTTTGGTATCTGCGGAGCGCAGATCTGACGGTGGTGGTGACGGCGCGCGCCCACCCCAGCGATCGCGATCGCGCCCTGGTTAGTTTAATAACCGATGCCGATGCGATCGAGGCATGGCTGGGGCAGCGGGGCCTGCCGCCTGAGTCTCACCCCGGCGGTCCCACCAGCCTGGCGGCCCTGGGCCAGTTTATGCTCGCCTGGGTGCAGGCCTGCGCCCAGGCCAGTGCCACCGCCCCGGCCCAAACCGTGATCGATCGGCAGAAGGAGCGCCGGCTGCTGCTCAATCAGGTCATTGCCAAAATCCAGGGCAGTCTGGAGCTAGCTGAAATTCTCGAGACCACCGTTGCCGAGGTGCGTCGGTTTTTGCAGGCCGATCGCCTGCTGATTTACCAGTTTGACCAACCCCCATCGACTACCCTCAAGTCGATGACAGAGGAGGCGCCCGAGCAACGCGATTGGGCTGAGAGCATTGGCTATATCACCTACGAGTCGCGGGCCAGCGATCGCCTGCCCTCGGTGCTTCACTATACCGAGCACATGTGCTTTCAAAAGCATCCCGACCATCCCGATCGGGCCAGGCACTATCGCGAAGGTCAACCCATTGTTATTGACGATATCGCCGAGGCCTACCGCGATATTCCCTGCATGCTGGCCTTCCTGCAGCAGGTGCAGGTCAAGTCAAAGGCCGTGGCCCCCATTCTGGTAGGGCAAGACCTCTGGGGCCTGCTGATTGTGCACCAGTGCGACAACCAGCGCTGCTGGCATCCCTGGGAAACCGAGTTTTTGCAGCACATCGCCGAGCACCTGGCGATCGCCATCAACCAGGCTCAGCTCTATCAGCGGCTGCAGCAGCAGACCCAAAACCTCGAAGTTTGCGTGGTTGAGCGCACCCAAGATCTGCGCGATGCCCTGGTCGCCGCCGAGGCCGCCAACCGGGCCAAAAGCGAGTTTTTGGCCACCATGAGCCATGAGCTGCGCACTCCCCTGACCTACATCATTGGTATGTCGGCCACCCTGCAGCGCTGGTCGCTGGGCGAGCTTTCTCCCCGCCAGCGCGACTACCTCTCGACCATTCAGGCCAGCGGTGAGCACCTGCTGCGCGTCATCAACGACATTTTAGATGTTTCTAAAATTGAGAATGGTCGCACTGTTCTGGATGTGCGGCAGTTTTCTCTAACTTCTCTTTGCCGCCAGAGCGTCGACGCCTTTCGCAACGAAGCGACCCGCAACACCATCGACATCGGCCTCGATCTCAAGCTCAGCAACGGTCAGGACACCTTTGTCGCTGACCCCCGCCGGGTGCGGCAAATTCTCGCCAACCTGCTCAGCAACGCCGTCAAGTTTACCCCCGCCAACGGCAAAGTCGTGCTGCGGGTGCGGCGCGAGCAAAACGACGCCGTGTTTCAAATCGAAGACACCGGCATTGGCATTTCACCCACCGCCCAGCCCCTGCTGTTTGAAAAGTTTCAGCAGCTCGAAAGCGTGCGCCAGCGAGAGCACCAGGGCACCGGGCTGGGGCTGGCACTGACCAAACAGCTAGTCGAGCTGCACAGCGGCTCGATCAAGGTGAGTTCTGAGGTGGGGGTCGGTTCCACCTTTACCGTGCGCATTCCGCTACAGCGATCGGTAGCGCCTCTAGAGACCGAAGCCCCCACCGCCGAACCCGTAGTTGGGCGCATTGTGCTGGTCGAAGATAGCGAAGAAACCGCTACCTTGATCTGCGATATGCTCACCGCCGCGGCCTACCAGGTGATCTGGATTGTCGACGGGTCGCGGGTGCTCGACCAGGTGCGGCTGCTTCAGCCTGCGGCAGTGATTACCAGCCTGAGTCTGGCCAGCGCCGACGGCGGCGATATTATTGCTGCCCTACGTCAGGGGGCAGACCCAATGGAAACTAAGATACTGGCGCTCACCGAGGTAGATGCCCCCGACCAGGCCGAACGAGCCCTCACCGCCGGGGCCGACGACTGCATTGGCAAACCGATCGACCCCCGGCGGCTGTTGTCTAAGGTCAATGCGATCATGACAGCACCGCCATCGGTGAGAATAAACCATTAGTTCTGAGCACCGGGTCGGTTCGAGCTAGGACCTTAAGCGCCAGAGCGAAGCTGTAGATAACTGGGTTAACACTAAACATCCGAATCGCGTAGCCCCGATTCTAAACAGGCGGTTTACGTAGGGGCACGTTTGCCCAGCCCAATCGGAGGTAGCTAAGGCTGATTTACCCTGATAATTACGTTTCTGAGTTGGAGGCTGGGCTACCAAAGGCGGGGGTGAGGTAGGCCACCAGCGCCCCAATCAAAAAGCCTGCCACGTTGCGGGTCAGGGGCAGCCATTCGCTGGTGCGGGTAACAACGGGGCCAATGCCAAAGGCAAAGAACAAAATTCCCCACAGGGGCGAAAAAATCAGCACCCACTGCCAGGCTAGAACCTGACCCGGCTTGCGAGGGTGAGCGGCAAATCCGCAGATGACGCCGCCGACAATGGACGTAATCAGCGTCAGCACCCACTGCTCCTGGGGCAGACCAGGCACAACATTGCAGCCGCCCTGGCGCAGGCATCCCTGAATTGACTCCAGAGCGCTGAGAATAGATCTGTCTTCGCCGTTTTCACGCACAAAGAACTGGTTGCCGTAGCGGGTTTGCAGCTCAATCCAGAAGGTGCGGGGCAGCAGGTCGTAGACGGCATCGCCGACGCTGAAGTTGAGCAGGTTGCCGCCCCTGGGATCGGCTACCAGCATAATACTGCGATCGTCGAGGCCCCAAAAGTCTTTGACGGCGCGACCTGGAGTTTGGTCGTATTGGGTCAGCACCCGCAGCTTCCAGCCGGTTTCGGTTTCGAACTGGTTTAGCTCAGAATCAAGGCTTTCTTCCTGGCGGGAACTCAGCGATCGGGCCAGGTCAATAATGGCGGTCTGGGTATCGGGCAGGAGTTCGGGGTTATCGTAGGCCAGGGCCGGTGCTGCAGGCAGCCAGGCGCAGAGGCTGATGACACAAATGACCAAAACGTTCAGCGCGTGTCTCATACTAACTTGTCGTAAAAACATGAAACTGACCACAACGACAAAGGCAACCCACCGCAGCCCAAGGTAAGTCAAGCTCAAGTCCAGACATGGAACTTTGCCGTGGGGCAAGCTTCAGTGCCTGGGCTAGATCTGACATCAAGCTAATAGTGGAACGTATTCCTTAATTTAGTCTATACCTTTGTTAACAGTTGTTTACATAACTCTAATGTTTCTCTGCTTGGAGGGCAAGGCTTACCTGTGCCTGGTTAATCCGATTGTGACGATCGCTGCGGCCTGGTTGCAGGGTTCAAGATATTCGGTTCAAGGTCGGTCGTGAACCGGATTCCTTAAGTTCCAGTGACCTGGCGTCTTTAGGAGGGTGGTCAACTAGCTGGTGGGCAGGTGCAGGCCAAATCGGGCTTCATTGGCGGGGCTGGGGGTCAACACCAGGTCGCCACCGTGGGCGCGGGCGATTTCGCGAGCCAGGCTGAGGCCCAGCCCCAGGCCCTCAGTGGGGTGAGCGCGGGCGGTTTCACCCCGGTAAAAGCGATCGAATAGGCGGCTGGCCTCAGTGGTGGTGAGGGAGGTAGTGGCGTTGGCTATGGTCAGGTGCGCCTGGGCGGATTTGCGGCAGAGCTGAACTCGTACCCAACCCTGAGGCAGATTGTATTTAGCGGCATTGGTAATCAGGTTTTGCACCACCTGGCTCAGCAGATCGCGATCGCCCGCCACCCTCACCCCCGGCTCAATTTCTGCACTCACCGCCAGATCGGGGGCCAGCAGCGACAGATCTTCGAGCTGATCCTGCACTAGAGCACTGAAATCGACGGGCTGGCGCTGGATGCTCATTTGCCCAGCATCGGCCAGCGACAGCAGCAGCAGCTTGCGCACAATACTGCTGAGCTGGTGGACCTGACTCAGCAGCTGGCCCAGGGTTTGCTGGACGGCAGAGCCAGTTTCGACCTGCTGCATAGCCCGCTCTAGCTCTCCCTGAAGAATGGTGAGGGGGGTTTTAAGCTCGTGGGCGGCGTCGCCGCTGAAGCGCGAGGCCTGGTGAAAGCTGCGCTCCAGCCGCTCTAGCATGGCGTTAAAGGCGGTTATGAGGGGCACAAACTCAAGGTCGGAATCGGCGGGTAGCCGCTGGTTGAGCCCCTGGGCCGTCCCCTGACAAATGCTCTGGCTAAGCGGGCGCACGGGCCGCAGCCCCTGACCCGCCAGCCCCCAGGCTCCGCCCCCAATGGCCAGCAGCAGCCCCGGAATGGTCAGCAGATAAATGCGGCGCAGGGTTGCCATCTCCTGCCGCAGAGTGTTGAGATTGGCGGCGATCGCCAGCTGCCCCAGAGGCGTCGTTCGTACGGCTACTCGCCAGGGGCCATCGGCTGAGCGCACAGTTGTCAAATGGCGCGATCTCCGGCGCGAGCGATCGCCATCGGGTCGACCAGCATACCCGGAGATAGAGGTTAGGGCACTGGGCCACTGGGGCGATTGGTAGACCACCTCCCCAGCTCGATTGGTCAGCAGCAGCCTGACCTCGGCACTGGCGGGCAGGCCCAAGTCGCGGGCCAGGGCGGCCTCGGGGTCGGCAGGGAAGTCGCCGCGATCGCCGTCGGGAAGAAACGTGGGGCGATCGCCGGGGCCACCGAAGCGAGCCAGCAGCCCAGCGCTCTGCAATCGGGCATCGAGACTGTCGAGCTTAGCCTGGTAGATCAGCCAGCCCGACAGCAGGGCAAAGCCCAGCAGTGCCCCCCCGGCCAGGGCTGCTGACCACAGCGCCAGCCGCAGCCGCAGCGAGAGCTGTCTCCTCGAAGGCGGATTGGTTGGCGACTGGCTCATCTGCTGACCTCCGCAGCTCGAAAGCGGTAGCCCACCCCTCGCACGCTCTCAATCCAGTGGGTGGCCGCCAGGGGGTTGAGCTTCTTGCGCAACCGCTGAATGGCGACATCGACCACATTGGTGCTGGGGTTAAAGTCGTAGCCCCAGACATGCTCCAAAATTTGGGTGCGGGTAAAGACGCGACCGGGCGATCGCATCAGATACTCCAGCAGGTTAAACTCCCGCGCCGTTAGCTCCACCTGCTGCTCGCCACAGGTGACCTCGCGGGTAATGCGATCGAGGCGCAGGGGGCCTGCGGTGAGGATGTTCTGGCGATCGCCGCTGGTGCGCCGCACCACCGCATGGATGCGAGCCACCAGTTCTTCGACATAAAACGGCTTGGCAATGTAATCGTCGGCTCCCAGATTGAGCCCGGCCAGACGATCGTCGAGTTCGTTGCGGGCGGTAATCAAAATCACCGGCACCGTATGCCCTGCCCCTCGCAGTGCCTTGAGCACCGCCAGCCCATCCATGCCCGGCACCATGATGTCGAGCAGCACCACGTCGTAGGTGCGATCGCTGGCCAGGGCATAGCCCTCGCTGCCGTTGGCGCAGGTGTCAACCACAAAGCCCTGCTCTTGCAGCCCCTGGGCCACAAAGCTGGCAATTCTGGCCTCATCTTCTACTAGTAAAACGTTCATAGACGCTCACAGCCCAGTCCAGTACTAGCACAGCTGGCGAACCGCAACCATGACAAAGCTGTAATGTAGCGGCCATGGTTTTGCCATCGGGTCCAGGCTTAATAGAAATCGTCAACCTAACCCTATGGGAGCAAATCACCTATGGTAATGCACCGTTCTTTAATTACCGCTGGCCTGGCCGTGGCGCTACTGGGCGGAGGGCTTGGCTTCGCCGCCTTTAGCCAAACGACTCAAAGCGACCCCGCTCAGCCCAGCGAGCGGTTTGAGGGCCGAGGTCGAGGCCATGGTCAAGGACTGGCCAACGCCGCCGCTCAGCTAGGAGTCAGTGAAGCTGACCTAAAAGCTGCCCTGGGTCTACCTGCCGAGCCACCATCGCGCCCCGACCTGGCCACTGCCGCCGCCCAGCTTGGCATTAGCGAGACCGACCTGCGAGAGGCGCTGCGCGGGGACGGGCCGCGCGGCGATCGCGGCCAGCGCCTGGCCAGTGCCGCCACCGAGCTGGGCATCAGCGAAGCTGACTTACGAACAGCCCTGGGGCTGCCCGCCGAACCGCCGCCGCGTCCAGATCTAGCCACCGCCGCAGCCACATTAGGCGTTAGCGAAGCCGACCTGCAAGAAGCGCTGCGCGGCAATATGGGCCGTGGCCCTGGCCGGGGCGGCTGTTCAGGAGCCGAGGCTGAGGGTTAGCGGTTAGCCTACACCTTTGGCCAAAAGCTAGCGCCCTGAGGTTTTGGCCAAAGGCCTGCCCTGACCCAGGGCGTTTTTCTCATTTCTAACGAACGCCTTGAGCACCTGACCATGGCTTAAGACATCGATCCTCCTCGGTTAGCGGCTTATAGTTAAGACCAAGCCTGATTTGCATAGTCCCGATTCCAAACAGGCGGCTGGCGCAGGGGCAAACGGTGTTTGCCACAGCCCAATCGGGGGTGGCTAAGGCGGACTTGCTCTAAAAATAGCCGTTCCCTGAGCGGAGTCGAAGGGGACGGCTATGGCTATTCTTTATCGTTGCAAGCGTCAAAATCGGTCAATGGAGATTAGAACTGGTGAGCTGGCCGACAGTGGGGCGATCGCAGCCCTGCTCACCGACCTCGGCTACCCCACCACCGCCGCCCTGGTCGCCGCTAACCTGCCGCGCCAGCTGGCCCACCCCGACGCCGCACTGCTGGTCGGTGTCGAAAATGGGGCTGTAGTTGCCTTAATTGCGCTGAACTTTATCCCTCAGCTGGCGCTGGCGGGCGACTACTGCCGCATCAGCTATTTTTGTGTAGCGCCAGAGGCACGGAGTCGGGGGATTGGCGCTGCCCTGGAGGTCGCCGCCTGTGACCTGGCGCGGGCGCGAGGGTGCGATCGCATGGAGGTGCACTGCCACAGCCGCCGCGAACGAGCCCACCCGTTTTACTACCGGCAGGGCTACCTTGAGTCGCCCAAATACCTGACAAAGCCTCTGACTTGAGCGGCTACTTTACCCCTCGCAGGGCTACCATCCACCGATTGGGTTTGCTCTTGGTGCGGGCGGTCACATGCCAGACCCGACTGCCAGAGAAATGGTTGACCACCGCCACCATGCCAATCAGCGCCTTGAGCCAGAAGTAAACTGGCGACAGCAGACAGTAGAGCACCCCATGGCGGCGGGTGTAGGTCGAGGCCGCCGGGCGCAGCCCCATCGCCACCGCCACCTGGAGCACCACGCTCAGGGTGAGCAGCCCCATCAGCACCAGGTTGAGGTTCTCAAAGTTGAGGTCGCGGGTGCTGCGGCTGAGGTAAATGCTGAGCAGCATGGGCACCACCTGCCATACCAGGGCGTAGAAGCCCTGGCTAAAGAGCAGCATCAGCACCCAGTAGGGCTTTTGGGCGGCATCTAGGTGGGGCGATCGCAGCACTTGGCCCAGGTGCAGCCCGGCCACCTCCAGCCAGCCCTGGCTCCAGCGCTGGCGCTGCAGCCACAGCCCGCGCAGATTGTCGGGGGCTAGCTCTGTGGTGACAATGGCCGGGTCGTGCACCGGGCGATAGCCCCCCAGCAGACTGCGCACCGTGACGTCGATGTCTTCGGTCAGGCGGGTGGGGTGAAAGCTCAAGTGGCGCAGGGCGGCGGTGCGCCAGTAGCCGTTGGAGCCGCCAAACAGAGCCGTATCGGCCAGCAGCGATCGCCCGTAGTGGCTGACGCCGTAGATGCACTCAAACTCCACCGCAATCAGCTGGGTCAGCCAGTTGTCTCTGGCATTGCGAATGATGTTGCGCCCCTGCACCATATCGTAGCGCCCCTGGTAGAGCCAGGCCCAGGCCCGACTGAGGCAGTCTGCCGCCGGATGGTGGTCGGCATCAAAAATGCCGGTCATCTCGCCAGTCGCCAGTTGCAGGGCGGCATTCAGGTTTTCGGCCTTGGAGTGGCTGTGGGCCACCGGCAGCAGCACCAGGGCCGGGTAGCGGCGAGCCAGGGCCTGAAGGCGGTCCTCTACCGGCAGGCGAACCGGGGTGTTGTAGGCCAGAATGATTTCCCAGCCCTGGGCCGGGGGAGTGACCCGAGTCAGCCAGTGGAGCAGAGTATCTTCAATGATGTCCTGCTCGTTAGGCAGGTAGGCCGCCACAATGATCGTCACAAAGGGAATCGAGACAAAGGGCAGCGATACCTGGGGCGGCAGCGGCCCCGGGGCCGGTCGGGCCACAAGCGCAGGGCGGCGACGGCGTATTCTGCCCCAGCGCTGCAGCAGCCCCCGGCTAAACCAGGGGTTGGACCGGCGGCTGCTGTAGATGACAACGGCGGTTTCGGCATTGATCACCACCAGACCAATCAGGGAGACTGCCAGTAGTGCCCCCTGCAATATCCCCAGGCTGTAGTTTTGGTTAAGGGCAATAATGTATACCGCCATTGGTATCCACAATAACCAGGTACTCAACCAAAGCAGCCGCCTGGCGATCGCCAGAACAGTCTCAGCAAACAGCGCCAGGCTCGACTTCATAGGCGGGGATTAACTCCTTATGAGTAGGTAACAAGGCCAGCAGACTGACGATACATAGCGCTGGCCAGTTCGTTTGGGACGGTACTGACCGTCTGTAGCCAAGACTGGGGCAGCGAACGGTTGTAGCCATCGCCTATGGATTCCCAGTGAGAACGTCTTAATCTTTATGGCGATGGCTAAACCTGTGCCGATAAGACCGTAGAACATTATGACAGCCAGCCCAGGATTAGCCCTGGGACAACCTAGCCAGTACCCTGGGTGACCCTGACGCCCTAGTGAGCCTTTCTTACCTGCTGATTGTCCCAAAAAAAGCAGATTTTGGATGAAACCTTCGGCTGATTGCTGGCTCGGCACATTTAATTTGTATTGACAAAACATTGGCTCAAGCCGCAATTTTTGGCCAGAGGCTAGTTGCGCGAGCTGCTGTCCTGACTGTCGCGGCGATAGCGGGGATCGCGCCAGGCCCCGCCCACCC
>PYGV01000502.1 GCA_003022385.1 filamentous cyanobacterium CCP3 | reverse complement strand
GAGGTAAGGGGATGGGTGTTGCCTACAGGCTGATTGGCAGAACAGAGGTTTAAACCGATGATCAGTAACTCCTTTCCGTGAGGTGAAGGACGACGGAACGTCCTTCTCGACGGGGGTCTGGGGCCAGCGAATTGGCCCCAGCGATAGGTTTGGCTTTCGACCCCAATTGTGCGCCGCCTATCCCAGCAGCTATGCCAGGACTTGTGCAACTGATGCCCCCAGCAGCAGGATTGCCCAGCAACCCCATACGCTTTCTATAATTTGTTCACATGCCCTTCACTAGGCAGCAGCCCATGTCCTACAAAGACTTCACCCTCGAAAAAGTTAGAAAGCAATTTGGGCTTGCGATCGAAAGCAATCAAGACCTCTTTATCAAAAACAGCCAACCCTTGCCGCTGACCCCAGAATTCACCACCTACCTCAACTACAGTGTGCCCCTAGCCCTATCGATCAATACTGAAAAGGCTCGTTCCGAAATGGTTATTGCACCCATGCTGGTGCAGCTCAAGCGGCTGCTGAATGATCAAATCAGTCTCTTTTCGGGAGTGGAGTTTTCGGTAGACCCTGAACAAGACCTAGTCGGTTTTTGCGACTTCATCATCAGCCTGTCGCGGCAGCAGCTCTACATTAGTGCGCCAGCCCTAATTATCTTCGAAGCTAAGAACGAAAACATAAAGGGCGGCCTGGGCCAGTGTTTAGCGGCCATGGTGGCAGCGCGCATTTTCAACGAGCGAGAAGGCCAGCCCCTGTCCCAAATATACGGAGCTGTAACCACCGGCAACCAGTGGAAGTTTTTACGACTAAGCGACCAGACGGCCTACGTTGACCGGCGAGACTACTATATTGACCAGCTAGAAACCCTTATGGGCATTTTGGTCAGCCTGGTACAGCCCCCTCTACCCGTGGTGACAGCTTGAGGCTTCGGAGACTTCTCTAAAGCATTCTCCTGCCGTTGATGCCCAATGCGATCGCCAAAGACTATCCTTGAGGGCCACCCCCCCACACCCTAAAATAAGGGTTTGTCGAGAGTGCAGGTAACCCCATGACCGTCCGCGTTCGTCTTGCCCCCAGCCCCACCGGGAGTCTGCACATTGGTACCGCCCGTACAGGTGTGTTTAACTGGCTCTTTGCCCGTCACGAGGGCGGCCAGTTCATCCTTCGCATCGAAGACACCGACGAAGAGCGCTCCAAGCCAGAATTTACCGACAACATTCTCTCCGGCCTGCGCTGGCTCGGCATGGATTGGGACGAAGGGCCATTCTTTCAGTCGCAGCGGCTCGACCTCTACCGCCAGGCCATTCAAACCCTGCTCGACAAAGGCTTGGCCTACCGCGCCTACGACACCCCGGAAGAACTCGAGGCCATGCGCGAGGCCCAAAAAGCCCAAAACCAGGCTCCCCGCTACGACAACCGCCACCGCGACCTCACCCCCGACCAGCAGGCCGCCTTTGAAGCCGAAGGTCGCCCCGCCGTCATTCGTTTCAAAATCGACGACAGCCGCACCATCACCTGGAACGATATGGTGCGCGGTACGGTAAGCTGGCAGGCCAGCGACTTGGGCGGCGACATGGTGGTAGCCCGTGCTTCTTCCACTAGCACCATCGGTCAGCCGCTCTATAACCTGGCCGTAGTCGTCGACGACATCGACATGGCCATCACCCACGTCATACGGGGCGAAGACCACATCGCCAACACCGCCAAGCAAATCTTGCTCTACGAAGCTCTAGGGGCGGCGGTGCCCGAGTTCGCCCATACGCCGCTAATTTTGAACCAAACTGGCCAAAAGCTCTCCAAGCGCGATGGCGTGACCTCTATTTCTGACTTTCAGAAAATGGGCTTTGTGGCCCCGGCCCTGGTCAACTACATGACCCTGCTGGGCTGGTCGGCCCCCGACGCTGCCGAGCAATTTACTCTCGATGAAGCCGCTCAACAGTTCAGCTTCGATCGCGTCAACAAAGCCGGAGCCAAGTTCGACTGGGACAAGCTCGACTGGCTCAACAGCCAGTACCTGCACAGTCTGGAGCCTGCCGCCCTGCTCGAGCTAGCGCTGCCTTATCTGCAAGAGGCGGGCTACGCCGTTGATGCTGAGGCTGACCACAGCTGGCTGCTGCCTATGATGGCGATGCTCGCCCCCAGCCTCACCCGGCTCACCGATGTCGTTGAGCAGAGCCGATTCTTCTTTACCGAAACTGTGCCCTTTGCCGAC
>PYGV01000176.1 GCA_003022385.1 filamentous cyanobacterium CCP3 | reverse complement strand
TGACTGAGTTAGGCAAACGCCGTTTGCTCCTACAGATCGGCTTGGGGCAGATCGGCTTGGGGCAGATCGGCTTGGGGAACGGTGCAATATTGTAGGTTAGCTTCACCTGTGTAGCTTGGCCCAGGTAGTTGCATATCTTGTGGGATGGGCATCCTGCCTGCCCTGGATGGACAGCCGAGACGGCTATCCCCTAAAGCGGGGGCTTAATTGGGTTGGGACTGGGATGATGGGCTTGGGCTTAGGATTGAGTGCTTGGCCTTGGTTGACGCTTCTCTAAAGCCCTGCTAGATTGCGGGTATGTTTTGATTTAATCTGCAGCTGTGATTGCGTCAGCGCAAGCATTTTATTTTTGGTGGCAGCCCTCGGTTCACAGGTCGTGAGCACTTTTGTGTTGCCAACCTTGTGAACCGTGGAGCTAACCCTCTGCGGTTTTGTTTTTTCTAGCCCTTTTACTCTGCTCCGAGCGATGTCTTTTCTCATCTCTAGCTGGCACTACGGCTTTTTTTACACCACCGGGTCAGGCTGGTGATAGGTCGTCCTATGCTGCTTACCTGACCCGGAGCCAACCGCTCCGGGTTTTTTATTGTCTACTGCGATCGCTGTCTTCCCGTTCTTTACCTTGAGTTATTTCGCGATGAAAGACGCTACCTTGACCCGTAAAGCTGACCCTAACCACCGCTCGTCGATCGCCCTTAGCGACACCGTTAGCGTGGGCGGCGACACCCTGCTAATTGTAGGCGGCCCCTGCGCCGTCGAAAGTGCCGAGCAAATGGAGCAGGTGGCCCAGCATCTGGCCCCAACGCCCGTGCAGGCGCTGCGGGGCGGGGTGTTCAAGCCGCGCACGTCGCCCTACGCCTTTCAGGGCATGGGGGAGGCGGGGCTGCAAATTTTAGCCGATGTGCGCCAGCGGTTTGCGATGCCGGTGATTTCTGAAGTGATGGCGATCGACCAGATTGAGCTGATGGCCGACCACGTGGATGTCTTGCAGGTGGGCAGCCGCAACATGCAAAACTTTGACCTGCTCAAGGCCCTGGGTCGCACCACCAAGCCAGTGCTGCTCAAGCGAGGGCTGGCGGCCACCCTGGAGGAGTTTGTGATGGCGGCAGAATACATTCTCAGCCACGGCAACCCCAACGTGGTGCTCTGCGAGCGGGGCATTCGCAGCTTTGATACCTACACCCGCAACGTGCTGGATCTGGGGGCCGTGGTGGCGCTGAAGCAGATTACCCACCTGCCGGTGCTGGTAGACCCCAGCCACGCCGCTGGCAAGCGCGAGCTGGTACCGGCTCTGGCTCGGGCCGCGATCGCCGCTGGGGCCGACGGGCTGATGGTTGAATGTCACCCGGTGCCCGACGAGTCGGTGTCAGATGCGCGCCAAGCCCTTACCCTAGAAGAGATGGTGGCGCTGGCCCACAGCCTCGCCCCCATTGCGACGGCTTTGGGGCGTCGTCTAGAGTCTGCCGGTACAGCCCCTAAACTAGAGCTAGAGGAGGTTTCAGGGGCGGCTCTCTTGCGGAAAAGCTCCGCCAATGCGATCGCCGCCTAGGGCGTGTTATCAGTATCTCCAATGACAGGCATTAGCAATGCCGCTGTCATTAGGCTTCATATTTTGTTACAACAGTAGGGGAATTAGGTGGTACTAACCTCTATGTTCGGTGGCTTTACCGGGTTTCAATCCAAAGGGTCCAACGACTTTGGCGAACGGATGATCAACTCTGTGGCTACCCAGTCGCTGCGACATCTGTTTAGCAGCAGTGATGCGGTCGAGGTGGCGGTGCGCTGCTCCCCGCCCAGCAAGCTGCTGCAGGGTACGATCGACAGCTTTCGAATGGAAGGGCGCGGTCTGATCATTCGCAAGGAGTTTGAGGCGGCCGAAATGATGTTCGAGACCGATGCGGTGTCGATCGACGTCGGCTCCGCGATCAGCGGCAAAATTCGCCTGCGCCAGCCCACCCAGGCCGTAGCCCAGGTGGTCTTAAATGAAGATGCTATCAACCGCGCCTTTGAGGCCCAGCTCGTGCGCCAGCATTTGGAGGGGGTTACCGACGATGCGGTGACATCCCTCTCCGGGGGCGACCCCGTTACCTTTCGGGATATCCACATCACCCTGATGCCTGAGCAGGTCGTCAAGATTACGGCCAAGACCGATTTGCCCAACCGCAAAGACGTGCCGATTCAGCTGTTGGCCAAAGTCACCGTCGAAAAGCGGCGGCGAATTATTTTTGCCGATGCTGAATTTTTGCCCGACGGCATTCCCGATGACATGCTTCCGCTGTCGACCACGCTGACTGAGGGCTTTGCCGACGTGCTCAACCGCATGGTCGATCTGGAGCGCTTCAATCTGGACGGTGTTTTGCTGCGGGTCAACCGGCTTGAGACCAAGGGCAACCAGTTGGTCTTCAGCGGCTACGCCCAGATCGAGCACTTTCCCGGCGCAATGTAGGGCAAAGGGTTACAGGTTTGCGGTTCAAGGATAGGCCTTAGACCATCGACCTTGAACCGCAAACCCACCTCGGCCAGTATCATAGATGGGTCTTGGCTGAGGGCGGCGGCGCTATGGGTAACTGGTTTGTGGCGGGGGGCATTGTGATGTGGCCACTGCTGCTGTGTTCGCTGCTGACCCTGGCCCTGGCCGTAGAGCGGGGCTGGTTTTGGCTGCAGCTCAGCCGCCAGCAGCGAGGGCTAGTGCCCCAGGTGCTCAACACCTTTAGCCAAAATCCTCAGCGGGCGATCGCCAAACTCAAGCAGCACCAGCAGCTGCCCATTGCCCGCATCTTTCTGGCGGCGCTCACCCTCAGCGACGCCCCTCCCGAAGAGTTTCGCCTGGCGCTAGAAAGCGCCGCCCAGGCTGAAATGCCTCTGCTGAAGCGGTTTCAAACGCTGTTTGAAACGGTAGTGGGGGTGGCGCCATTGCTGGGCCTGCTCGGCACCGTACTGGGCCTAATGCAGACGTTTTCGACCCTGCGGCTGGGCGAGACCAGCGGCCCCGCCGCCGCCGGGGTCACCGCCGGGGTGAGCGAGGCGTTGATTTCTACAGCAGCGGGGCTGGTGGTGGCCCTAGTGGCGCTGTTGCTGGCCAATCTGTTCCAGGGGCTGTATCAGCGGCAGCGAGCGTTTATTCTGGCGGCGGGGGGCAAGCTTGAAATTCTCCATCGCCGCGTCCAGCGCCAGGGGCCAATCAGCACGACGGTTTATCTGCCGGGTCAAGTCCCATGAGCGATCGCCCGTTTCAGCCAGACCCGCCCCAGTCCGCCTCGTTGATTGTGGTTGGCGCGGGAGCCGCCGGGCTGTTTGGGGCGATCGCCTGCGCCGAAGGCAACCCCAGCGCCTCGATCCACATCTTTGACGCGGGCCGCGAACCGCTGGCTAAGGTAAGAATTTCGGGCGGCGGGCGCTGCAACGTTACCCACGCCTGCTTTGACCCTGCCGTGCTGGTCACCCACTACCCGCGCGGCAGCAAGGTTCTGCGCGGCCCCTTCAGCCGGTTTCAGCCTCAGGATACGGTGGCCTGGTTTGAGCAGCGGGGGGTGCGGCTCAAAACCGAGGCCGATGGCCGCATGTTCCCCACCACCGATGACTCGGGCACCATCGTTGACTGCCTGCTGGGAGAAGCGCGGCGGCTGGGCATTCGCATTTACACGGGTCAGGCGATCGCTCACATTCAGCCCGACGAGACTGGTTTTGGGCTCACCACCCGCGCCGGGGCCGAGTGGCGCTGCGACCAGCTGCTGCTGGCCACCGGCAGCAGCCCCAACGGCTACCGACTGGCCCTCAAGCTGGGGCACGACCTGGTGCCGCCCGTGCCCTCGCTGTTTACCTTCACTGTGCCCGATCCGGCCCTGCGCGAGCTGGCCGGGGTGTCGGTCGAAACCGTGCGGCTCTCTCTGGCGCTGGAGGATGCACCTGCCCTGACCCAATCTGGCCCGCTGTTGATTACCCACTGGGGACTGAGCGGCCCGGCGGTGCTCAAGCTCTCGGCCTATGGGGCAGTGGGCCTGCACCGCCAGCGCTACCGAGCCACGCTGACCGTGAACTGGCTGCCCGCCCTCAAACCTGATCAGGTGCGGCAAAAACTGCTGGCCCTCAAGCAAGAGCAGGGCAAGCGTCAGGTGGCAGCGTTTTCGCCCTTTCCTGAGCTGTCGCGGCGGCTGTGGCAGTATTTGACCCAGCACCGGGCCAATTTGGGCACCAAGCTGAACTGGGCCGACCTATCAAAGGCGCAGCTCCAGGCGCTGGTGAATGAGCTGACGCAGGGGGAGTATGCGATCGCGGGCAAAGGGGTTTTCAAAGACGAATTTGTCACCTGCGGCGGCATTCCCCTGGCCGAGGTCAACTTCAAAACGATGGAGAGCCGCCGCTGCCCAGGGCTGTATTTTGCGGGCGAAATTCTCAATATTGATGGCGTAACCGGCGGGTTTAACTTTCAAAACGCCTGGACGACCGGCTGGCTGGCCGGACAGGCGATCGCCGCCAGGGGCCGTGAATCAGGATCGGGCTAGAACCACTGGTATAGGCCGATTCACCAGGTTAGGACATTAAAAAACCTGAAAACGCTCAAATATTTGAACGCTCGTCCATAACACGATCAGCTCAGCATCCAAACTGCTCTATGGCCGATTCCCCCTCCCACTTCACCCCTGATGAGCTGGCGCGCTGGCGTTTTGGCCTGGACCAGGCCAACCTGAACAACATCCTCTGCCACTGCCGCGACTGCGACGCCACCTGGATGGCCTCCGACGACGAAAACCTCTCCTGCGATTGCGGCAGCCGCCGGATCGAGCATATCGCCTGCTGGCAGTTCCCCGATGGCTGATGGTATCGGTGGCTTTCTCCCTTTGGGAGACGCAAAACGAACGACTCCGCTCAGCCACCGATACATCAGCCGAGGCTGGTTAAATTCAGTGATTTCCTAAGCTAAGAACGCTACCAGGGCCTGCAGTTTCTCCCAGGCGGCCCCGCTGGCGAGAATGTCTTGGGCCAGGGCAATGCCTTCCGCGATCGCGTTGTCTAGGGAATCGGCCTTGACTTTTTCGCCTACTTTTAGCGCCAGGGCCGCATTCAGGGCTACCACATCCCGCTGGGCCTGGGTGCCTTTGCCCTGAAGAATGGCAGTCATAATGGCGGTGTTTTCTTCGACCTCGCCGCCGCGCAGGGCGCTGAGAGGGGCAGCGGCCAGTCCTAAAGCTTGGGGATCAACGGTAGTGCTAGTCACCTGGCCGTTTTCAACTACCGACAGATCGCTCTTGTCGCCCAGTCCCGCTTCGTCCAGCCGCTCGCGCCCGTGCAGCACGATCGCCTGGGGAATGCCCAACTGGTTGAGCGCCTCGGCCATTGCGGGCACCACCAACCCATCGTAAACCCCAATCACTTGGCCGGTGGGCTGCAGGGGGTTGACCAATGGCCCCAGCAGGTTAAACACCGTGCGCACCTTGAGGGTGCTGCGCAGGGGGGCCACCGCCTTCATGGCCGGGTGCCAGCCCCGAGCAAACAAAAAGGTAATGCCCACCTCATCCAGCGCCGCTCTAACCTGCGCCGGGTCGGCCCCCAGGTTCACGCCCAGGGCTTCTAGCACGTCGGCTGACCCGACTTTGCTGGAGGCCGAGCGGTTGCCGTGCTTGGCGACTCTCACCCCCGCCGCCGCCGCCACAAAAGCTACACAGGTAGAAATATTGAAGGTGTGTGCCCCGTCGCCGCCCGTGCCGCAGGTATCAATGCAGGGGGTAGCGTGGTGAATTTTGGCCTCGCCGCCCAGGGACTGCCCCTGGAGCACCCGCGCCATGCCCGCCAGCTCGACTGCCGAAACGCCTTTGGCCTGGAGCGACGCCAGTAGCCCACCCGACACGGCCTCCGGAATCTCTTCGCTAAGCCAGCCGCGCATCAGGGTTTCAGCCTGGTCTTGGCTGAGCGATTCCCCGCTGATCAGCCGCTGCAAAAGGGCCGACCAATCTTGGGCAATGGCAGCAGGCATGGCTTGGGTCACGATTTAAGCTCCTTCCTGGGTGGGGTGACAGGTCTAATTCAGCCCCCCTATTTTCACCCAGAATGGGCGCGATCGCCCTGGACCCCAGCCTGCATCCTCGCCCCTAGCAGGCCTTGAGCAGTAGACGTTCTCAAATTCCCCCAGCGACTCGTGATCTTGCAAATAAGCCATGACACCCATTGACCGGATTGAACCAGCTCACCTCAACCCTTGCAGGGCAGGCACTCCAGCCCTCGCAACCGCAGGGAACATTGAGAACCCCCAACAATGCACATAAATTTGCCGAATGCGCGATCGCTAAACATTTCGTAATTTTTTGTTACGGTAGAGCTGTGAAGGCAAATTGCTCACCCCTTGGAGGTTTCTATGACTTACACATCAAGCGCTCCGGCGATCGCCTCTATTGGTACCGTGACTCCAGTTGCTAGTGCAATTGCGGCCTTTAAAGGTTTGGCTACCGACGAACAGCTGGGTCTGCTCTGGGTACTGTACGACAACATGGGCCGAGCCATCACTCCGGCCGCACCCGGTGCAGCCCGCCTGCAATTTGCCGAGGGCCTACTGGCTCAGGTGCGGGCTATGGTGCCGTCTGAGCAGCTGCAGTTCATGCGCGACTTGGTCGAGCGCAAAAGCACCCTGGCTACCCGTGCCTACGGTGTTTTGACCAACAACACCAAGCTGGCTTTCTGGTATCAGTTAGCTGAAGACATGCGGGCTGGTACGGTCATTGCCGTGCCTGACTACTACAAACTGGGCAGCGATGCTGTAGCTGTGTTTGGGCAAATTTCTAAGCTCGACTTTAACCAGCAGATTACGGTGCTGCGTCAGGCTGTGGTCACCATGGGTATCGACCCCATGGCCTAAGCCGAGCGCCAACGTGAGAACCTAATTCCTGCAAGGTGGCAGGTTTATAGCTACAGCCACTTAGGTCTGTACGGGCAGAACCGTCATTTCCGTAGCTACGGGAATCCATTTGAGAGCAGCTACTCTAACGTGGATTCCCGTCTGCGCGGGAATGACGATTAAGTATCGTCCTGGATAGGCGTCCTAATTATGGTGGCTACGGCTATAGGAATAAGCTACCCAGCGGGAACCCGGTTTTTAGTTGTCCTGTCAAAGGGTAGAAGCCTGAGTCAGGCCGAGACCCGTATGCTGAGACTGTTTACCTTGAGAGAATGATCATGCCTACCGATGTGGCTGACACAACCCTTGATTTGGCCGCGCTTTCCACGGCGGTCGATCGCTACTTTGTCGGCTTTAACGCCGAAGAGTATCGCGCCGTGGCGGCTCTGTTTGAGGCCGACGGAGTATTGCTCGCTCCCTTTGAGGAACCAATCGTCGGCCCTGAGGCAATCTATATTTACCTGCAGGCCGAAGCGGTCAACATGCAGGCCATACCGGTAGAGGTAGAAGAAGGGCCCAGTCCAGACGGTGGCCGACAGGTAGTGGTCAAGGGGCGGGTCAAAACGTCGCTCTTTGCCGTCAATGTGCGGTGGACCTTTGCGCTAACTGCAGACGATACGCTGCAGTCAGCTGAGATCAAGCTGCTGGCCTCGCTGCAAGAGCTAATGCAGATCGATCGCGGTTAGTAGTCTGTCAAGCTTAAACTTGCAGGCTGGATAGCGCGCTAGCAGAACCCAGCGGAACCTTTGCCAATGTTGGGTTCCACGTCGTTTCACCCAACCTGCGAGACTCTTGAGTTTAGTCCTGCACGCTGCACTAGGCAGAAACAGGAGTAAGTCTCCGAGGATGCTCCGATCGCAAGTGATCGCCAGAATAGGCGCGATCGCGTTTTTCTGCTAGCCCTCTACTCTAGCTGTCTAAGCCGCCCTGGGCACGGCGGGTTGGCCCCAGGCAGCGGTCAGCAGCGATCGCCCCAGGTTGAGGTGCTCGGGGGCGCACTGCCAGTCAGGGTGGGCTGTGAGCAGCAGCGACTCTAGCGCTTCGGCGTCGAACAGGTGCCAGACCTCGGCCCCGGTAGACTTGTCGGCGATCGCGTAGCAGTTTTCGGCCACGCAGTAGAGCGTGATGCGATCGCCCATCCCGGCAGGCAGCGTCAGCTCTTGCCCGATGGCAAGCTGTCTGAAGCCGCGAATAGCCTGCTTAAATGCCTCAAAGCTCTGGGTCGACAGCCCCGGCAGCACCCGCATCGCGCGCTGATCGCCGTTGACGCAGATCCAGTAGCGGCGCAGGGGATCAATTCCCTTCAGCCAGGGAGATTCGTCGTCGAGGCGATAGCGGGGTGACAAAGACAGCTCAGAGAACATGGCTTTACCCAAAGGTGGTAAGCGACACCTATAGCATCGTGTAACCACCTAGGTTTTCTCAATGTGGTGAAACAAAAGTATAAAAACCTGATAGGAGACGTTACATATCCTGATATTGCAGCAGATGGTCATGCCATTGGCTCTAAGCCAGCTATTCCCAGATGCCCTAAAGCTACTGCTGGCTTCGACTGCGCTGGCTTCGACTCCGCTCAGCCAGCGCAGTCGAAGCCAGCGAGGAAATACTTCGGTGGAGAGGCTAATCAGTAAATTCGCGACTCACAGTCGCCGTCGGTTCGGGCAGCAGGTTCGGTAAAATCTGACGTTGGGCCAAAGGCATTTGCCCGTAGGTAAAGCCGTAGGGGGTTTGGCCTAGATGGGGTCGCAGCTGCTCTAGGGCGTAGGGGCTGCCGTAAATGACAACTCCGCGCAGTAGCTTGGCCTCGTGCAGGGCCTCAAGCCAGGTAGTGGCCAGGTGAATGAGGGCCGCCGACCCGCGAAACGGATTGCCCCGCACAAAGATTTGCACCAGACTAGGCCGCAAACCTTGGGCCTGAGGTCGCTGAATGCACCCCTGCGTATCGATTAGTTTGAGCTGAAAGTGGTGGCCTTGGGGCCAGGCGATCGCCGCCGCCGTGCGGTCTAAAAAGCGACAGCCAATCACATCATCTACCAGCACCAGATTATCGCCGGGGGCAGCAGCGGTGCAGGGAACCACCTGGCCCTGCACCGTCATTGATGCGGTGAGAATGTCGGCGGCGAGGCGACGGGTGGCGGGTTGGGCCAGGGCACTGAGCTGCACCGGGGGCGGCGGCAGGTGCTCCCAGGCGTGGCCTGCACCGTCGGGCAGCAGGGCCGGAGCCGCCTTTTGCTTTGCTCGCCAGAGGCGCTCAACGCTGGCCAAAATGCGCTCTGGGGTCAGGCGACCCCGGTGTACCGCCTCGACTACGGCAGCGATTACCCCCTCGGGGTCGCCCGGCATCAGCAGTACATCGGCTCCGGCTTCGACCGCCAGCACCGCCGCCTCGTAGGGGCCGTAGGCGTTAGTAATCGCCCCCATGATCAGGGCATCGGTGACAATCAGGCCGTCGAAGCCCAGCTGCTGGCGCAGCAGCCCAGTGAGAATGGGGGCAGAGAGGGTGGCCGGGTGGTGGGCATCGAGAGCAGGGATGCGCAGGTGAGCGGTGATGATAGCGTCTGCCCCGGCAGCGATCGCCCGCTCAAACGGCACCAGCTCCAACTTGTGGAGGCGATCGCGATCGTGGGGCAGCACCGGCAGCTCCAGGTGCGAATCGATAGCCGTGTCACCGTGGCCGGGAAAGTGCTTGGCAGCGCTCAGCACCGGCTGGGTCTGTACCCCGCGTAAAAAGGCCTGGGTGAGGGCGCAGACTCGCTCCAGGTCATCCCCAAAGGCCCGCACGTTGATCACCGGGTTGTCGGGGTTGTTGTTGATATCCACCGTGGGCACCAGCACCCAGTTGAGGCCAATCGCCAGGGCCTCGGCGGCGGTGGCGGCCCCAAACGCCTCGGCGTAGGCCAGGGCAGTATCGAGGTCGCGGTTTGCTACCGCCGACAGCGCCATCGGCGGCGGAAACCAGGTCGCCCCGCTAAACCGCTGACCCACCCCCTCTTCGACATCGGCGGCGATCAGCAGCGGCACGCGCGCCTGACTCTGGAGCGCCTGGGTTTTGAGTCCCACTTCGGCCGCGCTGCCGCCCAGCAAAATAACGCCGCCGACCCCCAGTTCTTCAACGTAGCGGGTGAGGGTGGCCTGGTCGGCCTCCCAGGCGGGGTAGCGAATTTCGTGATCAAACAGGTGGCCCGAGGCCCGCACCACCACCATCTGGGCCACCTGCTCCGCCAGGGAAAGGCTGTCAGGAGCGGGTAGCCGGGCGGTCGCTATCGCCTGATTCACTCTTCTTCCTCAGTCGGGCTCGTGGGCAGGTTGGGGTCACCGTCCAGCTCAGCGTCAGGCTCGTCAGACAAGCCCTTCTCAGCCCGCTCCTGGCTGAGCTGGTTGATTAGCGACAGCACGCGGGTGCCGCGCTCAACGCCCAGGTCTTCTCTAAAGATAATTTCGGGGGTGCGCCGCAGCCGCAGCCGCTGGCCCAGCTCGCTGCGCACAAAACCCGTGGCGGCCTTGAGCCCCTCCATGGTTTCGGCTTTGGCCTCGTCGGTGCCGTAGATGCTGACAAACACCTTGGCGTGCTGCAGGTCGCCCGACACATCAACATCGGTAACGCTCACCATGCCCGCCCCCACCCGGTCGTCTTTGATATCTAGCATCACCATCTGGCTGATTTCGCGTTTGATCAGCGAAGCCACCCGCTCGACGCGACGATTATTGGCCATCGGCCTGTACTCCTGAAGGTAAGGGCATTAACCCAGGCCCAGCATGGCCCGTAGGGTAAAGGTAAGAAATAGAAAACCGGCCACCACGGCACCGATCAGCGCGATCGCCGTCGAGGGGCGCTGCAACAGCGGCACCAGGGGCTGAGCGGCATTGAAGAACACACCCAGCGTAAACGAAATAAAGTAGCGGGGATAGCGCGAAACGTTATCAAAAAAATCTTTCATAGCGGTAAGTCGGGGGGTAGAGGCCAGGGCTGGGGCCAGTGCGCGTGAGGCCGCAGCGCCCATTCCCGAGGTTTCTTTCGTTTTACATCCTAACCCACGACAAAACGCCGGAGTAACGCGTCTCCAAATCCGCCTGCTGATCCCGGCAGACAATCCTAACGATAGGATTCGGCATCAGACGTTGCGGCCGGGCTGAGCTTTGCTATAGTTGGGGCATTCTTTTTAAAGAGTACATTTGATCTTGAACGTTTTTGGGGCAGTTTTGTGACGGCGGCACTCTCGGCTTCTACCTCTCTCTACCCACGCCCGTTTCTCAAGTGGGCCGGGGGCAAGGGGCGCTTGCTCAGCCAGTACGAGCCGTTTTTGCCCCAGCGCAT
>PYGV01000501.1 GCA_003022385.1 filamentous cyanobacterium CCP3 | reverse complement strand
CCCCCGGTGGCCCTAGAACCGGGGGACTACGTTCCCCCTCCGCCCGAGGCGGCGATCGCGGGTGACGGCTCAGGGCTAGAAGGGCTGCCAGCGGACGTACTGACCGCGCTGGCCAGCATTCCGCCCGGCTCGCCCGATAGTTTTGGCGTTGTGCCCACCAGCGCCGAGCCCGCAACAGCGCCACCGACTGCCACCAACAGCTGGATTCAACTGTCGGTCGATCGCGACAGCGAGCGCTTCTACGCGGTGTGGCAGATCGACAGCGGCGATCGCGCCAGCGCCAAAGACAGCGGCGGCGAGACTATGACCCTGCGCCTCTACGACGTCACGGGCCGGGGCACCCAGGCGGCGCTGCCCCCGGCGGTGGCTGAGCAGCGCTGCCGCGATGACTTTGCCCAGGACTGGTACCTGCCTATGCCCCAGTGGGATCGCATTTATGTGGTCGAGGTAGGCTACCTCAGCGCTCAGGGCGACTGGCAGGCGATCGCCCAGTCGACGGAGGTCGCTGCTATCACCTCCTGACTTCAGCCACAATCTGTTCGGTGCCCTCCGGTTCGCCGGGGCACAGTACTGCTGTCCCCCGGCGTGGTTGATGTTGCTTGTACAAGACGGCCTCGCCACAAAAAAGCCCAGAGCTAGACTCTGGGCTGGGGTCAGGAGTGAACTTGACGATCGAGCGATGATTTCAAGGGAATGACTTTGGGCTACTACACCTTGAGCACCCACTGGTCGCGGGTTTCGGCGCTGACAAAGGGAGCGGGCACAAAGGGAATATCGACTCCCAGCGAGATAAATGCGGCACGAATGGTCGTCGCGTGGGAGGCTTCGGCAGCGGCGATTGTGGCTCCAGCGGTAACTAGCGCTGGTGTCTGAAGACGTGCAACCTCGCTAGCGTAGGCGATCGCCGCATCGGTTTCCAACGCCAGGGCCAGCTTGGCAATATTCACATCGGAGTCAAGGCCGCCGTCGCCGCGCTCCAGGTAGGCCGAGAGGTCATAGCTGTCCATAGCCATGACCGGGCTGCCCCCCAGATCGGTAATCACCTGACTGAGCACGTCGCGATGGGCCATGTGGTCGGCCTGATTGGCCAGGGCAATGGCCAGCACCGCTTTGCCCACATCGGTATCGCTGAGACCACCAGCAGCGGCACTGTAGGCCCAAATCGCCTGGTGTTCATAGTAGAGGGCACCGTTGAGAATGCCAATGTCGTTAGCGGCGGCTCGGTTGCGAAAAATTGAACCAGAGCGGCTCTGGGCCTGGGCCGGGCTCTTGGTCAGGGCAGAGAAGCCGAGGCTGCCGGCCAGGCCGGCGATCGCGCCACCCACCATCACTCGACGGCGAGACACCCCCGCCCCAGAGTGACCGGAGTTGGCAGACATCAAATCGTGATTCATAGCAGTATCCTTTGCGCTAACGTTTTGAGCGGGCCTAAATTTTTTCTTTATAAGAATGCTGTAGGACCCGACACAATACGAGCAGCTCTACCCTTTGGATTGTGACAGTAGCCTTTGAAGTTTTGGCCACCCTGGCTTGCTGCGGTTGCCCCCTGGTCAATCCGCTGAGCCTGTTTGAGTCGTATTACTGGCAGATCGTCAAATAATGCCCCCCTTCTCGACCCCCGACCCCATGGCATCTGAACCAGTGAGCGATCGCGAGCTGGTCAGCCGCCTGTGGGCCGGCGACACGACTGCCCTCGCCACTCTCTACGATCGCTACTCCTCCATGGTCTACACCCTGGCGCTTAAAATGCTGGCCAACCCCACCGAAGCCGAAGACCTCACCCAGGAAGTGTTTGTCAATTTTTGGCAGCGGCGGCAGTACAACCCCGAGCGGGGCAGCATCGGCAGCTACTTGGCCACCTACACCCGCTCCCGCGCCATCGATCGCCTGCGAATCAGCCGCGGACGGGCCACCATCTTGCAGCGGTTTCAGCGCATTACCGCCGCCTCCAGCCGCTCGCCCAACCCCGTTGACCATGCCACTCAGCAAGAACAGCGCCAGCACCTGCGCACCGCCCTCGATCAAATTCCCCCCGCCGAGCGCGAAGTGCTAGAGATCGCCTACTTCCAGGGGCTGAGCCAGTCCGAAATTGCCGCCCAGCTGGGCATTCCCCTCGGCACCGTCAAATCTCGCTGCCGCCAGGGCCTACTCCGCCTGCGCGATTTGCTAAAACACCAGCGCGACTAACCCGTTCTACCTCGCAAGGGCCACACCCACCACTCCCCCAAT
>PYGV01000500.1 GCA_003022385.1 filamentous cyanobacterium CCP3 | reverse complement strand
AGTCGAACCGACCGGGACAGTACCAGACGATCGCCCCGGTGTTGGTGACTAGGGCCGCCGTGCGGCGATCGCCAATCAGGCCTAAGTCTCGAATCGCCGGAAACCCAGGTTCCCCCATTACGCGCTCTGCCCCATACCCCTGCCCCATATATAACGGCCTATTTATGTCCTACGACACTAGCCTATAGGCCCTACCTTCCCGTTTTCCTCCGGCCAAAGGCATATTCCTTTTGTCGGTGTCAGCCCGTGGGGGTGTTCTATATAAATTGCAAAAACTGTTAGGCCAGCGTTTCACGGATCTGGACCAGATATTCGTTCTACCAATACTAATCTGTTTGAATCTCTGTATGCCAAAGGATGCGGCGGCCTGGCTGGAGATTGTACCTTTGGCGGGAGGGAGTCTAAGTGAACCATTCTGTACCTTGAGAACACAAACATCAGCACTTATGCCAGTAGAAATGGCGAGGAGACAAGTATGGCCACCGTTAACCCTATTCAGGTGCAAAAGTTCTTAAAAGGTATAGAATACCCGGCTAGCAAGCAGGATGTAATTGAGCATGCCAAACAGCAAGGTGCAGACGAGAATATTTGCTCAACGTTAGAACAAATGCCTGAAGACGAGTTTGAAACCCCTGCTGACATCAGCAAGGCCATTGGCGAAATCGAGTAAGTGGGTTGGCCAATTCAAATGTAGGATGGGTTGGCGATAGCGTAACCCATGCGGGTGTTGGGTTTCATGCCTCAATCCTACCTACATCAACTTATATTTAATTGCGCTTGCCTACTTAAGGCAGTGGAGTAAATAATAGAGTGATTTATAGCTGAATCAATCACTCTTTTTTGCTTTCAAAACCATTTTTCAAAATCTACATTCTACCCAAACAGTTTCATACCCTATGGCCCAGCAACCCAAATCGATGACCATGGAAAAAATCCGTCAGGCGGCAAAATCTAAGCTGGGTTATGACGCTTTAAGAGCAGGACAGGAGGATGCGATCGCATCTCTGCTGAAGGGTCACGATGTGCTGGCCGTAATGCCCACCGGGTCAGGAAAATCGGCGATTTACCAGCTAGCTGGAGCATTGATTCCGGGGGCAACGGTGGTGATTTCGCCACTGCTGGCCCTACAGCAAGACCAGGTAGAGGCGATCGCTGAGCAGACGGTGGGCGAGGCCGTAGCGGTCAACTCGACCGTCACCAAAGCTGAGCGCAAGGAAGCCTTTAAGTCATTAGCTGACGACGAGCTAGAGTTTATTTTTTTAGCACCGGAGCAGTTTAACAATCCAGAGACGCTAGAGCGGCTGCAAAAGGCTAAACCGTCGCTGTTTGTGATCGATGAAGCCCACTGCATCAGCGAGTGGGGCCACGATTTTCGCCCCGACTATCTGCGGTTGGGGGCGGTGATCGATAGCCTGGGGCATCCGCGAGTGCTGGCGCTGACGGCGACGGCGGCCCCAGCGGTGCGAGAAGAAATTGTTGAGCACCTGAACATGCGCGATTACGAGGTAATTGTGCAGGGGTTCGACCGGCCCAATATTTGGCTAGAGGTGCGGCGGTTTGAGCAGGAGGCCGCCAAAGAAGCGGCGCTGATCGATCAGGTAGTGCGGGCTACAAAGCCAGGCATTGTCTACGCCGCCACCCGTAAGCAAACCGAGGCGATCGCTGAGGCGCTGGTCGAGCGGGGGGTGGAGGCGATCGCCTACCACGCGGGCATGAAAACCAGCGATCGCGAGGAGGCCCAGGCGGCTTTTATGGACGATGGGGCGGCGGTGATTGTCGCCACCACCGCCTTTGGCATGGGCATCGATAAGCCCAACGTGCGCTTTGTAATCCATCACACGATCAGCGATTCGGTTGATTCTTATTATCAAGAAATTGGCCGAGCCGGGCGCGACGACAATGCCGCTTTTGCGCTGTTGTTTTACTGCGCTGATGACCTCAATATTCGCCGTTTTTTAGCTGGCAGTGGTCAAGTCGATGTAGACCAAGTTGAGCAGGTGGCCACCGTTATTCAGGCTCAAGACGAACCGCTAGACCGACGGAGCTTAAAAGAGCAAACCGGCCTTTCTCAGTCTAAGGTGGCCACTGTTCTCAACCATCTAGAGGCGGTGGGACTGGTCGAAATGCTGCCGACGGGTGAAGTGGTAAAACATGAAACTGCGCCCAATGTTGGCGATGCAGCTGAGGCCGCCATTCAGGCGCAAGAACGGTATCAAAACCACGTGCGATCGCGCCTTGAAAT
>PYGV01000175.1 GCA_003022385.1 filamentous cyanobacterium CCP3 | reverse complement strand
CCTACTCACGGTGCCAACCTGGCCTTCTTCAGGCGATTCTCTTCATACCAGGCGGCGATCGCCGGTACCCAGGCGGCAAAGTGGGGCCAGATCGCCTCACACATTTTCTGCGCTTCGAGCTGAGCGTCGGCCTTCCAGCGCAGGTCGAGCAGGTGCATGACCGATCGCACGTTGGCCGACATCACCCAGTGCTGGCGAATATCGAAGGGAATCAGCCCCCGGGCATGTTCTTCGGCAAAGCCCTGCTCAATGCGAAGCTTGTAGCGACGGCTGGCTTCCATGCACCAGTCAACATCCTGCTGGCGCGCCTCTGGGGTGTACTCGTACTTCTTGCCCTGGCGATCGGTATAGTAGCCCAGGGGCCGTAGGTAAAAGACCTCTTCCACCTCGCGCTTGCCGTCCACTATATCGAGAATGCGCTGGCCCGTATATCGGAAACTTTGCACATCGAAGCTCACGCCCACGCGATGGGTACGAATCTGCTGCATGGTGCTGTGGGGGAACCAGCCGACATTAAACACAATCTGCGGGTGCTCCAGCGGGCCGTAGTGGCCGCGCCCGCCCTTCAGCAGGCTAGTGACGAGGATTTCGCCGCAGCGCTCTTCGCTGGGCCAGGTGTCGCGATCGTGCGCCACAAAGCCCTCGGCGTAGTCCTGGTGCATGGCGGCGTACATGGTCTGCTGAGGGTTTGGGGTCTGGGAAATGACCTCAACGGTGAAGCGATCCATAGCTCAGATTTTCTAGGGTAGTTAAATGTCTAAATATTCGACGTATTCAACCTTGCCCCGTCGCCCTTTGGCGGCGAGAGTATCGGTTGCTGTCGCTGTAGATGCCACAGAATCGGTTTGGGGAAAGTCTAGCGCTGCCGCAGGCTCAGAGTTTTCTAGTGTTTGGGAGTTTGGAATGCCGGAAGCGCCTGATGCGGCTACAGGCTGAGTCTCTGCGGCTGAGAGATGCGGCTCCGCGATGTCGAAGGCCGAGTCGGCGGTGAAGGGGGATGAGGTCAATTCCGCTGAGAATGGCGTGGCCGAGCTGGGCGGCAGCGGTTTGGCCTGGCGGATCAGCCTTAGCCCCTCTTCGATCGCCGATCGCACGATCGCATCACTTTCCTGACCCAGCCGCAGCTGAAAGCAGTCGATCAGGTGCGATCGCACCGATACTCCCGCCGAGTAGCTACTATCTACTGCACCCTGCTCAACCAGGCGCACCAGCCGCCGCACCGCCACCAGCCGTTTGAGCGGGTCGAGATGGCTGAGCAGGCTTAGATTGTGCTCCACCTGGGCGACAGGGGCGGCATGCCACAGGTCGTCGCTGCGATCGCCCCGCTCGGCAGAGCGCAGCAGCGCCCCCACCGCAAATAGCGCCAGTGCCCCCTGGCCGGTCAGCAGCAGCGCCATCAGCAGCGAGTGCGTACTGTGCCAAAGAGCGGTAAACGTGTAGGTGCTCACCCCCGCTACCCCAGCCAACATCAGCGCCTGCTGCTGGGGCGACGTCGGCAGCGGCAACCCTTGCTGCAGCCGCTGCACTAGCCCCTTGCGCTGGTGCGGCGAGAGCTGCAAAATCTGCTGATAGGCTACTAAAGCGATGCCCGCCGAAATCACTAGAGCCCCATTGACTAGGCCCAGAGTTAAGCTACCCAGACCCAGGCCCCACATCTGCGAATGCTTGACACGCGGCAGTGACTGCCGCCATTTTGGCCGCAGGAGGGCCGCTGTAGCGCGCGACGGCGGCAGTGGCGAAACATCTAGAGCCGGACGAGGAATGACAGGGGAAACCACAAGAACTTATGACAGATGAGCAGCGTGAACCAAGGCTTAGCATAGCCTGCCCCCCTATCTTAGGCTCCTTTTTGCAGGAAAACTTTGGCATACAAAGGGGAGTGTTGATGATCATGTGGCCTTGCCCCAACCCATCAAACCCCTACTCAGCCTGAGCACACACCCACGCACTCACCCATCCACCCCTTTCTCCCTACGGGAGACGCTAGCGCGTTGGCGAAGCCTGTCCAAAGGACAAACGACTCCGCTCAGGGACCGCTACCTGCGAACCCACGCACCTACCCGCCCACGCACCTACGCGACACAAATCCCATACTGCGGCAGCAGGTCATGAATAATGTAAAAGTGATGGGCCTGCAGCGCATCGTGAAACAGCTTCCAGTGGCTGGTTAAGAATTTAGGCGAGTAGGCGATGCGCGTCTCCTTGCGTTGGCCCAGGGCCGGTCTTTGACCATCGCCCTCCCCCGCCACCCCTAGCGCTCGATGCTTCCAGGACCCGTAGCCGTTGGCAATGTAGCTAACTTCGGCGGGGCCAAAGCTAAAGCTGCCTTGGGCAATGTGGGCGAGCCACTGCTGATGACGGCGATCGCCTTCACCATAGGTGGTTTCAAACAGCGCCGCAATTCTGGCCCGGTCGGCCTCGGGCAAACCGGGCACACAGGCATCGGCGTCGCCCGCTAAATACCGCTGCATGGCTTTACACATCTCATCGGCGGCTTCTAGATAGTCTTTGGGGTTGTCGCGGCTAATTTTTTCGCCCCGTCCGTTGGTATAACCCCAGCGCAGGTAGGGCTTGTCGGGGTTGCTCAACACCGTGCCATGCCCCAGCGGCAGCGCCCCGCCGATAAAAAAGCCCTTCAGCCGATTCATCAAACTCTGGTCGGGCTTGTTGTTGCCATCGACCAGATCGCGGGCGCCGTTGATTTCGTGGCTGACGCCCGCAAAGCCCTGGTGTGCCCAGGTATCGGCAAACACGTGCAGGGTAATGCCCAGCCGATGCAGGCCGTAGCTGCGGTAGCGCTGCTCAATGCATTCGCGCACCATATCCTGGGCGACGGGGCTGTTGGGCCGACAAATCAGCTTTTCGATAAACGTGCCAGGCGGATCTTGGCCCGCCGGTAGACCACCGTTGCCCGGCAAAAAGTGAAAGGGGATCCACACCTTGCAGTTGGCCAACTCCTTGAAGTTGCGGTAGTCGAGCATTTTGTGGGCCGAACTGATGCGATCGAACATGGCGCCATTGTCAAAGCGAATTAGCCCCGCCTGGGTTGAGTCGTCAACATACTGGGCGCTGTGAGCCACCACACAGGCTTCGGCGTGCTCAAACCCGGCCAGGCGAGCACACACATAGGTGACCCCGTGGTGAAAATCAATTTGCATGGCACAGTTTGACTAGCCGCACGGGCTACCTCGCTACAGGGCGCAACCCTAAATTAGGGTAAGGGTTAGTGTGCCCCTGCGGCATTAAGCATTGTGATCGAGCCCTTAATTCTCTGCGGGGGCCACGTCTTCTGTAGAGGCCGTACTGGTGCGCGCAAAGGACTGGTGAATCGCCATCAGCACGGGGTCAATAGCGGCGGTGGTGTCGCCGTAGTAGCTGGTAATGGTGGCAGTGGCGGTGGGGTAGCCCACATAGGTGACAAAGGCGTTGGGCAACCCGTCTGGAATTTCGCTTAGCCACAGGCGCACGGCGGTTACACCATCAATGGTCACGGCATCGTAGCGGCCCACGGTGTAACCCTTGGCCCGAATCGCTTCGAGCGATTCGCCGACCACGGCCTGGGGTGGTGCCTCTTGCCAAGTGATCTCGGTGCGCATGGCGGGCAGGCTGTCGGTTGGTCCGGCGCTATCGGCGACCACCTGGGGCGCATCGGGCTGGGCACTCACCTGCCACCCGACCGGAAACGCAATGGAGAATAAATCTTCGTAACGGGTGGTTTCTAGCTCTGGCATGGCCGCCGCCGCTGGTGCAGCCTCAGCGGCGACCAGAGCATCGGGAGCCTGGGCCAGGGCGGCGGGCACACCAGCGGCAAGTGCCGCCGTCCCTAGGAGTAATCCCCAAATTGCAGGCTGTTTCATTACAATTCTCCTGGCGCTGACTTAAGCACTGTTGCCTAGTATCACCCAGGGCAGGCCATTGACCATCGCCTGTTGGGCCACTTTCTGAAGCTGTCGCCGCTGCGGGTAAACCGCCGGAGCAGACAAACGGTACGCTAGCCTGGGAGAAAGTCTATCTTGCGCCCGATCGCGCTCAGTCGCCCATGCCCCCCGCCCCCGATGCTGACCCCAAACCCGGCCATCTCTACGTGGTGGGTACGCCCTTGGGCAACCTCGAAGACATGACGTTTCGAGCGGTGCGACTGTTGCAGTCGGTGGATTTGATCGCCGCCGAAGACACCCGCCACACGGGCAAGATGCTGCAACATTTTCAAATCACCACGCCGCAGATTAGCTACCACGAGCACAACCGTCACAGCCGCATTGGCGAAGTACTGCACCATCTGCAAACCCGCCAGCACGCCGTGGCGCTGGTCAGCGATGCGGGTATGCCGGGCATTTCTGACCCAGGCTATGAGCTGATTGTCGCCTGCATTGAGGCCGAGATTCCGGTGATTCCCATTCCGGGGCCAACCGCAGCGATTACGGCGCTGTGCGTGGCGGGGTTACCCAGCGATCGCTTTGTTTTCGAAGGCTTTTTGCCGCTCAAAGGTAAGGAAAGAACCGCGCGGCTAGAGGCGATCGCCCGCGAAGAGCGCACCCTTGTGCTCTACGAAGCGCCCCACAAGCTGATCAAAACCCTGGCGGATTTGGTGGCGGTTTTGGGGAGCGATCGCCCCGTTACCCTGGGTCGCGAGCTGACCAAACGCTTCGAAGAATTTTGGCGCGGTACCCTGGGCGATGCGCTATCGCACTACCAGCGCGAAGCCCCCAAGGGCGAATTCACCGTCATCATTCAGGGCGCACCTCGCGAAGCACCCGTGCTGTCCGATGAAGCCCTTCGAGCCGAGCTAGAACAACTGCTGCGCCAGGGCATGTCTCGCGCCGATGCCAGCCGCCAGCTCGCCAAAGCCACCGGACAACCCAAGAAAGCAATCTACCAGCTTTCCCTTGGCATTGATACCGATGAGTTCTAACTTACGCTCTGGCGATTTCTGTGAGTTAGGTGGAGCGATAGCGGCACCTGACTCTCTAGTCGATGTAGGTCTGTAGCAGCCTAATAACCGCCGCGACCGAGGCCAGCGAGGCGGTCTCGGTCGCCGTGTGGTACTCGGTGGTGGGAATTTGCAGCGTAGTGCCCGTCACCGCCCCGTCGGTCGCCGCGGTCAGTCGCCCCATTTCGGTACGACCCAGGGAGTAGGGCTTGGGTCGGGTGAGGTTTTGGGCGGCGATGTAGTCGTCTTTGTAGCTGTAGGAAATGCCGAGCTGGGTGCAGCGATCGCCCAGTTCTTGAGTAATACCGGGGGCAAAGTCAGCGCTGGCGTCTTTGCGGCGCAGGGTGACGAGCTGCTCGTCGGCGGCTTCGCGGCTGTGGTAGGGGCTAGTGTCGAGGGCAATCAGGCGATCGGTGCCCAGGCGCTGGCGCTGGAACCACGACAGGGCGTAGCGCCAGCTGCGGCCCGACTCTTCCTGAGCGGTAAAGAGCGCCGTGCCCTCAAACCCGCAGCGGAACAGAAAAATGATGATGGCGGCGCTGATCACGTTGTCGAGCTGGGCCGAAATGTAGCCGTCGTTGAACTGCAGGCGATCAAGGAAGGATACAGGCGTGCCCGGCTGCAAATATTCCAGCCCTTCAACCTCGAAGATCAGGTTCTTGCGCTCGGGGCAGATGTAGGAATTCGTAATCACCCCCTGGCCAATGTAGGTGCCGGTGTAGGGCAGGTGGGCCTGCACCCGCTGGCCCTGAAAGCGGTTCTCAATCGTGTGTAGCATTTGCTCTGAGACCGAGTCGCCGGTCAGCTCGCTCTGGTTACCGGCAATAAAGGCGGCGTACTGAAACTCGTTGGGGCCAGTACACAGCAGCCCGTGGCGATCGATGTGGGCCGACAGCATGAGCTCGTGGGGGCGGTGCCCCTGGGCGACGAGAACACCGTGGTAGTGGGTTACCTCGGCCCCAACTTCCTCAAGCTCGCGCCGCAGCACCCGAAAGAACGAGTCTTCGCTGCCCACCACCGAAGGCTCGCGAATGAGGAACTGAAGAATTTCGAGAAAGTCAGCCAGCCCTTCTAGGGAAATGGGGGCGGTCGCTACGGCGGAGCGAGCTGCCGCTTTGGGGTCAACGAGTTGGTCGACAACCAGGTTAAGTGGGCTCATAGGAAGACTGTGCCTGCTAGAACATTCGCTAAAACTGAGCAACGCTGGGCAGAACCCTGCCGCTGAACAGGAGCGATCGCCCCTCACGCAGGGAGTAGTCTTACCCTATATGTATCCCAGAACACTACCTCGAACCGCCGCGTCGGTTGGTGAAGCCCAATACAAATCGCCCCATACAAATCGATAACTTTCTGCGATCGCGTAATCCTGCAAACCCCAGTGGAGAACCGGAGTATACTAGAGGTATCGCTCTTTACCCCGCCTGCCCTGTGGATTTGTCGTCTAAAAGTGAATACGCCCTGCTGGCTCTGCTTGAGCTTAGCCCCCACTACCCCAGCGGCGAACCGCTGCAAATTCGGCAGATTGCCAGCCAGCAAAACATTCCCGATCGCTACCTGGAGCAGCTGCTGGCCACCCTGCGCCGGGGCGGGCTGGTAAAAAGCCAGCGGGGGGCGCGGGGGGGCTATCTGCTGGCTCGTGATCCGTGGAAGATTACCCTCTATGATGTGGTGAGCTGCATTGAGGGGTTTGAGCCTCGGGCCGACCCGGCCCAGGTGGCGGATACCCCAGAGGCGCGGGTGATTCAGGGCGTGTGGGGAGAGGTGCGCCAGGCCGCCGAAGGGGTGCTGCAAAAGTACACCCTGCAAGATCTGGTCGAAAAGCGCAACGCCCAGCAGCAAGTTGACATTATGTATTACATCTAGGCCCATTACTACATTCAGGCCCCATGCGAATTGCCGAAAACGTGACCCAACTGATTGGCCGCACCCCCCTGGTGCAGCTCAACCGCATTCCCCAAGAGGAGGGCTGCCTGGCCCGGCTGGTAATCAAGCTGGAGGGCATGAACCCTTCGGCCTCCGTCAAAGACCGCATCGGCATCAACATGATTGAAGCCGCCGAAGCGGAAGGGTTGATCACTCCCGGCAAGACTACTCTGGTCGAGCCGACTTCGGGCAACACGGGCATCGCCCTGGCCATGGCGGCGGCGGCTAAGGGCTACCGGCTAATTCTCACCATGCCCGAGACCATGAGCTCTGAGCGGCGGGCCATGCTGCGGGCCTACGGGGCCGAGCTAGAGCTGACCCCCGGCGTGGCCGGTATGTCGGGCTGCATCCAGCGGGCGCAGGATATTCTCGACGCCTTGCCCGACGCCTACATGCTGCAGCAGTTTCGCAACCCGGCCAACCCCGATATTCACCGCCGCACCACCGCCGAAGAAATCTGGGCCGACACCGATGGCCAGGTCGATATGCTGGTGGCAGGCGTAGGCACGGGCGGCACCATTACCGGCGTGGCCGACGTGCTGAAGCAGCGCAAGCCAGCGTTTAAGGCGATCGCGGTCGAACCCGTCAACAGCCCGGTGCTCTCGGGCGGCAGGCCCGGCTCCCACAAGATTCAGGGCATTGGGGCGGGGTTTGTGCCCGAAGTGCTGAATGTAGCGCTGATCGACGAAGTGGTGCTGGTAGCCGATGAGGATGCGATCGCCTACGGTCGCCGCCTGGCCCGCGAGGAGGGGCTGCTCTCGGGTATTTCTACCGGGGCTGCGGTTAAAGCCGCGATCGATGTCGGTCGTCGCCCCGAGAACGACGGCAAGCTGATCGTGATCATTCAGCCCAGCTTTGGTGAGCGCTACCTGAGCACGCCGCTGTTTCAAGACCCCGAGCTGATGGCCCCGCTGGTGATGAGCTAGCGCTATGACGGCCAGGGAATTTGATATCGACCGGGCGATCGCGCTGCTGCAGAAAGCCGTCGCGCCTTTCCCCAAAGCCGCCATGTTTCAGCTGGCGGAAGAGGGCTTTGACACGCTCTACGAGCAGCTGATTTCCTGCATTATCTCGATTCGCACCTACGATGAGGTGAGCGTGCCGGTGTCGCAGCGGCTGTTTGCTCGAGCGCGTACACCTGAGCAAATGGTGGGGCTAGACATAAACGAGATTCTGCCCCTCATTGACGGATCTACCTTTGCCGAGAACAAGGCACCCCAAATTCACCAGATTTCTCAGCAAATCTTGGATGAGTTTGGCGGCAACCTCCCCACTGACCCCGAGGTGTTGATGCAGTTCAAAGGGGTGGGGCCAAAGTGTGCTCACCTGGCGTTGGGGGTGGCGCTGGGCTATCCCTGCATCAGCGTCGATGTGCACGTGCACCGGGTGACGAATCGCTGGGGGTATGTGACCACCAAATCGCCCGAAAAGACCATGACCGCCCTGGAAGCCAAACTGCCTCAACGCTACTGGGTAGATATTAACCGGCTGCTGGTGCCCTTTGGTAAACACATCTGCACGGGCAATCGACCAAAGTGTGGGCGTTGCCCTTTAGTGGACATGTGTACACAGGTCGGCGTCGTCACAGCTGGTTAACGTTCTGTCAGCATTTCTTTTGCTAACTCAAGAGCTGCGATCGCTTGCTCACGCTGGACAGTTGGAAAGTGATCTAGGAATTCGTCGAGTGGATCACCTGTTTCAAGATAGTTTCGTATAACACGCGCCACGGTTGTCATAACAGCTATCCAACAGCAGGAATCTCTTTGTTCCTAGCCTACAATTCCTGCCCAAAATGCCGATTAGAAGCGATCGCCAGAAAATGCCCGATCGCCCTACAGCGCCTTCAGCACCTCCGGCTGGGCCGCCAGATACTGCTGAATCGAGGCCGCATCATCTTGCCCTAGGGTGATCTGGTTGTAGGCCACCTCTAAATTGCCGGGGAACAGCGCCTGAAACATAAAGTCCTGGTACGGACCGGGTATGGGTGTGGCGAGGGCCTCTTCTTTGCTTGTCCCTGCTGTCTGCCAGCCCAGGGCTAAGCCTTCCAGCGTGTCCAGATAGCTCTTGAAAATTGTCAAACCCTCAGCGTCACTCACCGAGCCGTGGCCGGGCAGCATGGTCGCGGTGGAATAGTCAGCGATGAGTTGAGCGAGGGTAGCTTGCAGAGTACGAATGCTGCCGTCGGCCATATAGGGAATGCGCTGATGAAAGAAAAGATCCCCTGCGATCAGCACGTCAGCATCGGGCACGTAGGCGAGCAGGTCGGTGCCGCCGGAGTGGCCATCGAACTCACGAATTTGCACCTGGCGTTCCCCCAGCCACAGATCCCACGTTCCGGTGATGATCACTTCGGGCGGCGTGATGTTGGTATCGTTCTCGCCATTGCGGGTGAGCATAAACTCGCGAATGGGACCGCGCCCGAGAATCGGCAGATCGCGGCTGGCAGCGGCGGGGTTGCCGCCTGTGTGGTCGAAGTGGTAGTGGGTATTGACCACGTACTTCACCGGCTGGTCGGTGAGCGTGGCAACGGTGTCGAACAGCAGGTCGCCCAGGGCCTCGCTCTGAAACGGATCGACCACTAAAACGCCATCGTCGCCGATGACGATGCCTCCATTGCAGATCGCCATCCCCGCATCGGCGGGCGGAAAGTCAACGCTGGCAACGAGGCCATAGACGCCATCGCCCAGTTCCTCCAGAGTAAGCCCGGCAGACTCCAGGGTGGGAGGGGCAGCGGTTTCCTGGGCTGGGGTGTAGGTAGCCAGCGTCACCAGGCCCACCATGGTCACCAAAGCCAGCAGACCCAAACCCCACCGCCGTAGCTGTTTCATTGTCGTCACTCCAGAAATCTTTAAATTCGGGCAAATCCCCAGGGCTAACCTACGCTGCCATTGGGTTTAATTGTCTCACGATAAGAGGGCTGACCCCTGTTCCAACGTCCAGACCTTATCGTTTTCTCTTGGGTAGGTTGATGATGCCCCTCAGACAGTGCTGATGCCAGCGGGAAAGTCAGGGTCGAAAATTTGCTCAGGGGTGTAGGGGCACTCAGGGGGGAAATCGGGATAGTCCAGAGGCGTTTCGCGGACCACCAGATCCAGCCCTGACTCGTAGGCAACGGCGATCGCCTCAGCTAAATAGGGCTTGAGGCTGGGGTTTTGCTGAAGTAGCCTTTGAGCGGTGCGCCGCTGTTCACGAATGGTTGCTCTCCAGCTTTTGCTGCGGGGACTGGGTTGAAAGTCCCATTTAAGTAGATGGCCCAGTAAAACAGCTAAGCGATTCTCTAACTCCTGTCGCTGCTGTTTTCCCAAAGATGCAATTTCCTCGACCAAGTTAACCAGATCTAGGTGCTTAAAGTCGCCTTCTTTTAAGAGCTTAGTCTGCTCTAAAGTCCAGGCGTAGAAGTCAGTTTCATAGAGGTTGGCATGGGTCATTAAAACGTCTCTCCACGTGCCAATCGATCTGGCTAAATTACCCCTAAAGGCATCCTTACTCTGGTTAGAGTTGCCCTATTCTGATCTTCATATTAAGTGGATCTTGGAGACAACGTCAGGGCAAGCCTGAGCGCAGTTTTACCTGAGCCTGTACGGGTAGGTGATCCGATGCCTGGGCCGCCTCAGCTGCGACTTCAGCAGAGACCACCTCCAGAGTGTCGGGGGTGTAGAAAATGTAGTCGAGCACGTACTGGGGCTGGTCAGACGGGAACGTAAACGACGACGGGGCCGTGGGCAGCGCCGAGGCCAGTACTGGGGAGTCGAGCAGGATGCCGATCGATCGCGGCTCGTCGCCCTCGTCGCGGTTGAGGCTGCTGTTGAAGTCGCCCAGCAGCAGCACCGGGTAATCTTCGGCGTAGCTTTCGGCCAGATCGCGCACCACCTGGGTTTGGCGGCTGCGGGTGGGGGCATCAAAGGCTTCGAGGTGCACGTTGATGACGATCAGGGGCTGGCCGGAGACGTCGACTTCGCTGACCTGGGCCACGCGATCGAGGTAGAGAGCGTTGTAAAAGAAGGGGTTAGAGGGAACTTTCTCCAGCACCAGCCGTTCGTTGCGACGAATGGGGTAGCGGCTGAGCACCGCCTGTCCCGAGACCACCCTGCGGTAGTGGGCCGCAGGCGGCCAGTAGGGGAAGGGCACGTAGCGCTTTTCCCAGTTGACGGCGATCGCGCCAAAGGCCATCTCCAGCGCCGCCGAAACCGCGTACTGCTGGTTGCGGTTGAATGACCTGTAGGCGTCAAAATCGATTTCTTGCAGGGCCAGAATGTCGGGTTCGAGGGCCTCCAGAGCGGCGATCGCGGTAGCCTGATTCGCATCAAACAGGGCCTGGTCGCGCTCCACCGCCTGCTGGTTGGTCAGCCCCGACAGGTAGCCAATGTTGTAGCTAACTACGTTAAGCTGCTCAGAGTTGGCGGTGCCGAGAGGATATTCCTCGTAGG
>PYGV01000499.1 GCA_003022385.1 filamentous cyanobacterium CCP3 | reverse complement strand
CCGCCGGATTGTCTGACACGACCGGATGGGCCGCAAAATTGGCAGCGATCGAAAGCATCAGGCGGTAGGCCAGCACGGCGATGGTACCCGCCACAAAAGAGCCGCTAAAGCACTGCAAAATTTTGGCGGCGGGCGTTAGGCTGGCGGAAGCTGGGTCGTCGGACATGGTTAAGGGTTTTGATTGAAGGCTGTCTATATATTGCCAAACTAGGGATTGCCAAACCAGGGGCATTTGGGGTATCAGAGTCTGTCGATAGGCTGAAAAGCGGGAATGCGGCCCTCTAAATGCAATTTGTGCAGCGCATAGCCTGGGCCTGCCAGAGGCAGAAACCGACCTGGAAACGAGAGGCTCTTCAAGAGCGACCTAGCCCTGCCCAAAGGGATGCTGGATTTTGTCGAGTAGGTCGTAAAAGGGTTGCCAGTTGTCGTCGGTGGTAATGGGTTCCCAAATAGCCTCAATGGCGGGGCGCAGCAGTACAGTTTCGGGATTGGTGCGCTTCAGCAGCGATGCAACGCCCTCCATTTTCTCGGCATTGAGGCTCTGCAAGCAGCGGTAGTAGGTCTGCCGCCAGTCATCGAGCTGAGCTGCCGCAGCTGCGTCTGAGGCTTGCAGCGTGGTGCTGAAGATGAGAGTGGCGTGCTCGCGCCAGGCTGGGGAGAACTGCTGGGTGAGGGCCAGAAAAAAGTCGTGGTAGCCCACGGTGACGGCACCGAGTAGTGCGATCGTTTGGCCGACCAAAGTGGTCCCCAGGTCATCTGCCAGGGATTCAAACCCTAGCTTGCGGAGCATCAACTGCTGGTAGTAAGCCCCGTAGCGATCTTTGAAAGGGACCAGAGCCGCTTCCAAATCGGCTTCGGGCATGATCAGCCTGAGGGGTTTTTGCAGCGCCTTGAGATTCATCTGGCAGATGATCGGCTGGTTGCCGTAGCTATAGCGCCCGGCGTAGTCGAAGTAGGCGGCGGTAAAGCGCGGATCGTAGCCATCCATAAAGGCGTAGGGGCCGTAGTCGAAGCTTTCGCCTGTGATCGACATGTTGTCGGTGTTGAGCACGGCGTGGCAAAAGCCCACCGCCATCCACTGGGCGACGAGGCGGGCCACGCGATCGCACAACTCCCCATAAAAGTGCCGATATCGCTCGTGGGCGTCGGTAAACAGCCGTGCCTCAGGATAGTAAACGTCGATCACATGCTCCAGCAGCTTGGCAATCAGATCGGGGCGGTTGAGGTATTCCAGCCGCTCAAAGGTGCCAAAGCGAATGTGCGACTGGCTAAAGCGCACCAGCACCGCCGATCGCGTTGGGGAAGGCTCATCGCCGCGCCACAGGGCCTCGCCCGTTTCGACCAGGCTAAAGGCGCGGGAGGTGTTGACCCCCAGAGCGTGGAGCGCTTCGGCGGCCAGCACCTCCCGCACGCCGCCCTTGAGGGTAAGCCTGCCGTCGCCGCCCCGCGAGTAGGGCGTGGTGCCCGAGCCTTTAGTGCCAAAGTCGTAGAGGTGGCCATCGGTGCCGCGCACCTGGCCGTAGAGAAAGCCGCGCCCGTCGCCCAAAAAGGGGTTGTATTCGCCAAACTGGTAGCCGTGGTAGCGCAGGGCCAGAAAGGGCTCGCGCCCCTGAAACTTGCCAAAGGCTTCAAGGAAGTCTTCATCGCTGACGGTGGACGGGTCGAGACCAATCAGCCGTACCAGGTCGTCGTTGCGAAAGCGCAGAACATGCTGGGGAAATTCGGCGGCAGGGACGATGTCGTAGTAGTCATCGCCCAGGGATTCCAGAGCGGGCAGGTAGTCGAGGGCAAGCAGAGGGTTGGCGGCGGTCATAGGTCTAGGGCGTCAGCAACGGCACTTTAGCAACAAGAGCATTACTTAAGTATTGCAAAAAGTATTGCAAGTCTGGCGCCCGGCGATCGCTCCTGCTAAGAAGGTAGGGCTATTATAGCGGTTCCTGAATGGGCGAGGTACGATCAAAGTAGAGGAAATACTGCGCACGCTACAGTCTTAGTTTTCCTTTAGGAGAGTGTGATGAAAGCCTACTCACTTGACTTCCGGGAAAAGATCATTGACGTTTACTTTACAGAGCACGTGTCTGTTCGCAAACTAGCCAAGCGATTTGGCGTGTCGAAGAGTTTTGTAGAAACTCTTCTCAAGCGTCTCCGAGAAACGGGTGATATTTTGCCTAATACCAATCCAGTATGATGTTGAGCATAATGGAGGGTGGTGTATAGATGCTGAAGCAGCGATGGCACGCCCTTTTGT
>PYGV01000174.1 GCA_003022385.1 filamentous cyanobacterium CCP3 | reverse complement strand
TCGCTGGGGTGTTGGGGGTGGAGGTGGATGCGATCGGGCTAGCCGAAGACGCAACAGCAGCATTTGCAGAAGCAGAACTCCGCATTCAGGAAGCCTTAGAAAGTGACGCAACTGAGCTTGATTTATCAGGTTTAGGGCTGACGGTAATCCCCGAGAGCCTGGGTAACCTCACCAGTTTGAATTGGCTTGACCTCTCCGACAATCAGCTGACGGCGATCCCCGATTATTTGGGCAATCTCCCCAATTTGACCCGGCTTTACCTCTATCAAAATCAACTGACGGTGATCCCTGATTATTTGGGTAATCTCGTCAATCTGACAGAGCTTTCCCTCTACCGAAATCAACTGATTTCGATCCCCGATAGCCTGGGAAATCTCACCAATCTAACAGTGCTTGACCTGGACCAAAATCAACTGACGGCGATCCCCGACAGCCTCGGTAACCTCGCCAATTTAAAAGTGCTTTATCTACATAAGAATGAAAAACTGGGCCTGCCTGTGGAAGTACTTGGCCCAACATGGCGAGAAGTTGCTGAGGGGGCAACAGCCGCTAATCCTCATGATATTCTCAGCTACTATTTTCGGTTACTGTCAGAGCGTATTCCACTGAATGAAGCCAAGATGATTTTGGTAGGCTTTGGGGCTGTGGGCAAGACCTCCTTAACCAATCGCCTGATCTATCAAAACTTTGATCCTCAATCTGCCAAGACTGAAGGTATTCAAATTACTCAGTGGCCTATTCACCTCAACGGCTCTGAAAACATCACCCTTCATGTGTGGGATTTCGGTGGGCAAGAGATTATGCACTCCACCCACCAATTCTTTCTCACTGAGCGCAGTCTTTACCTGCTGGTGCTCAACGGTCGCCAGGGTCACGAAGATGCTGATGCCGAGTACTGGCTAGAACTTATCCAGAGCTTTGGCGGCGATTCCCCCATTATCGTCGTGCTCAACAAAATCAAAGAGCACCCCTTCGATGTTAACCGGGGCGCGTTGCAGCAAAAATTTCTCAACATTCGCGAGTTCATTGCCACCGACTGCGAAACGAGTCAGGGTATCGACTATCTCCGCACCGCCATTGAACGCGAAACCGATGTCCTGGAGCACCTGCGCGATCCCTTCCCTGCCAGTTGGGTGGCGATTAAAAATAAGCTTTCCGAAATGGCCGACAACTACATTTCCTTTGAGCATTACCGGGCCATTTGCCAAACCGATGGCGAAACCGACTATGGCGCACAAGACTCCCTCGCCGTGCACCTCCACAGCCTCGGCATTGCCCTCAACTATAAAGACGACCCTCGCCTGCGCGATACCCACGTGCTCAACCCCCACTGGGTCACCAACGGCATTTACACCCTGCTCAACGCCGACGAGCTAGCCCACACCAAAGGCGAACTCGAAGCCGCCTGCCTTTCCCGCAATTTAGACGCCCAAAACTACCCCGCCGAGCGCCACGGCTTTTTGCTAGAGCTCATGCGCAAATTCGAGCTGTGCTTTCGCTTTCAAGACGACGAACACCGCTATCTAATTCCTGACCTACTCGACAAGCAGCAGCCCACCGCCGCCGCTGAGTTTGCCCCGGCGGAATGCCTCAACTTTCGATATCAATACCCGATCTTGCCCGAGGGGTTGCTGCCCCGCTTCATTGTGCGCACCCATGTGCTGAGCGAGCACCAGCTGCGCTGGCGTACTGGGGTCATTCTCAATTTTGAGGGCAACCGCGCCCTGGTCAAAGCCGACCCCCAAGATCGCTGCGTTTCCATCAGCGTGGATGGCCCGATGAATAGTCGGCGCAGGCTCCTGGCCGTCATTCGCTCCGACTTCGAGCGCATCCACCGCAACTTTAAGTTCAAGCCCAAAGAGCTGGTACCTGTGCCAGGGCATCCCGACGTAGCGGTGGACTACAAAGAACTGCTGATGCGCGAGGAGCATCGCCAAACCAGCTTTGACGTGTTCACTGGCAGCGGACTGCTCACCCTCACCGTGCGCAACTTGCTCAATGGGGTAGATTTGGAGGGCACCCGCCGACCCACCACCGCAATGGAACGTCATAGCCAAGCCCTGCGATTGTTCTTCAGCTATTCCCACAAAGACGACCTGCTGCGAGAGCAGCTTGAGACCCACCTGAAATTGCTCCAGCGGCAGGGGCTGATTCAACCCTGGCACGATCGCCGCATTCTCCCCGGCGACGACTGGGCGGGCGAAATCGACGACAACCTCAACCGGGCCGACATCATTTTGCTGCTGGTGAGTGCCGACTTCATGGCCTCCGACTACTGCTACGACATCGAAATGAAGCGGGCCATGGAGCGCCACGAGAGCGGCGAGGCCCGCGTCATCCCGATCATTCTGCGCCCGGTAGACTGGCGGGGGACGCCCTTTAACAAGCTCAGCTGGCTGCCGCAGAATGGGGAACCAGTGGTGCAGTGGGAGAACCGCGATGCCGCTTGGCTGAATGTGGAAACCGGCATCAAGCGCGTGGTGGAGTCGATTAGGGGCGACAAGCGGCTGTAGGTTGCATCTGCGTAGACGACAGATCAATCACGTCATAGCCGAAAACCCCGATGCACCACCCATGACAACGAGGTATCCAGCTATGAGTGAGCGGTGCGTTACTGCCCAGCAAGGGAATTTGGCGAGTTCACACGATGGGCTGGGGCCGGGAACGCACCCTACAGACAATCAAGCTTGTCGCTACCAGGCGGCGGGCTGAAAGGTGGTGTCGTTTGCAATGGCTACTGTATCGCCCATCTGCTTGATCACAAATAGTCCTTGCTGGTAGGCGTAGCGGTCTACCCCTTCGTCAATTTCGATGCCCGCCACTGCCCCATGAATTTGATACCCGGAGTAATGGGGAAACGCCTGCCGAAATCGCTCCAGCCGCGCTAGGAAATCATCTACATCTTGCTTTGATAAGCGCGATTTGACTTCTACGGCGACGGCGACATCGCCATCCACCGCAAAAATATCAATTTCCATCTCGGCCCCAGGCCGCTTTGACTGCATGCGGCGGGAGAGTTCCTGCACTTCAATGCCCCGCTCTTGAAACAGGCGAATGACCGCTGGCGCGACCAGGTTTTCGACGAACTGGCCCCAGCGGGTCGTGAGCCCCGCGACCTCGCGGCTGGTGTTGGCGGCGATTCGCTCTAACTTTTGCAGACGGCGATCGGCCTCAGCAGCGCGACGGTCGTCCTCAGCCCGAGAGGCCTGAAAGAGGGCGTAGATATCGGCGATCGTGACGGGGTCAGCCATAGGGCGAGTCCTGCGCTCATAAGCTTTGTGTCTATTATGGGCGATCGCAGCCAGCTCCAGTGGTAGGATGCTATCAAGCTAGGGGTGTCCGAGCAATCGGGCTGAGATCATACCCTCGGAACCTGACCTGGTTAATGCCAGCGGAGGAAAGCGTTGATTGAGTTTGCGAGCAAGTAGCTCGACCTCACGGGTAACGTGTTCTACGAGTCGTCTGTTCTGCGGTCTCCTGTTTTCTAAGGCCGCCGCCTCTAGCAACCACCCAACCACACCGAGGTGAGTTGTTCTATGACGCTTAGCGCAACGGCGATCGCCGTCACCCTGATTACCGTGGCCAGCTTTACGCTGCTGGGGCTGCTCCAGGCCAGCCGCCACGCCATTTCTCTAGAAGACTATATGGTCAGCCGCAATAGCGTGGGCACCCCGATGGCCCTGGCTACCATTGTCGCCTCGGCCATGGGCGCGTGGATTCTCTTTAGCCCGCCCGAAGTGGGGGCCACCAGCGGTATTGCGGGCATCGTCGGCTACTGCATTGGGCAGGCGACGCCAGCCGCTCTATTCGCCTTCATGGGCACCCGCATGCGGTTTCTCATGCCCAAGGGCCATTCGCTGAACGAGTACGTGCTGCACCGCTTCGGTCAGGCCATGTACCGGCTCACACTGGGAATTGTGGTGTTCTACATGTTTGTGTATCTGGCGGCGGAGCTGACCGCGATCGCAAAAGCCGTTGAGCTGATGGCGGGCGTTCCGCTCTGGCTCACCGCTCTGCTGGTGATGGCAGCAGTGTTTGCCTACACGCTGGTGGGCGGCCTAGCGGCGACGATTTTTACTGATGCTATTCAGTTCGCGGTGATTGTGCCGCTGCTGCCGCTGAGCTTTGGCATTGCGGTATTTGCATTGGGGGGCTGGGGGAATGCGATCGCCCCCGTCACCCAGACTGCACCAGAGTTGCTCACCCTGGCCAACGGCCCCGGCATCAAGTTTGGGGCCACGCTGGTAATCGCCGTGATCGCTGCCGAAATGTTCAACCAGACCAACTGGCAGCGCATCTACGCCTGTAAGACCGATCAGGTCGTGCGGCAATCGTTTTTGGGATCGTTCTTAGTGATCTTGCCGATGCTGTTTATCGCGGGGCTGCTGGGCATTTTGGCGATGAATTTTGGCTTTAACGACGATCGCGCCTTTTTCTCGCTGATTCAGGCCCTGGCGCTGCCGGGCTGGGTGAGTATAGCGGTGCTGGTGCTGGTGCTGGCCCTGGTGATGAGCAGCTTAGACTCGCTGCTGAACGGCATCGCCAGCGTGTTCACTACCGACCTGCTGCAGATTTTTCCCCACCGATCCTCCGGCGGCATTCTGAAGATTACCCGACTGCTGACCCTGGTGGTGGGGACTCCGGCGATCGCGATCGCGGCGCGAGGCTACAACGTGCTGTACCTGTTTTTGCTGGCCGATCTGGTCTGTGCGGGAGCGCTGTTTCCGGTGCTGTTTGGGTTGTATTCCAGAAAATTGACGGGAACAATGGCGTTTTGGAGCGCGGTGGCGGCGATCGCGACAGGTGCTCTGTTCTTTCCCCGGCCCGACTTTAGCCCCTGGAACGGTCTGCCCTTCGCGGGTGATCTACTGATCAGCTTTGCCGCCCCGATCGTGGTATCGACGCTGATCTGCCTGGGCTGGATTCAGCTCAAGGTCAGCCAGGGCAAGACGGAGGTGTTTGACTTTGGTATTCTCAGCCGCGACATTTGTGCCTACGGCGAGAGCGACACGCTACCAGCCGATAGTTTGACCAAGTCATAGCGCCGGGCGAATGATCTACTGCCTTGGGTGCTCAGTTGTCTTCACCGCAAAGGCGTTAGCCCACAAACCGTAAACAAGAGCAAGGTTTGATTTATGGATGTCGGCAACGGTCATGGCGCCAATTCTGGCCTAATCGGTCTTGGAGGGATTGGGCATAAGCAGCCAGAAACCGGGTTTCTCTTGACCTTTATCAACGGCCAAGTTTAGCTTTTGAGGCCACAAACCCGGTTTCTGGACGAGCGAGTTAAGGTAGTTCGGTGGTGCCCATCAGGTAGCGATCGCACTCCCTTGCCGCCCCACGCCCTTCATTGATGGCCCACACCACCAGGCTCTGCCCCCGACGGCAGTCGCCAGCGGCAAACACCCCCGGAATCGACGTGGTGTACTGCTCGTGCTCGGCCTTCACGTTGCTGCGGCCATCTTTTTCCAGACCCAGGGCATCGATCAGCGGCTGCTCGGGGCCGAGGAAGCCCATGGCCAGCAGCACCAGCTGCGCCGGAATCACCTTCTCGGTGCCGGGCACGTTCTGGGGCACAAACCGCCCGTTCTCATCCTTACCCCACTGAATCTGCACCGTATGGACGGCCTTGACGTTGCCCTGCTCATCGCCCTCAAACTTGGTGGCGGTGGTCAGGTAGGCGCGGGGGTCGTCGCCAAACATGGCGGCGGCTTCTTCCTGGCCGTAGTCCATCTTGTAGACCTTGGGCCACTCGGGCCAGGGGTTAGCCGCCGATCGCGTCTCCGGCGGCTGGGGCATGATTTCCACCTGGGTGACGCTGTTGCAGCCGTGGCGAATGGAGGTGCCGACGCAGTCGGTGCCCGTGTCGCCGCCGCCGATGATCACCACGTCTTTGCCCGCCGCCGAGATGTAGTCGTTGCCGGGGTAGCCATCCAGCAGCGATCGTGTGTTGGCCGTCAAAAACTCCATGGCAAAGTGAATGCCCTTCAGCTCTCGCCCCTCGATGGGCAGGTCGCGGGGCTTAGTGGAGCCGGTGCAGAGCACCACCGAGTCAAACTCCGCCCGCAGGTTTTCCGCCGAAATGTCGTTGCCCACTTCGGTATTGCAGACGAAGGTGACGCCCTCGGCCTCCAGCACATCCAGCCGCCGCTGCACCACCTGTTTTTTGTCCAGCTTCATGTTGGGGATGCCGTACATCAACAGTCCACCGGGGCGATCGGCCCGTTCGTATACGGTGACCCAGTGACCCGCCGAGTTGAGCTGGGCAGCGGCGGCCAGTCCAGCGGGGCCAGAGCCAATCACCGCGACTTTCTTGCCCGTGCGCTGCTGCGGTGGCGTAGGAGTAATCCAGCCCGATTCCCAGCCCTTTTCAGCGATGGAGTACTCGATATTCTTAATCGTCACCGGGGGGCTGGTGATGCCCAGCACGCAGGAACCCTCGCAGGGGGCGGGGCAGACGCGGCCAGTGAACTCGGGGAAGTTGTTGGTCTTGTGCAGCCGCTCCAGGGCTTCTTCCCACAGGCCGCGGTAGACCAGGTCGTTCCACTCGGGGATCAGGTTGTTGATCGGGCAGCCGCTGGCCATGCCGCTGATGGTCATGCCGGTGTGGCAGAAGGGGGTGCCGCAGTCCATGCAGCGGGCACCCTGGGTGCGGAGGTTTTCCTCCGGCATGTGCAGGTGGAACTCGTCCCAGTTGCGAATGCGATCGGCGGGGGCGACTTCTTGCGCCACTTCCCGCAGGTATTCCATAAAGCCAGTCGGTTTTCCCATGGTGGTTGTCCTGAAGGTGATTGCTTTTATAACGTGTGAAAATCTGGTCTACCGTAGGTTGGGTGCAGCGCCAGCGGAACCCAACATTGCAGAGATTTGGCGTTGGGTTTCACTCTGTTTCACCCAACCTACAGTCGTTGGGGGACTAAGCTCTGCTCATGCTCTGCCCAGCCCAAAACGCTAGAATGGCTGCCATGGCTGTAAGTATCGAGAGCATACGTCAGAAGTTCGCTGAAGACCAATTTGAGTTTTCTAAGCATGCTGTTGATCAGTCTATTGTGCGTCAGGTTTTGGTGCGGGAGGTCAGGGAGGCGATCGCGAGTGGTCATATTATCGAAGACTATCCAGATGATAAATACGGGCCAAGCTGTTTGATTTTGGGGTTTACTGAAGCCCAACGCCCTGTTCATATTCAATGCAGTTATCCCTCTCGCCCAATTATCAAAATCATTACTTTGTATGAACCTGAAGCCGAGAAATGGAACAGCGATTTTACGAAAAGGAGATAGGCTAGCGATGACAACTGAAAGGCAAGAAATCTTGGTTGAAAAGCAGGTCACCTATACCCTGAACTTAGATGGTCAAATTATCCTGATCGAAAATGTACCTGCTCGCGTTAATGAAGAAACTGGAGAACAGTTTTTTTCTCCCTCAACGGTAGAGCGCTTGCAGCAAACTGTTTTAGAGCAATCAGAGCCCGATCATTTCGTCCAGATTCCGGTGTACAACTACTCAAACAGCGCAGCTTAGTAGGGTGCATAGCGTTAAGGTAAAACTCCGCCAGCGCTTGCGCTACTTCCCGCAGGTATTCCATAAAGCCAGTTGGTTTTCCCATGGTGGTTGTCCTGAAGGTAATTGATTAAGAGGGACAGGTAGAATGGGCACGCAGGTTTTGCCCATCGCCATAAATTGCTACTTCGTCATGTCCTGATACCAGAAAGAGATCTAAATTTCTCAAAGGCTTCAGGTGGGCTTAAATTCCCAAATTTAAATCTCAATGCCAGCTGCGCTGCTTTTTCGGCAACATCCCGAGAAATGTAACCCTTTCCGAGAAAGACTAACATTGAGTAACCAGAGCCGTTGAATAAAGTTTTTGAAATCCCGTCGATCACGGACTTGGCAAATACTTCATCAAGAAAACCTTGCACAGCGAGATCGCCATCTTCATCTATATACAAGAGCAAAGCATCATCCTTTATAAAACCAAGGCGAATTGACTCCGACAAGTCATGTCTTCTATAACAGAAGAAGTTAGGATATTCATCACTAAAAAACACAAGCTCACTAAATCTTCTCGACTCATTTTGCTTGACAAGGATGGACATTTGCTTGGCAGTCAAAGCGTATCTAAGCTTGCCTTTGAATGGAGTTTTCTTTTCATTGGCAGGAATCTTGAAATCAATAAATTTTTTCTCGCCCAATAAATTGGGCCTGCCACGAAAGCAACCTTCTTTAGATATTACATTAGCTAGTCTAGCCAGAATTTCATTTAAAGCTATAAGCCAAACCAACTCTGGCTCGCTTTCTATTTTCTGTGAAGCACCAAATCTCGACTGAATAGAATTTGTATCGACTTGCTTGTCAATGCACTCCAAGATAAAGTACTGGGCCAAATTCTTGAGAATGTCATTCCTTCTGTCTAGCACACGTAGCCAGTCCATCAAGTAAGAAACTTCTTTTTTGGGATTATTCCAATCAAGAAAGCCGATTGTTTGACAATAGTGTTCAATCCAAGACTTGCAGTCATGCGGAAATGAAATCTTAAACCACTCAATCACATCTATGACTTTCCGACTACCTTCCTCGTCTCCTTGTCGATTAAGTCTTTGAAAGTATTCCGGATCAACTCCATAAAAGACTTTCTCGACAAATAATTCTGCTGTTTCTAAATCCTGCTCATGAGACTCTGTAAAGGATGCTGGCTGGTTTCTTTTGCTGACGACAAGGCTGCGTTCAGGGCAACACTTGTCTTCGTAGTCATAATGACCGAAATAGCTTCTTCGCTTATCAGTATCTTTTGACTTGCTAAAATACAAAAACTGCTTACACTCATGACAATATATCTTCCAAAGCCTGCACAAGTCATGTGTTAGATCAGGATCTTTGGCATAAACGACCTCGCCAGCCCTCTCTCCTATTAATGCCTTTGCTTTATACATATCATCTTGATTGTGAAGCTATGAATTACGGAAGAAGGAAAGATGCAGCTAGAATCAGGTTATACCCAGGTTGAGGGCAAGCTGTGCAAGTACCAGAGAGTCCTAGCAATAAAGACATTCGTGATGCTCTACTTCAGCTCGGTCAGGAGGTTAAAGAGCTTCGGCAAGAGGTAAAGCAGCTTAGTCAAGCCATCAAACGGCCTCAGAATTCTGTTCGGACGAACTCAACTGCTTCCGATCGCATGATTCAAGGCGCTATTTGGGTGATTATCGCGGCGGCGATCGTGTCTGTGGTCTCCAACGTGACGGCGGTTATTCTCAAAAGCCTTACGGCGCATTCCTTTTAAGAAGGGGATCTGTAGGGTGCATTCGCGAAGCAATGCACCAAATCGCAGGCTCCTTACACGGTGCATTGCGGCTCAAAGGCGCAATCTGGGGTGATTAGCCAGGGGTAGTGAGCCGCGAATGCACCCTACGGTTAACTGCCCCCAATCCGCGCTACGTCGCGGGCGTTTTCTTCAAACGCTGCCGTCAGGGCATCGTCGCCAGTGAGACCATCGGCCAGGGCTTTTTGGATGTGTTGCAGCACCCGCTTGTAATCGCGGGGCATGACCTTCACAAACTTGGCCACGCTATTCTCCCAATCCGCCAGCAGGGTCAGCCCCCGCTTGCTCTCGGTATAGTCGACGTGGCGCTGGATCAGCTCCTGCAGGTCGCGAATTTCTTCGGGGTCGGTGAGCTGCTCCAGGTCCACCATTTCGGTGTTGCAGCGGGTGGCAAAGTCGCCCGCCTCGTCGAGCACGTAGGCGACGCCGCCGCTCATGCCTGCCGCAAAGTTGCGGCCAGTGAGCCCCAGAATAATCGCCTTGCCGCCGGTCATGTATTCGCAGGCGTGGTCGCCGACGCCTTCCACCACGGCGGTGACCCCTGAGTTACGTACGCAGAAGCGCTCGCCCGCCAGGCCGCGAATGTAGGCTTCGCCGCTGGTGGCTCCGTAGAAGGCGACGTTGCCGGTGATGATGTTCTCGGCGGGCACAAAGGGGGACTGCTTGGGCGGGTAGACGAGCAGCTTGCCGCCGCTAAGGCCCTTGCCGAGATAATCATTGGCTTCGCCTTCGAGTTCGAGGGTAACGCCCTTGGGCACAAAGGCCCCAAAGCTCTGGCCGGCGCTGCCCTGGAAGTGGAGGTGAACGGTGTCTTCGGGCAATCCTTCCCAGTGGCGCTTGGTGATTTCGTTGCCGAGGATGGTGCCCACCACCCGGTTGATGTTGCAGATGGGCAGGGTGGCGGTGACCTTTTCGCCCCGCTCGATCGCCGGTTGGCACAGCTCCAGCAGGGTGGTCATATCGAGGGATTTCTCCAGACCGTGGTCCTGGGCCATCTGGTAGTAGCGACCCACCTCGGGGCCGACTTCGGGCTGGTGGAGAATGGGAGAGAGGTCGAGGCCCTTGGCTTTCCAGTGGGCGATCGCCGCCTTCGGCTCTAGCACATCGGTGCGGCCCACCATTTCATCGAGGGTGCGGAAGCCCAGCTGGGCCATCAGCTCGCGCATATCCTGGGCGATGAAGGTCATGAAGTTGACCACGTGGTCGGGGTCGCCCATGAAGTGCTTGCGCAGTTCCGGATCCTGGGTGGCGACGCCCACCGGGCAGGTGTTGAGGTGGCAGACCCGCATCATGATGCAGCCCATGGAGACCAGGGGCGCAGTGGAGAAGCCGAACTCTTCTGCCCCTAGCAGGGCGGCGATCACTACGTCGCGGCCAGTTTTCATCTGGCCATCGGTTTCGACCACCACGCGGCTGCGCAGGTTATTCATCACCAGGGTTTGGTGGGTTTCGGCCAGTCCCAGCTCCCAGGGCAGACCGGCGTGCTTGATCGAGGTCTGGGGAGAGGCCCCGGTGCCACCATCAAACCCGGCGATCAGAATCACATCGGCGTGGGCTTTGGCCACCCCGGCGGCGATCGTGCCGACGCCGACCTCTGACACCAGCTTAACGTTGACGCGGGCGTCGCGGTTAGCGTTCTTAAGATCGTGGATCAGTTCGGCCAGATCCTCAATGGAGTAAATGTCGTGGTGTGGTGGGGGTGAAATCAGGCCCACACCGGGGGTGGAGTGGCGCACTTTGGCAATCCAGGGGTAGACTTTGCGGCCCGGCAGCTGTCCGCCTTCGCCCGGTTTTGCCCCCTGGGCCATTTTGATCTGGATCTCTTTAGCCTGGGACAGGTAGAGGCTGGTGACGCCGAAGCGGCCGGAAGCCACCTGTTTAATGGCGCTGTTTTTGGAGTCGCCCTTTTCGTTGGTCCAGGTGTAGCGTTCGGGGTCTTCGCCGCCTTCGCCTGTGTTGGACTTGCCGCCGAGACGGTTCATGGCGATCGCCAGCGCCTCGTGGGCCTCCTTTGAAATCGTTCCATAGC
>PYGV01000498.1 GCA_003022385.1 filamentous cyanobacterium CCP3 | reverse complement strand
ACCCCTTAGCCTCACCCTCGACTCGGCTCTGAGCCAGATTCCTCCCGGGCAACTCCATCGCCTGCCGCCGCCCCAGCTAACCCAGGCACTGCTCAATCTGGTGCTCACCGAAGGGATTGGTCGCCTCTACCTGGAGCGTCGACCTACTCAGGGTCGCGTCCTCTGGAGCAAAGACGGCGTGGTGCAGGCTGTGCTTTCCGATCTGAGCCCTGGGCAAATTCAAAGCGTCATCAACGAACTCAAGCGGCTTACCCATCTGCCGCTGCTGCCTACTACTCAGCCCAAACAGGCCGATATTGAGCGGCTTTATCAGGGCGATCGCGTGCTGCTGCGCCTGCGCCTCATGGCAGGTACCCACGGTGAGGAGGCCACGCTTCAGGTGCTGCGAGGTGCGGCGCTGAAGTTCTACGAGCAACAGCAGATTCGCCAGCTGGGGGAAGAGGCCTTAGACGTTGCCCACACCCTGCAAAAGCGAATCAGCGCTATTCGTCATCAAGCCCAGCAAACCCTTAATATTGAGGCGCCTTCGGCTCGCACCCTCGACGACCTGATGAAAATGCTCAAGACTATGGAAGAGCAGATTGAGCAAATTATGGAATCGTCTCACCTTTCAGACCCCAAAAATTGATCTGAGTAGGGCTTGGACAACGATTGGTAACTGTGAACATTCCGGCTCGGCAACCAAAAAGTCCTGAGATTGTATCTGAATCTGAGGCTCAAGATCTTTGTCTGGCAAGCTCTGCAATACCCGTGTGCCCGCTTAGCGCTCTGATCTAGCGCCCCAGGCACTGGTCACACGGCCAAAATTGACTTTGAATTCATCTAGCCCCACTAGACTGCCAGGCCGTCCCTCATCCCATGAGGCCGAAAGCACACCGTAGGTCAGACCCACTACCCCCAGGCCGAAGCAGCCCAGGGTCACCAGCAGCACAAAGTAAGAGGGCAACACTACCATCTGATTGACGACCAGATAGTAGCTGACCACGAAGGTCAGCACCCCCGAAGCCGTAGGAACGCCAGAAAAAACCAGCATTCGGCGCAGCATGCGATCGCTGACCTCCGCTGGAATCGCCGCAGAGGCACGGTTGTCCTTTTGAGCAGAGGCAGTCTTTTTAGCCACTGCCTTTTTGCCAGCGGCCGCTGGCTTAGGTGCTTTTTTAGCGGGGGCTGACTTAGCCGCTGGTTTAGATTCTTTTTGCTTAGACTCTTTGGCAGACTTGTCAGCACCCTTGCCGCCTGGCTCAAAGGGCAGTCGCTTGCGGGAAGACTCCGGGGCCATAGGGCTACATGATGACAATGAGCAACACCGTAACCTAGCTGAGTTCGCTGGCTTAGCCGCGAATACCTAGCTTTTGAATCAGCGCCCGGTAACGCTCAGAGTCTTGCTTTTGCAGGTAGGCCATCAGGCGCTTGCGGTGGCCAATCATTTTGAGCAGGCCACGGCGCGATGAATAGTCTTTTTTGTTCTTTTGCAGGTGAGCACTGAGCTGATTGATGCGATCGGTGAGCATGGCAATCTGCACATCAGCAGAGCCAGTGTCGGTGTCGTGCACCTGATAGTCGGAGATAAGTTCCTGCTTGCGCGCTTGCAACAGAGTCATGGGACAGACGGCTTCTCTAGAAGGATTATTTTGACCAGGATTTTTCACTATAGCACAGGGGCCCAACATTACTGGCTCAACCATGCGATCGCCTCGCGTACCCAGCTTTCTGGATCCGCTGACTTCTGTAGAGTAGAGTTTTGCCCCACCGCCTGGAGGGCTCTGAGAATTTCGCTCTGGCTGTAGCCCAATGCCGTCAGGGTAACGTCTACCTCTTCGTAAAGGGTTGGCACTGGCCCGGCGCTGGGCACCAGCCCCACCCCAGACTGAGTTTGCCAATCTTGCAGCTTAGTTTTTAGCTCCAGCACCAGGCGCTCTGCGGTTTTGCCGCCCACCCCTGGGGTTCGCGACAGCAAGCGCGTGTTGCCGCTGACCACCGCTTGGGTCAGTTCGGCCTCGCCCAGGGTGTCGAGCAGTGCCAGGGCCATCTGAGGGCCAATGCCGCTAACGCTAATCAGCAGCCTGAACAGGTCACGTTCCTGGCGTTGGCCAAAGCCAAACAATACCGCCTGATCTTCACAAAAGAAGAGATGGCTAAAGAGCTGCACTACCTCCCCTAGGGGAGGCAGGAAGGCCAGCTGTCGGGCGGGCACCTGTAGGTCATAGCCGACCTGATTGACGTCGAGGGTGACAATAAGCTTGTGGTTGCCGGGTTTTTGCACGTCGGCC
>PYGV01000173.1 GCA_003022385.1 filamentous cyanobacterium CCP3 | reverse complement strand
TCCCCATCCTCTGCCGATAACCCCCGCCCCCTTACTACAGGGGCGTCATCTTTTGGTCGTAGACGACAACGCCACCAATCGCAAAATTCTACAGCTCCAGCTCGAGTCCTGGGGCATGAGTGCGGTGGCCGTCGAGTCTGGGGCGGCGGCCCTGGCCCGCTTGGCCCAGGGCGATCGCTACGACCTGGCCATTCTCGACATGCAAATGCCGGAAATGGATGGGGTGGGCCTGGCCCAGGCGATTGGCCAACGCTTTCCCAATCTGGCTCTTCCCCTGGTGATGCTCACCTCCCTGGGCTGGAGTCAAGCTACCCCTGACAGCTCACTGTTTGCCGCCTGCCTGACCAAGCCAGTCAAACAGTCCCAGCTGATGGATGCGCTGACCTCGGCTTTGGTTGGTCAATCCCAAGTCGTACGGGTGGCCCCCCGCACGGCGCTCCCCACCTTTGACGCGCAGATGGGCCAGCACCATCCCCTCAGGCTTTTGCTAGCCGAAGACAACGGGGTGAACCAAAAAGTAGCCCTGCAAATTTTGCAGCGCCTAGGGTATCGGGCCGATGTCGCCGCCAACGGCCTGGAGGTTTTAGCGGCCCTGGCTCAGCAACCCTATGACCTGATTCTGATGGATGTGCAAATGCCCGAAATGGATGGGTTAGAGGCCACCCGCCAGATTCACCGGATCTGGCCCACGACGCGCCCACGCATTGTGGCCATGACCGCCAACGCTATGCAGGGCGATCGCGAAGCCTGCCTCCAGTCCGGCATGGACGACTACATCAGCAAACCCATCCGCCTCGACGAGCTGGTTCAGATTCTGCAGGAAACGTGCCCCGAGCCCAGCCCAGCAGAGGCCGATCCGGCGGTTGACCTGACGGCGCTACACCAGTTCATCGCCACTATCGGCGGGGCTGATCCAGCCTTTCAAGACGAGCTGATTCACAGCTATCTGGCCAGCACCCAACAGCTGCTCAACGACCTGACCACCAGCTACCATCAGCAGGATTGGGTCACCCTCAAGCGGGCGGCCCACACCCTCAAATCGAGCAGTGCCACGATCAGCGCCCACTCCCTGGCCGATCGGTGCCGCACGCTGGAAGCCAGTCTGAAAGATCCGCCGCTGGGCTCCTCTTCCCCCGAGCTATGGACTCAAGTTGAGGCTATTCAGGCGGCCGCTGCCCAGGTTCAAACGAGTTTAGCGCCCCTCCTAGGGGTCCACGAGGTGAAGTAACCATGATCCAATCACAATCCCCTGCCCTCATCCTGGTAGCGGATGACGAGCCCTTCATTCGCAGTATGCTCACCCGCTATCTCGTAAAAGAACAGTATCAGGTGATCGAGGCCGCAGACGGCGAACAGGCCCTCGACCTCTACGAGCGCCACCACCCCGACCTGGTGCTGCTAGATGCCCTAATGCCGGTCATGGATGGCTTCGAGGTTTGCCAGCGGCTGGAAACTCTCACCAATCACACCCATGCCCCCATTTTGATGATTACCGGGTTAGGGGATGAACAATCGGTCGACCATGCCTTTGAGATCGGGGTTATAGATTACATCACTAAACCCATTCACTGGGCGGTGCTACGGCAGCGCGTGCGTCGGTTAATCATGCAGACCCGCCTCGAACAGCAGCTGCGGGAGGCCAATCGACAGCTCCAGCAAATGACCATGATCGATAGCCTCACCCAGGTGGCGAATCGCCGCCGGTTCGACGAGTACCTGCTGCAAGAGTGGGGACGGGGAGCAAGAGACCGCACCTCCCTATCGCTGATTATTTGCGATATCGATTGCTTCAAACCCTACAACGACCACTATGGTCACCAGGCCGGTGACTACTGCCTCCAGCGAATTGCGGCGACGCTGAGTCAATGTGTGAATCGCCCAGCAGACCTAGTCAGCCGCTACGGTGGGGAGGAGTTTGCCGTTGTCTTACCCGCTACGACTCAGGCTGGGGCGGCGGCGGTGGCCTCGGGGATGGTTCGAACGGTGTATGACCTGGCGTTACCCCACAAGGGCTCAGACATTGCGGACGTGGTTACAATTAGCTGCGGGGTGGCCAGCCTGGTTCCGACGCCTGACTATCTGCCCTTTGATCTGGTGTTTACCGCCGACCAGGCGCTCTACGAGGCCAAAGCTAGCGGGCGGAATCAGGCTCAGACCAATTTGGTAATCCCGGCTTCCCTAGGAAAGCCCACTAGCGTGATGGTCTAGCCTGAGCTACTGACGCCAGGAAACCAGCGCTATTCCACGAAGTCTGTGGCAATGTCGATATCTAGTGAACTATCGTCTACCGTGACGTAGAGCTGGTTGGGGCGACAGCACACCTGGCAGTCTTCAATATAGGTCTGGCTTAGCCCAGCCGAAAGATCGACAAAAGTGGTGTTGGGCTCGCCGCAAAAGGCACAGATATACTCAGCGGTAGATTGCATAGCCAGCAGAAAGATCGCAGTTAGGCAGGAACATTTGAATTAGCGGCTCGTCTTCACTGTTTAGAGGTAATCTTTAGACGATCGCAAGCCTTATCGGCCTAACTAACCTACCATTCTCGCTGTCTCTGTGCCCGCTTCACGAACAAGGCACCCCTACAACTTCAATTTCGTTTCTGGAGATTGTGATGAAAGCAAGTCACTTAGCGGCTCTAGCCTTAGCAGTCATGCCCATCGACGCTCTGGTTCAGGCCCCCGTTGCTCAGGCTCAGCTGTTTGTGTCGTCGCCCATTCAGGCGGTGACCCCCAACAGCGAAACTCTCTACCTCAACACCAATGCCACCGTCGAACAAACCCTCCAGGTGAGCACCGCCACCAACCTAAATGGCCGCAGTATTCCGGCAGGGGCGATCGTTCGCGGCCGGTTTGAGCCTGCCGAGGGCGGGGTGCGCTACGTTGCCACCGCTGTTGAAGTTGGCAACCAGGTTTACCCCGTCAACGCCGCCTCTGAGCTGCTGCGCGATATTAAAGACCCCAGGGAAACCGGGACGGGGGCTATTTTGACCGATGCCGGTATTGGGGCAGCAGGCGGAGCGGCTGTCGGCGGCATCTTGACTGGTCGAGTCTCGGTAGGCAGCATTCTCGGCGGGGCTGCAGCCGGAGCTATCATCGGCAACACAACGGCCCAGCGAGTAGTGGTGGTCGAGCCCAACCAAACCCTGACGTTGAAGACTCAGTAGCATCGGCCCCCCGCTGACTTCGACTCTGCTCGGTCAACGGGGGTCGACTTGGCTGAGGCAGTGGGTTTCGACTCTGCTCGGTCAACGGGGGTCGACTTGGCTAAGGCAGCGGGTTTCGACTTCGCTCAACCCTCGGGGTTTCAATTAAAGAGGGCTAATGCCATTAACCCACTGGCTCAGATTTCGGGGTAGCGGCACTTGGCGTCGATATCGGCCAGTTCGGCCTCGATCGCGCGGGTGCTGATGGCAATTTCGTAGAGCGAGGTCAGCAGTGAGGCTACCAACAGCAGCAGGCTGAGGCCAAACAGAACTTCTGCCAGCCGCTGCTGATTGACAAACAGCCCCAGCATCGACAGGGTGCAAACAATAAAGCTCGATACCCCCAGCGCCTGCATCAGGCGAATTAGGGCAAGGCGCTGACGCAAATTTGAGATCTGGCGCTGCACCATGCTTTGAAAATAATCGCGCTCAGAGCTGTGCAGCTGGCGAATCAGCTGCGCCAGCACCAAAAAGCGGTTGGTGTAGGCCAGCAGCAGCAGCGAAATGGCGGGAAACAGCAGCGCCGGAGTCGTCAGTTCCATCACACAAAAAGAGAGGACATCTCAGAGATATCCTCTCTTATTTGTGCCGGACAAGGTGTGCCAGACAGGTCAAGTCACCCTGACGTAGACCGCTTAGGCCTTAGCCGCCACTTCGCGGTTGGCACCGATCAGGCGCTCGTAGGTGGCCCGCATTTTTAGACCCACCAGCACCTGGAACAGGCCGCTGCCGTTGGTAGAACCGGGGTACTCGCGGTGCTTGAGCAGCAGCTCGGTCATTTCACCGTAGTACTTGGTGGAGGTGTTGCTGAGGTGGCTCTCAATGTAGATCATCTCTTCGAGGCGATCGAACTGGCCGTCGACCTCAAGCACCGAGACCTCATGGCCGTAGTAGGAGTCGGGGCCGTAGTGCATGCGAATGCCGGGGTAGGAGCAGGTGAGCTTTCGCCCGCAGGGAATCCAGTCGATGGTCGAGCCTTCGTCAAACAGGTAGACGGGGTCGAAGCCTTCGATGCCTTCGCGCTGCATGAGCCGCACCCGCAGCACCTTCTTCTCCTCGTCGTTGGGGATGAGCTGAGTGGGTAGAATTTGAATTACGACATCGGCGTATTGCTTTTGAATGTCGATGTAGGCTTCAAAGTCGGGACGGCGGGCGTTGATGGAGGCCAGCACATCTTCGTAGGTGTGGCCGCGCTCAGCCATGTCGCGCTGAATCTTCCAGGCAATTTTGACTTCGTCGCTGATGTCGAGGTAAACGCTGAAGTCGAGGAGCTCACGCACGCGCTCATCATAGAGGGGGTGCAAACCTTCGATGACGACAATGCGGTTGGGGTCAACCCGCTCGGGGGGGTCGAGTTCGCCGGTTTCGTGGTTGTAGATGGGCTTGTCGATGCTGTTGCCCTCTTTCAGCGCTTTGATCTGCTCGTACATGAGGTCAAAGTTGTTGGCTTTGGGGTTGAGAGCGGTCACCCCAGCGGCCTTGCGCTGCTTGCGATCGAGGCTGTGATAGTCATCTAGACAGATGACGGTCATGAACTCAGCGCCGAACAAATCGCTCAGTCGTCGTAGAAACGTAGACTTGCCGCACCCAGAGTCGCCGGCGACACCAATTAGAACTACTTTGTCTGGCTTGCTGATCATAAGTTCCCTCTAAACAACCTTCTATAAAAATAGAACCCAGCGTTGCAACCTAGCAAAGGACTCACCGACTCCAGAGCTGGCTCTGGTCTGGCCCTTTTCTCGATGCTTTAGGGCGATCGCCCCAAGCGGCACATTACCCGTAAATGTCGCGACCGTGAAGCCCAAGGTGCTCAGCTGGAGAAGCGAGCCTTCCCCTCAGGTGCCAAACACCGTCGCCCATACAGCCAAGACCAATCGGCTCTCAGCCTAAGCGTCGACACTTCCTACCCTCCTCAAACCGCCGATAGCATCGAACCAGCTCAGTGGATAAGTATTTCTACCGCGAGTAGCTTCATCCTATCAGAAGCTAGTATCCTTCACAACAGTTTTTGGCTGGGGACCAGCCCAGCGGCAGCGGCTAGAGATTTTAGCCTGAAGAAAGATTTTTAGATTAACTTAACGCTCACTGCTGCAAAGAACACAATCTTTCCCGCAGGATGTTAATAGAGTGCAACCATTCACTGGGGCATTGGCTGGATGCGGAGCTAGATGCAGGCCGCTGGGCCTGTGATATCTCCCAACCCTCAGTATTACACCGTCTTACAGTGATACCCTAAGCTAAAAGCATTTCTGATGTCACCGTCTCTGGGTTGGCCCTATGGCTGGTCGAGCAGGCGCATTAGAAGGTATGCGACGGGTCATGACGGTGTGCCTCCGTCGCACTTAGTTGGGTCTAGAGAGTCACTGAATTTTAGATATGTACAATCCAAGTGTGAGCGGCGGCAACGCCAGTACTGTGGCCGGAAGCCGTTTGTTTTTATACGAAGTGCAGGGTCTGCACCAAAATGCAGAAACCGACCAGATGAGTAACCCCATTCGCAGGAGTGGTAGTGTCTTCATCACGGTGCCCTACAACCGTATGAACCAGGAAATGCAGCGCATTACCCGCATGGGTGGCAAGATTGTCAGCATTCGACCCATCGAAGCGGTGGGTACGGTTCACAATGCTGAGCCTACACCCATTACGGCTCCCGTGGTTGCGCCCGCTGAAGCTGCTGCCCCAGCAGAGACCGCGCCAACCCAAATCGAGAAGAAGCCCATGACTCAAGCCGCACCCAAGGCCGCTACGAGCGTGCCCATTAACCTTTACAAGCCCAACAGCCCCTACGTCGGCAAGGTGTTGTCGAATGAGCCTCTGGTTCAAGAGGGTGGCTCAGGTATTGTGCAACACATTACCTTTGACCTGTCTCAGGGCGACCTGCATTACGTAGAGGGCCAGAGCATTGGTATCATCCCCGACGGTACCGACGAGAAGGGCAAGCCCCACAAGCTGCGTCTCTACTCCATTGCCTCGACCCGCCACGGCGACCACATGGACGATAAAACCGTGTCGCTCTGCGTGCGCCAGCTCGAGTACAAGCATCCTGAGACGGGCGAAACCGTCTACGGCACCTGCTCTACCTTCCTCTGCGGGATCGAGCCGGGTGCTGACGTGAAGATTACCGGGCCTGTGGGCAAGGAAATGCTGCTGCCCGACGACCCCGATGCCACGGTAATCATGCTGGCGACCGGAACGGGGATTGCCCCCTTCCGCGCCTACCTGTGGCGTATGTTCAAAGAGGCTGAGCGTCAGAAGAACCCCGAGTACCAGTTTAAGGGCATGGCCTGGCTGATCTTTGGGGTGCCCTATACCCCCAACATCCTCTACAAAGAGGAGCTGGAGCAGATGGTAGAGCAGTACCCCGACAACTTTAGGCTCACCTACGCCATCAGCCGCGAGCAGCAAAATGCCGAGGGTGGCCGCATGTACATTCAGCACCGCGTGGCTGAGCATGCCGACGAGCTGTGGGATCTGATGCAGAAGCCCAACACCCATACCTACATGTGCGGTCTGAAGGGCATGGAAGACGGTATCGACGAGGGGATGTCTGTGGCGGCGACCAAGCACGGCGTCGACTGGGTCGAGTTCCGCAAGCAGATGAAGAAAGAGCACCGCTGGCACGTGGAGACCTACTAGGTTGAATCTGCGTAGGGGCAAACGGCTGTTTGTCCCTACGGGGAACCTCGTCGATGAAGCGTGTTTCATGGATTGAGACTGGAAAGAGGGCCGATTCGGCCCTTCTTTTTTTGCTTGCAGCAATCCCTTTACAATTGGGCATAGCGATCGCAGTTAAGGAAGTCAGGCTATGCGTGTCGGTTTGCTAGGGCTGGGAACGGTGGGGTCGGGAACGGCCAAGATTTTGCTGGATCCGGCCCATCGCCACCCCCTGGTGGGACAGATAGAGCTGGCCCGAGTGGGGGTGCGGAGTTTGGATAAGCCGCGATCGGTAGCTATTGAGGGCGATCGCCTCACCACCGACCTGGAAAGCATTGTCAGCGACCCCACTATCGATGCGGTGGTGGAGGTGATGGGCGGGCTGGAGCCGGCGCGATCGCTGATTCTAAAGGCGATCGCCCAGGGCAAGCATGTGGTCACCGCCAACAAAGCGGTGATTGCCCGCTACGGCGACGAAATCTTCACCGCCGCCAACGAGGCCGGGGTCTACGTGCTGTTGGAGGCGGCGGTGGCGGGGGGCATTCCCGTCATTCAGCCGCTGAAGCAGGCCCTGGGCGTCAACCGCATTCGCGCGGTGACGGGGATTATCAACGGCACCACCAACTACATTCTCACTCGCATGCAGCGGGAGGGGGGCGACTTTGAGGCAATTTTGGCCGATGCCCAGCGCCTGGGCTACGCCGAGGCCGACCCCAGCGCCGATGTGGACGGCCTCGATGCCGCCGACAAAATCGCGATTTTGGCGTCGCTGGCTTTTGGGGGCCGGATCAAGCTGTCGGAGGTCTATAGCGAGGGCATTCGTCAGGTGACAGCGGCGGATATTGCCTACGCCGACCGACTGGGGTTTGTGATCAAGCTGCTGGCGATCGCCCGCCGCGACGGCGAGTTTGACGAGACCTCGGATCAGGCGCTGGATCAGTTACAGCTGCGGGTACACCCGACGCTGGTGCCCGTGAGCCATCCCTTGGCTTCGGTAAACGATGTATACAACGCGATTTTGATCGAGGGTGACCCCATCGGGCAGGTGATGTTTTTTGGGCCGGGGGCGGGAGAGGGGCCAACGGCCAGCGCAGTGGTGTCTGACCTGCTGAACCTGGCGGCAAACCTACGGGCGGGGACGACGCCCCAAGCCACCAACCCGCTGCTGGCCTGTAGTCATCAGCACTACTGCAAGGTCAGCCCGATGGCCGATATTGTCAGCCGCTTCTATGTGCGGCTGCTGGCGGAGGATGCGCCGGGGGTGATCGGCAAGCTGGGCACCTGTTTTGGCCGTCACCAGGTGAGCCTGGAGTCGATTGTGCAGATTGGGCAGCACGAGACGCGGGCGGAGATTGTGATTGTGAGTCACGAGGTGACGGAGGCGAATTTTCAGACGGCGCTGGATGAGCTGCGGGAATACGCTGAGATCCACAGCGTGGCCAGCGTGTTGCGGGTGCTGTAGGGTGCATTAGCGGCTTGAACCTTACTATGCTTTGACCTGAGATCTCGGGGCCGCAATGCACCGCTCACGGTATTGGGTATCTTGCCTAAGCTAAGCGGCGCACAGTTGGGGGCAAAAGCCAGATCTACTGCTGGGGCCATTTCGCTGGCCCCAGACCCCCGTCGGGTCCAGGGACGTTCCGCCGCCCTGGACCCGACGGAAAGGATTAGCCGATCATCGGTTTAAACGTCTGTTCTGCAAATTGACGGGTTGGCGGCTTTGATGAGGCGGCCTGTTTGACCATAGGGTGGGCACTGCCCACCTTTCGTGTTTGTGGTGGCCGTCACTCTAAATTGGGGCAAGTCCAAAATCGCTAATCCAAAATCCAAAACCGATCTTGGGTTGGTTACACTATTAGCCTTTGCAGTTAGGGCATCTATGGCCAGTATTCAATCGGCACGGCACCCCCTACAGCGGCTGTTGCGCTACGGGCGCAACTATCGCCCGCAGATCTGGGGGGCAGTGATCAACTCCGTTCTCAACACCATTTTTGATCTGGCTCCGCCCTACCTGATCGGCATTGCCATCGATGTGGTGACCAACACCGAAAGCTCGCTGATTGCGCGGGTGGGGATCACCAGTGTTGCGGGGCAGCTGGGGGTGCTGTCGGCGCTGACGTTTTTGATCTGGAGTCTGGAGTCGCTGAGCGAGTACATCTACGCTAAGCTGTGGCGCAACCTGGCCCAAAATTTGCAGCACGATTTGCGGATTGATACCTACAGTCATCTGCAAGCACAGGATCTCAGCTACTTTGAGGACCGCAGTACGGGTGACCTGCTGTCGATTCTTAACGACGACATCAACCAGCTGGAGCGGTTTTTGAATACCGGGGCGCACAACCTGCTGCGGTTTTTTACTACGGTGCTCTGGGTGGGGGCGACGTTCTTAATCCTGGCTCCGGAGGTGTCGTGGATGGCGATGCTGCCGATTCCCTTTGTGCTGGGGGGGTCGATCGCCTTTCAGCGGCGGCTGGCTCCGCGCTACGCCCAGGTGCGCGACAAGGCGGGATTGATCAGCGGGCGACTGGCCAATAATTTGTCGGGCATTGCCACGATTAAGAGCTTTACGGCCGAAGGGTATGAGCGCGATCGCGTCTCCCAGGATAGCGATGCCTACCGCTACAGCAACCGTCGGGCGATCGCCCTCAGCGCCGCCTTTGTGCCGCTGATTCGGATTGTAATTTTGGTGGGCTTTACCGCCATGCTGTACCTGGGCGGTCTGGCGGTGGCCAACGGCACCCTGACGGCGGGCACCTACGGCTTTTTGGTGTTTATTGTGCAGCGGCTGCTGTGGCCTTTTACTCAGCTCAGCGAAATTATGGATGAGTACCAGCGGGCGATGGCCTCGGTGCGCCGGGTGCTGGGCCTGCTGGATGAGCCGATTGAGCTGGTGCCGGGGCGCAACCCGCTGCCGGTGGAGCAGGTGAAGGGCGAGGTGCGCTACGAGCATGTCACCTTTGCCTACGCCAACCGTCAGCCCGTGGTGAAGAACCTTTCCCTGCACATCCCCGCCGGGCAGAGCATTGGCGTGGTGGGGGCGACGGGCTCGGGCAAGAGCACGCTGGTGAAGCTGCTGCTGCGGTTTTATCAGCCTCAGCAGGGCCGCATTTTGGTTGATGGCAAAGAGATTCATGACCTGCTGCCCCAGGATCTGCGCCGCTGCATTGGCCTGGTCAGCCAGGACGTGTTTTTGTTCTCGGGCACGGTGGCGGAGAATATCGCCTACGGCAGCTTTGACGCTAGCTTTGATCAAATTCTTCACGCGGCCAAGCTGGCGGAGGCCCACGAGTTTATCGCCCAGCTGCCCCAGGGCTACGACACGATTGTGGGCGAGCGGGGCCAGAAGCTATCGGGGGGCCAGCGGCAGCGACTGGCGATCGCCCGCGCCATTCTCAAAGACCCGCCGATTTTGGTGCTGGATGAGGCCACCTCGGCGGTGGACAACGAGACCGAGGCGGCAATCCAGCGATCGCTGGCGGTGATCACCCAGAACCGGACCACGCTGGCGATCGCCCACCGCCTTTCCACCATTCGCCACTGCCACTGCATCTACGTGATGGCCTACGGCGAGATCGTCGAACGGGGTCGCCATGAGGAGTTGCTAGAGATGAACGGCATCTACGCTAGCCTGTGGCGGGTGCAGTCAGGCCTGCGGTAGGGCATTGTACTGAATTCGCCTTGGCTACCCCCGGTTGGGCTGGGCAAACACCGTAAAGCCTCTGGCTTGGCTTCGCCTATGCCCCTACGCAAGCCGCTTATTGGAAATCGGGGTATGCGATTTGGGCTTGGTATTACAGGTAAAGAACAGTTCGTAAACCATCGTCTAGTTCTTGCTGTAGAGCATCTGGAAGTGAGCCAATGCGCTCTGTTAGAAACTGCTTGTCGATGGTGAAAATTTGAGAGACATTGGCAACCGAATCCCTCGGCAAACCGGAGACATGACGGGGTAACAGCACATTGCCGGGAGCACTGGCTATTGGAAGATTTGATGTGATGATGACAACAATGACGGTATTAATACGACTCTGGTTAAAGATATCGTCTTGAACCACGACCACCGGGCGACGGTACCCCGGTTCGGAACCTACCGGGTCAGGAAAATTTGCCCACCAAATTTCTCCCCGATGCATCACCAATCCTCTTTGGGGAGAGACATCGCCTGCATTTTTGCCAGCACCAGGTCAGCCTCAGACGACTCCTGAGCGTACACCTCATTCAGCTTGTCTAGTCGTTGACTGCGACTGTATTTCTCTAGATAGGCCTGTAGCGCTTTGGTGTAGAACTCACTGCGGGAGACGCCGAGTTGCTGAGCGATCGCCTCCGCCGCTTCAAACACCTGGTCAGGAATTGATATTGCTGTCTTCATGGGAGTATCACTAGAACGGCCACCCCTCATTTATACCTTGGTTATACCTTCGCAGGAACACCCAAGCTACTTACTCAAACCTAACGCTGGTCGCCTAAGCTAACCTGGACGTAGCCCCACCCATCCACC
>PYGV01000497.1 GCA_003022385.1 filamentous cyanobacterium CCP3 | reverse complement strand
CAGGTGGCTGAACTCGCGGCGGGCTTTGGCGGCGGTTGAGTTCGGTTTGCGATCGCGGCGGCGCACCGTTAGTCCAGGCCTGCCAGGCGGCTCTGGCGCCGGTGAACAGGCTTTTGGTGCCCGTATTCAGGCGTTTGGCACCGGTCTGGGCGGTCGCAATGCTCTGGTTTACCTGCTGCGCAACCTGTCCAGCGCTCTGCACCCCTTCGGTGACATCGTCGGTCAGCTCCACAATCTCTAACCCCGTCAGGCGTATGGCCTCCAGGGTGGGGGGCAGCTCGCGGCTGAGGGTGTCAAACATCTTTTCGGCGCTGCGGGCGGCCCGACCCAGCTCACGCATAGCGGGAATGGCCACCATGAGCACTGCCGTCAAGCTAATGACGACCAGCAAAAACGAGAGGGCTAGCCAAAACAGCGGGTCGGCCAAAACAAATGCTCCTACTCCTGCCCAGAGCTATTGGTGGCTATGGGGGTGGCGCTCAGCTGCTCGTACTCCTGGCGGCTGGCCTCTTGCCCAGCGGCGATCGCGGCCCGCAGCCGAGTCAGGGTGTGCTCCCAGTTGACCAGGGCCGTCTCTGAGAGGCGATCGGCCTGCAGGTGGACCGAGGTTGAGAGATCTTCTACCAGCTCAGGCAGGGCATCGGCAGACTTTTTCAGAATGCGACGGGTTTCGCGCCCGGTGCGGGGAGCCACCAGCAGGCCCGCCACCGCCCCCATGGCAGCGCCCAGCATCAATCCGCCAATAAACCCTCCAGATTGCTTGTCGCTCATGGTGTTTTTTTATCCTGTGGGTTAGCCAAACCGTCGCCCTGTCCATTGCCACACTATCTATCAACGAGTTGACAATGGCCTCAACTATTCTACTGGTGAGGGCTGGGGCAATCCTATCGTCTTTTGGAAAGAGCCGTTCTAATCTTAGGGCTGGGTCGGCGTCCCCGCACTCTGAGCCAGCGATTGGCCATAGGCAAAAGGCCCACTATGCCCATGACCTGCTCCAGGCGCAGCAGCTGAAACTGGAGCAGGCTGTAGCTCTGCCGCAGGTAGGCCGTCCCCGACTGGCCGCGCAAAATGGCAGGAGGAACAACCGCCGGGTTGAGGACGTTGTGGGTGTTGCGCTCCCAGTTGACCAGGGCATCGGCTACGGCCCCCAGGGTTTTGCTCAACCGCCACAGCCGCCAGGCCACGTAGAAGCAAAACAGCGCAATCACTAGATTTAGGCTAACGGCAACCGCAATCACAACTTTCGCCCTATCCTTTTAACTTGGCTAGACCAAATTTAGCTTGGTAGCTAGAGTTTGCCATAGACAAAACTCCGCTGAACTTGAATTTGGTTTAGATCATAGCGATATTCTGGCATAACGGTATTTTGGCACAGCGACAGTCTGAACCAACCGCCGTCTTTGTGCTGTCGTTAGGACGTTTTTTCGTTGGACACCATCGCTAAAACCCTCGATGTCGATCCTAGCCGGGGAGTAGACGAACCCTCGGGTCGCCCTCACCTGCCCCACAAGACTTTGACAGTGGCGCTAGGTGCAGCCCAGGGCAATACTCTGATCAAGCTGGCCCCCGGCACCTACAGCGCCGCCAGCGGGGAACGCTTTCCCATTACCGTGCCCGACGGGGTAATGATTGCCGGGCAAGAATCGACCCAGGGCCAGGGCGTTGTGATTGCCGGGGGCGGCGCCGGGCCAGGGGGTACTTCGGTAGGGCTGGTGATTCAGGGCCAGAGCCAGCTGCGCGGAGTCACAGTGCAAAACCCACAGGGTATCGGAATTTTAATTAACTCCGGTGCGCCTCTGGTGAGGGCCTGCCGCTTGAGCCAGTGCCGGGTGGGGCTACAGGTGGCCGGAGCAGCCCGCCCCCTGGCGATCGCTGCGCGAATGGAGGACTGCGGCGATCGCGGCCTGAGCTTTGTCGACCAGGCTCGCGGCGAGGTGCGAGCCTGCACCGTAGAGCGCTGCGGCACCGGCATCTACATCGGTCAAACGGCGGCCCCGCTAATTGGCAGCTGCCAGTGCTCTAGCAACCAAATCGGCGTTCAGGTGGCGGGCTCGGCCAGCCCAGTGCTGCGGCAAAATCGGCTGGGGCAAAACCAGACTGGCCTGGTTGTGCAAGATACGGGCCGACCCGATCTGGGCCAACCCGACGACCCAGCCGGTAACATTCTGCGCTACAACCGCCAGGGCGACCTGCGCAACGACAGCCGCCAAAGCCTGCTGCTGGTGGGTAATGACGTGATCCCCCAGGGCCTGGTGGGGGCGGTCAGCCTGGGGG
>PYGV01000172.1 GCA_003022385.1 filamentous cyanobacterium CCP3 | reverse complement strand
CCTAACCCACCCTACGGATCTTTAACACCCCTTTACCCATCCACCCCCTACGCATCCACCTCCTCCGCCCTTAACCAACTCTTACCGAATAAAACTTCACAGCCTTGCCAGAGTATTGAATGATGGAGGTAGTGGAATTTGCTCTCCAACTTGAGCGGTGGACTAGCTCTTATATAAAATCTCGCCGCCTCTCTGTAACCAGCCTATAGGACGAAACACTATGACCAGCTTTCCCATTGACCTGGGCGCGTACCAGCGAATTTCTTTAGATGCGTCCAACCCCACCCTCACCGACGAGCAGCGCAGCGCCCTGAAGGCCAACATTCAGCTGTGTCGGGATGCCATTGTGTTCTTCACCGCCACTGGCGCAGCGCGGGGTGTGGGCGGTCACACCGGCGGCCCCTACGACACTGTGCCCGAGGTGATGATTCTCGACGCCCTGTTTCGCGGGGCAGGCGATAAGTACGTGCCGATTTTCTTTGACGAAGCGGGTCACCGGGTGGCGACTCAGTATTTAATGTCGGTGCTCAATGGCGACATGCCCGCCGAGCAGCTGATGCAATACCGCGCCGCCAACGAAAAGCTGCCCGGTCACCCCGAGCTAGGCCTGACCCCCGGCGTCAAGTTTAGCTCCGGGCGACTGGGCCACATGTGGCCCTACGTCAACGGCGTAGCCCTGGCCAACCCCGGTAAAGTTGCCTTCTGCCTGGGGTCTGACGGGGCTCAGCAGGAGGGCGACGATGCTGAAGCGGCCCGCTTTGCGGTGGCCAACCACGTCAACGTCAAGATTCTCGTCGACGACAACGACGTCACCATTGCCGGTCACCCCTCCCAATACATGGGCGGCTACAGCGTCAAGAAAACCCTGGAAGGCCACGGCCTGACGGTGCTCGAAGGCGACGGCGAAGACCTCGACGGCCTCTACGCCAACATCTGCAAGGCGATCAACACCCCCGGCCCGGTAGCGGTGATCAACAAGCGGGCGATGGCGGTGGGCATCGAGGGCATTGAGGGCAGCACCCACGGTCACGATGTGATCTCGGTGAAGGCCGCGATCGCCTACCTCACCGCCAAGGGCCACACCGCAGCGGTCGAAATCCTCGAAGGCATTCAGGCCCCCAAGAACACCTACGAGTTCATGGGTTCATCTAAAACTGTGGGCGCGAACCGCAACGTGTTTGGCGACGCCATGGTCGAAGTGCTGGGCGAGATGGATGAAATGGCCCGCAAAGAAAGCGTGCTGGTGGTCGATAGCGACCTGGAGGGCTCCTGCGGCTTGGCCCAAATTCGTAAGGCCTACCCTGAGATCTTCATCAGCGGCGGCATTATGGAGCGGGGTAACCTGTCGGCGGCGGCGGGCTTTGGCATGGCCGAGGGCAAGCAGGGGGTATTTGCCACCTTCGCCGCCTTCCTGGAGATGTGTATTTCTGAAATCACCATGGCGCGGTTGAACTACTCCAACCTGCTGTGCCACTTCTCCCACTCGGGCATCGACGACATGGCCGACAACACCTGCCACTTCGGCCTCAACAACTTCTTTGCCGACAACGGCCTGGATGACGGCTACGACACCAAGCTCTACTTTCCCGCCGACCCCAACCAGATGAAGGCCTGCGTCAAGAAGGTGTTCCACGACCCCGGTCTGCGCTTCATCTTCTCGACCCGCTCCAAGGTGCCGATGATTTTGGATGCCGATGGCAACGAGATGTTTGGCGGCGACTACACCTTTACCCCCGGCAAAGATGAGGTGATCCGCGAAGGTACGGCAGGCTATATCGTCACCTTTGGCGACTCGCTGTACCGGGCGCTGGATGCCGTCGAGCGGCTGAAGCAGGAAGGCATTGATGTGGGCTTGATCAACAAGGCCACCCTCAACGTCATTGATGAAGAAACTATGGCCAAGGTGGGCAAAGCTCCCTTTGTGCTGGTGACCGAGGCCTTTAACCGCAAGACGGGCCTGGGCAGCCGGTTCGGCTCCTGGCTGCTGGAGCGGGGCTACACGCCCAAGTTTGCCTTCATGGGCACCCACGAAGAGGGCAGCGGCGGCCTGTGGGAGCAGTTCATTCACCAGGGTATTGACCCCGACGGCATCATGGCTAAGGTGAAGGAGCTGGTGGGGTAGATCCCCTTTGATAACTCCAGATCCCAGGGTTCTTTAAGAACCCTGGGATCTTTTGTTGTAGGAGATATCTGGAATGACCAAGACCGAGCGGGAGAAGATGCTGGCGGGGGAGCTGTACCGGGCGGCGGACCCGGAGCTGGTGGCGCTGCGGCGGCTGGCGCAGACCCAGCTGTATCGGTTCAACCAGTCGCGGCCGGAGGAGCTTGAGGTGCGGGAAGAGGTCGTGCGATCGCTCTTCGGTACCATCGGCCCCCACTTCGAAATTACGCCCCCCTTCTTCTGCGACTACGGCAGCCACATTCGCGCCGGCAAAAACCTCTACATCAACACCCACTGCACCATTCTCGACTGCAACTGGGTGACCCTGGGCGACAACGTGCTGATCGCGCCCAATGTGCAGATCTGCGCTGCATACCACCCTACGGATCCAGCCGTGCGGCTAACCGGGTTAGAGCTGGCGGCCCCCATTACCATTGGCCACAACGTGTGGCTGGGCGGCGGCGCGATAGTTTGCCCCGGAGTGACCATTGGCGACAACACCACCATCGGCGCGGGCAGCGTGGTGACCAAATCGATTCCCGCTGGTGTGGTAGCGGTAGGCAACCCGTGCCGGGTGATCCGCGATGTTTAGTAGAGCGAAAATGCCTTAGGTTTGCATCAGGATCCGGCAATCAGTTTGGGGGCACTCAGATTGAGCGATCGCAATCCTTATTAAACCAATTCAGCTAAAACTAGGCCATTTGGCTAAATGTGTAGCCCTCTTTAGATGGGGGATGGGAACACTAGGTTTGTTCGTCATGAATACGTAACATAGCTATGGAAATACCTGCCTCTAAGACATGTGCTTGCCATCACCTTGGTCAATGTCGAGCCAAAGAAGCGGGACGGCTGTTTCTCTGGTTTCCAGTTCCCCATACTCTAAAAAAGGTGGTTCCTTGCCTAAAACAGATCTCTCTTGAGTTTCAACTTATGCATGAGCGACCGGGTTTAAGCGTAGCCTGCAAGTCTGGGCAAGCGCAAGAGGTGGCTCGCCATTTAGCCCAGCTTCTGACCCCAAGAGAACTAAGAGAAACCCAGGTTTTGTTTGTGCGCGGCGCTGTTCAGCCGCAGCTACAGGACTTTAGCGATATTGCTTCGCTGCAGCGATTCATTAAAGTTAGCCAATCCGATTGGCTGGTAGATATGCTGGCGAGCGATCGCTTTACCAGTTATTTTCAACCGATTGTTTCTATTCAAGATACGTCTCAAATTTTTGGCTATGAATCTCTTTTGCGGGGGCTAGACGATCAGGGCAATTTGGTTATGCCTGGGTCAATCTTTGAGCTGGCCACCGAAGCAGGTCTGCTGCCGCAGCTCGATCGGGCAGCGCGGCTGAGCACGATCGCCCAGGCCAGTCGACACCAGCTGAAGGGACGCATTTTTATCAACTTTACCCCTACGGCACTGTACGACCCGGTGGCCTGCCTGCGCAGCACGGTAGAAGCCATCGACAAAGCCGGAATTTCTCACGCTCAGGTGGTGTTTGAAGTTGTCGAGTCAGACAATCCGCAGGATTTAGACCACCTGAAAACAGTGCTGAACTATTACCGGAAAGCTGGCTTTGCGGTAGCGTTAGACGATTTAGGGTCTGGCTATTCTGGTCTAAATTTACTGCACCAGCTGCGTCCCGATTTTGTCAAGCTCGACATGGAGCTAATTCGCAACGTCCACATCGATCCCTACAAGGCCTCTATCACCGAAAAGCTGTTAGAGATTGCCCAAAAGCTGAATATTCAAACCGTTGCGGAAGGAATTGAGTGTGTTGAAGAACTGAACTGGCTCCAGGCGCGGGGCACCAACTTTGCCCAGGGCTATTTAATTGCTAAACCCAGTGCAGTGCCGACTAAGACCACCCCTCGCTTTGCCCCCAAAGCCGTAGCGCTAGACTTAGAACCTTGGCAGCTAGGAGCACCGCAGGTACAGCACCAAAGCGAGTCTGAGCGCATCGTTGCGGCTGTCACTCAGCGCATTCGGCAGTCGCTAGACCTAAACGAAATTCTTCAAACCACAGCCGATGAAGTGCGGCAGCTGTTTCAGGTAGACCGAGTGGTTATCTATCGCTTTGAGCCTGACTGGAGCGGGCTAGTGGCAGTAGAGTCTTTGGCAGCAGGCAGCCCGTCGATTTTGGGTTTTCACGTCATGGATACCTGCTTTCAGACCACCCACGCGGCTTACTATCAGAAGGGCAATACTCGAGCCATCGAAAATATCGAAGCCGTCGGGCTGCAGCCGTGCCACGTTGACCTACTAAAGAGCTTAGAAATTCGAGCCAATTTAATTGTGCCAATTTTGCAAAAAGAGCGGCTGTGGGGGCTATTGATTGCACATCAGTGCAGTCATCCGCGGCAGTGGCAGCAGTCTGAGGTGAATTTGTTCTATCAATTGGCCAGTCAGGCGGCGATCGCGATTCAGCAGTCGGAGCTTTACCACCAGCTGCAAACCGCCAATCAAGAGCTGCAGCGGCTGGCCTCGGTAGATGGGCTGACCCAGGTGGCCAATCGCCGCTGCTTCGATGCTCGACTGAGCGCCGAGTGGCAGCGGCTGGCCCGCGAGCAAGCGCCCCTATCGTTAATTTTGTGCGATATCGACGGATTTAAGCTCTACAACGACAGCTGCGGTCACCTGGCCGGCGACGATACGCTCCGGCAGGTAGCGCTGGCGATCGCGCAGGCCTGTAAGCGCCCCTCTGATTTGGTGGCCCGCTACGGGGGCGAAGAATTTGCGGTTATCTTACCCAACACCACCGCCGAGGGGGCGATCGCCGTTGCCAAAGCCATTCAGGCCAGTATTGCGGCCCTGCGGCTCCCCCATCCTCGCTCGCAGGCCAGCCTGGTGACTCTAAGCTTTGGTGTAGCAACACTTATACCCTCTCAACAGGTCTCGTGTGAAACGTTGATTGCCCTGGCCGATCAGGGGCTTTACCGGGCAAAAGCCCAGGGCAAAGACTGTGTGGTACAGGTGGGCGATCCGCAAAACGCTAGCTGCCGAGAACGTTGATAGAAATCACATCCGCAAGGTGATCAGGGTTCTTGATAGCTGACGACTCGCACGGTGGCCGCCGAGGGCTCCTGGCTGAAGATTAATACCCCTTCGGCATCGGAGCGAGCGGGCACAAAATCGAAGGTAGTGGTCGAGACTTCCTCAGGGCTAGTCGTCGTCAGCGTGCCTTCGACGGTGACCTCTGCGGCGGTGGCATCGCCTTCATTTTTAATTGTCACAGGCAGGTAGTAGTGGTCATTGGCGGCCCTCACCTTACCGGGTTCCACGGTGAATTCGGCAGGTTTGAGGGAGGGGTTGAGCCACAGCGAGGCGACCGTAGCAATCACCGCCGACAGCAGCGTGAGGGAAATGCCCAGGGAAAACCATTCGGCTGGATTGCGGATGGGCTGTTCAGACATGGAGCGTTTAGGAGTTACACAGCTAGACGACCCGCCGCACCGCCAATGGTGCAGGGCAGGCCCAATACGATGATATAGCTCACCCACTGGTTAATGGGGTCACCCACCCGAATCACCTGGAACAGCCACAGCATGAGCGCTGAAGCCGCCAGGGCAATCAGGTAGGCGGCCACGGTCTCGCTGATGGGGCCCTGGAACAAACCAGACTGCGATCGCCGCCGCCCCTGAGCGCCAAAGTTGGCCTCAAATACAATGACGTAGGACAGCAGCAGCGAACTAGCCATAATCAGCAGCAGGCGAGTGGGCTCCAGCGAGCTGGAGATCATGGGAATTTCATCGGTAGGTGCGATCGATGAGCCGACGACGATCGCCCCCAGGAGGGCGGCCCCAGCATCTGACAGGGTGCTGCGCCAGGGGTGTCCGGTCTTACTGGCGAGGTTAGTGTCGTTGTCGTCGGGGGGTTTCAGCAAAAGGTTGTTGGCAATGCCTACCCCGATCGCAAAGGGCAGCGACAGAGTGATCAGTCGACCCATGATGGCATCAATGCCGGTGTCAAGGTGAAGGATGTCGAGCAGCGTCAGACTGAGGGTGGCGGTGAAGAGGGCGATCGCCAGCCCCTCGGCACTTTCAACCAGAACCTGGGTGCGGCTGCGGGGCTGCTGAGCCCGAAACCCCCCTTTGATATTGAGCAGCACCAGGGCCAGGTAGGCCATGCCCAAAATCAGCATCATCCGAGGTGGTGACGTAAAGTTGCCCTTCCACCACACCTCCATGGTGTAAAGGAAGGGCGCACCAAACAGAAATGCTCCAGCGATGCCGCGCATGAGGTCATCCAGTTCGGTCCGCCATTCATGGGCTTGAGGTCGTGCCATTGATCACCTGAGTCGTACCTAATGTTAGCGAATTCGGGCCTCTGCTAAGCGCTCAGTTAGTTGCTATAGCTACAGACAAAAGGGCTAAAGCCAGCCGTAATAGGATCCCGCTGGTTACGGCTGAAGCCCCTATGCCCGTTAAGGAACAGGGTGAACTCCACAGCCGTTTTGCGTAGATTATTCGGCAAATCAATACTTTTTTGGTAGAGAAAAATTGCGGGTGACGTTGCTCCAGTCAAGTTTAGAGCGACCTTTCATTGCCCACCCATACCCAGAGGTATGCCGCTTTAGACGCTCTGTTACAGCTTGTACGGGGTGTAGTAAAAAATGGCTAGACAATTAGGTATATATCATTTGAGCGGCTGCCTTATCTGTCTTTAGAATGCTCTGGAGCTATTGCCGCTGCAACTCTTCAATTGGGCGTAAATCCAGAACAGAGTCTTTTCTGTCTGAGCCAAAAAATCCACGAGATATCTCTTTAGAGGCAGAACTTACCCCTTTTGAAGGGTTCTTGTGGCTAGAACCTCAATCTCTCTCTGAGGATAAACCCACAAGCATCGCGAATAGACAATGCTGTAGGCAGCATCAATCGAAAGTCAAAATCGATTATTTTGCTGGGTCTGCCTACAGGTCTTTTTGGACAGATTCAGACTTTATTTCACAAAACGTTATTGACTAGCTGGCTAGTTTGAGAGGGTTTTATGCGAATCGCACAGGTTACTCCTTTGTGGGAGCAAGTTCCACCATCTGCCTACGGCGGAACGGAGATGATTGTCAGCTTATTAACTGAAGAACTGGTGCGGCGCGGGCATCAGGTAACGCTGTTTGCGACGGGCGATTCAGAGACAGCGGCGCGGCTGGTGCCCGGCTGCGATCGCGCCCTCAGACCATTGGGGATATTACCGCCCGATTACGAGCGCTACGAACAGCAGCAGCTCGTCAAGGTCTTTGCCATGGCCGATCAGTTTGACATTATTCACTCCCATATGGATGTAGCTGCCCTGCCCCATGCCCAAGGCAGCCCAACCCCGGTAGTGCATACGCTGCATGGGGCGATGATCCCTGCAGCCGACAAAATTTTTTGCCAGTATCGCCAGCAAAATTTAGTCAGTGTCTCTAAATCTCAGCAGCGGCCAGAGCTAGAGCTGAACTATGTGGCTGCGGTATACAACGCGATCGCTCTGGAACAGTTCGATTTTTATCCCCAGGCTCAGGAGCCGCCATACCTGGTTTTTCTGGGCCGCATGTCAGAGGAAAAAGGCCCTCACCGCGCGATCGAAATTGCTAAACGCAGCGGCTGGCCACTCAAAATGGCGGGCAAAATCGACTTTGAAAACCAGCAATTTTTCGAGCGTCAAGTGGCTCCCCACATCGATGGGCAGCACATCGAGTTCCTGGGAGAGGTGAGCCAGGCCCAGAAAAAAAGCCTGATCGGTAACGCTACCGCCACCTTGTTTCCCATTTCCTGGTCGGAACCCTTTGGGCTGGTGATGACCGAGTCAATGGCCAGCGGCACTCCGGTTATTGCCATGGCGTTGGGGGCGGCACCGGAAGTCGTAGCTGACGGTAAGACGGGCTTTCTGTGCCACAGCGTTGACGACAGCGTCGAGGCGGTGGCGCGTATTCACCGCATCAGCCGTCAAACCTGCCGTGCCCACGTGGCCCGCAACTTCAGCGTCGAGCGCATGGTGAATGGCTACGAGGCCGTCTACCGGCAGGTGCTGGGCGATCGCGACAGACTCACCTATAGGCCTCAGACTTCTAGAGCTGTCAAGCAGCCTGGGCGACCCGAGCCAGTCAAGGCTACCCTGTAGGCTCACCGGCGGGCTTGCTTCGCTAGGGGTAGGCCCAATTGAGATGGAATAGGGCAGGTTACGCGGTTGAACACCCATGTCTGATCTCCACCTAGCCACCGTTTGTAAGCAGCATGACCATGAGCGAAACGTCTAATCAAAATCGGCTGGAGCTTGACTCGGCAGCAGAGGCTCTCAGCGTAGAATCTCTCCATATTGTGGAACTGGGGGGGCGCACCTTTGCCCCCGCCCAGCAGGTGCCAGTACCCGAATGGCCCTACACCACAATCAAGCGGCAGCAGCCCACGCTGACCCTGAAGGGCAACGATTTATTTTTAATTACTGACACCCTGGGCAATGTGATGGGCTGTGAGGAGACGCAAGTCACCTCCAGCATGGGGTTGTTTTGCCGAGATACCCGGTTTCTCAGTCGGCTAGAACTGCAGTTTGAGGGACAACCGCCGCTGTTGCTGAGCAGCACAGCGCAGGAGGGGTTTGCCCTGTCGGCCCTGTGCGCCAACCCCTACATCGCCAGTGACGATACCCACCGCGAGATTCGCGCCGAGACCATCGGCATTCAGCGCGACATTGTGCTGCAAGGGGGGTTGTTTGAAGAACTCACCCTGACCAACTACAGCACCGCACCCGTTGAGTTTGAGCTGAGCATTAGCTTCGATGCCGATTTTGCCGACCTGTTTGAAATTCGAGGGCAGGTGCGAGAGCAAACCGGAACGCTGCTGCGTCCGGTGCGGCTGGCGGCAGAATCGGGGCCTGTTTTTCAAAACGGCCAGGTCAGCGGCGATGGCAAAGAACTCACCCTGGCCTATCAGGGGGTAGACCGGCTGCTGATGGAGGCGAGAATTCAGTTTTATCAGCGGCCCCCCGATCGCTTTGAGGGCTATACGGCGGTCTGGCGGGTGGCGCTCCAGCCTCACGCCACCGAGGTGTTGGGCTACCGCCTGCAGCCCTTTTTAGACAATCAGCCGTGGTCGTCGGTCAACATTCCCGCCACCCTGGGCCAGGCCGTAGCGGCAGAAACCATGGAAGAGCAGCGCTGGCGCGAGGGGGTAACCTCCATTCGCACCGACAATCGCGCCCTTAACCAGATTATTGAGCGAGCCGAGCAAGACACCTACCTGCTGGGGCAAACCTTTGGGGAGAACAAGGTGCTCTCGGCTGGGGTGCCCTGGTTTTCGACGCTGTTTGGCCGCGATTCGATCATTGCGGCAATGCAGACCCTGATCTTTAACCCCGCCCTGGCCCGCCAAACCCTGACCGTGCTGGCCGAGTACCAGGGCCAGCAGCACAATGACTGGCGCGAAGAAGAGCCGGGCAAAATTCTGCACGAGCTGCGGTTTGGCGAAATGTCGCGCAGCGGCGAGGTGCCCCACACCCCCTACTACGGCACGGTCGATGCCACCCCCCTCTGGCTGATGCTCTACGCTGACTACTACGGCTGGAGGGGCGATCGCGCTCTGCTCGAGCAGTTCTGGCCCAACGCCCTGGCCGCCATGGACTGGATCGATCGCAGCAGCGCCAAAACGGGCTACGTCACCTACTATTGCCAGTCGCCGGGGGGGTTGGTCAACCAGGGCTGGAAAGATTCCGGCGACTGCATTGTCGATGCGGCGGGCAAACTGGCCGAAGGAGCGATCGCGCTGTCTGAGGTGCAGGGCTACGTCTACGCCGCCAAAACCCGCCTGGCCCCCCTGGCTGATCTTATGCAGCGCCCAGATCTGGGCGATCGCTGGCGAGCCGAGGCCCAGGATTTAAAAGAGCGCTTTGAGCGCGACTTTTGGCTGCCCGAGCAGGGCTACGTGGCCCTCGCCCTCGACGGTCAGGGCAAAGCGGTGGACAGCATTACCTCCAACCCAGGGCACTGCCTGGCCACAGGCATTCTTTCACCCGACAAGGCCCACAGCGTGGCCGAGCGGCTGCAGGCTCCGGATATGTTTTGCGGCTGGGGCATTCGCACCCTCAGCAGTTCTTCCCCGGCCTACAACCCCATGGGCTACCACATCGGCTCGGTGTGGCCCCACGACACCGGCATCATTGCCGCCGGACTCAGGTCGCTGGGCTGCATCGAGCAGGCGCTCGAAATTGTTCAGGGCATTTTTGATATGACCGTGGTGCAGCCCTACCAGCGCCCGCCGGAGCTATTTTGTGGCTTTGAGCGCACTCTCAACAGTCGGCCCGTGCGCTACCCGGTGGCCTGCTCGCCCCAGGCCTGGGCCACCGGCACCATGTTTCAGATGCTGCAGATCATGGTGAACCTGATGCCCGATGCGGCCAACAACGTCCTGCGGATTGTGCAACCCACCCTGCCGGCCTCGGTGAGCTACATGGCGATCAACAACTTTAAGGTGGGGCAAACCCTGCTCGACCTGGAATTTGAGCGATCGCAGGAGGCCACCGCCTGCCGGGTCGTGCGCAAGCGTGGCAACCTGCGGGTGGTGATCGAGGTCTAGGGCCAGCCCTAGAGGTGCTTGAGGCCGATCAGCAGGGCCGCCACCCGCGATCGCTCTGGCATCGACGCCTGCGCCCCCGGCACCATCACCGAGGCAGCGGCGACGGCACTGGCAAACTGCACCGCCTCCTTCAGCTCCATTCCCTCGCTCAGGGCCACGGCCAGGCCGCCGTTAAAGGCATCTCCCGCCGCCACGGTATCGACCGCTTGCACGGGCAAAGCAGGCTGATGGAAGGTGCAGTCTTCGGTAGCAACCACGACTCCCAGATTCCCCAGCTTGACGATCGCGATCGCGACCCCGCGCCGCACTAGCTGGCGGGCCGCTTCGGTGGCGGTGGCGATGTCGCTCACATCTAGCCCGGTCAGCTGACTCGCCTCAATCTGGTTGGGGGTGAGAATATCTACCGCTTTGAAGAATTCAGCCGGCAGATCGGCGCGAGCGGGGGCCGGGTCTACAATCACGGTTACGCCCTGGGCCTTGGCGGCGTTGGCGGCGGCTATAACGGTGGGCAGCGGCACCTCGAACTGTAGCAAAAGACTGTCGCCCGGCTGCAGTCGAGCCACCAGGCGATCGACATCCTGCTCGTCAATGCGACCGTTGGCCCCCGGCACTACCACGATGGTGTTGTGGCCCGCTTCATCGACAGCGATCGCTGCCACCCCGGTCGATGCCCCTGCATCCACCCCCAC
>PYGV01000171.1 GCA_003022385.1 filamentous cyanobacterium CCP3 | reverse complement strand
GTGCTGGGTCTGGCTATCGTTACCCTATCGATGCTCAATCGGCCTGCTCCGTCACCCATCGCAACCGATCTCCCCGTTGCCGATGAGGAGGACATTGCCGCTCCCGTGACTGATACGGCCCTGCTGACCAGCGCTATCAATGCCCTGACCCTCGATCGCACCAGCACCGCTAGAACCCTGATTGAGCAGATGCTAGACCGCACCGATGTGACCGCTGCTGCATCGGCTTTATCCACTGCGTCTACATCCCAGCTGGACGATCCAGATATCGCCTACGTGCGGGGCCGTCTGGCCTGGCAGCAAATGGTCGCTGACCCATCCCTTGGCACTACCCCTAACGACGCCCTGCGGGCCTGGCTAATGGCCGTCGAGAGCCGCCCTGACTTCCTCGAAGCCTGGGTGAGCCTGGGGTTTGCCTACTATGCCCTAGGCGACTATGGCGAAGCGATTCAAGCCTGGGAACGGGCGATCGCCATTGATCAGGCCCAGCGCCGCGATATTAACCCCGAGGCCAGCCCCCAGGTCGCTAACTCAATCACCGTCAACGCCTACGCGGGTCTGGCCATGGCCTACCAAAACGAAAGCGCAATTACGATCGTGCCAGGGGAGCGATCGCCCTCTCAGCAGCAGGCCGCGAGCTACTACCTGCAAACCCTCGCGCTGGACCCAGCGATGGTTAACCCCACGGCCCTAGCGCTCCACTGGCTGTGGTCACCGACGCTGATTGGCGACTGGCAAACTACCATCGCCCAGCTAGCCGTCAGCAGTGCCGATATCCTCCCAGAGGACGGCAGCTAGCGCCCTCACGATATAGAGTGGAGTGCTAGCATTGGTAAACCATAAAACTCTGCCCATGCCTCGCACCCTAGCTCTCCTCGCCCATCCTACCCAGGTAGACACCCTTCTAGACTGGCTTGCAAAGCACCGGGGGGTGTTAACCCACTTTCAGATCATGGCCCCGCTAGATATGGCTCAGGGGATTGAACAGGGATGGGATCGCCAGGCCATTGAGCTAGTCACCCTCAGAGACCCTAGACAGGGAGGTGATATCGAGCTAGCCGCTCACATTCTGGCCGATAACGTAGCGGGGGTCATCTTCTTTACCGACCCGCAGGCGATCGCCACTGCCTTTCCCAGCTTTACTCTAGTGCTGAGGGCCTGCCAAATTCAGGGCACCCCCATTGCCCTCAACGATGTTTCGGCCACGCTGCTGATGCGCGGCATTGTCGAAAGCCAGATTGCTTACCTAATCTTTAACCCGGTGGCCGGGCAGGGCAACCCCAACACCGATCTGGCTCTGATCAAGGAAGTGCTAGAGCCACAGATCATGGTCAATGTGACCATGACCAAGCCTGAGCTTGACCCAGCCGATCAGGCGCGAGAAATCATCGACCATATTCTCTCCAAGAATGAGCACGATATGGGTCGCAGCCTGATTATTGCCTCCGGTGGTGACGGCACTGTGTCGGCGGTGGCTGGCGCTACTATGGGCACGGGCATTCCGCTCGGCGTTATTCCCCGAGGTACAGCCAACGCTTTTTCGGTTGGGCTGGGCATACCCACCAACCTGCGAGCGGCCTGCGAAACGATCCTGGCCGGTAATACTCACGTGATTGACGCCGCCCGGTGCAACGACATTCCCATGATTCTGCTGGCCGGAGTAGGGTTTGAAGCTGGCATGGTCGACGGAGCCAGCCGCCAGCTCAAAAACGAGCTGGGCAACCTGGCCTATGTGCTCTCTGGGGTAAGGCAGCTAGCCGCTGCCGCCCCCTTCACAGCAACCCTTGAAATTGAAGGCGAAGTGTCTACGGTGACAACCAACGCCATCACCGTCGCCAATGTCGCTCCACCCACTTCCGTACTGGCTCAAGGATTGGGTGAGGTCATTCCCGACGACGGCCTGCTAGAGGTAACTATTTCTACCAGCACTACCCGCCTCCAGGGCATCAACGCTCTGGCCTCTTTAATGGCCGCTGCCGCCTGGGGCAACCCTACTCAGCGCGACGACATCACCTGCCTGCGCACCAATCGCCTCAAAATCACCACCGACCCGCCCCAGAAGCTGGTGATTGACGGTGAAATTGTAGAGGCCAACCCAGTTCTATTTGAGTGCTTACCCCAGGCGCTAACGGTGTTCGCGCCTTTAAAGACCGTCTAATACCAATCTTGAACAAACACGCCAACAAACACGCCAAATTTGTAGTGGGGACGTAGCATGCTATGCCCCTACTACAACTCAATGGTTAAGGATTGGGCTGTTGCTCAGGACGGTATTCTCGCAGCCAGCAGCGCTCTAAAAAGCGTACCTGATGTAAGTACCAAAACCGCCAGGGATTGTAGACGGTTTTATAAGTTCGGCAAAAAACCGGTTGATAAAGATAAGGCAAGAGAGGAAACCGCATGGCTCTGAATAGATCGGATAAATAGTTACGAAGCTGAGATAGCATTCGCTTAATGGCTTATTCAAGGGGCAATACAGCCTTCGACCGGGCTGCTTCCTCAGTATAGGCAGATGAAAAAAGAGACCCAACACTGGATCTCTTAGATGGAAAGATATTTAATAATCGAACACAGAATTTATACTGCCGCCAAATAAATAGCGCTGCCATGTCACCCATGGCAGCGCTATTTTCAATTCAGCAGGTAATGGAGCTGACGGGAGTCGAACCCGTGTCCGCTCTGAGTATTAACACACCACTCATTCACAGGCTTAGCCCGTCTAACCCTCGGGGCAGGAACCGCCACTTATCCCGGACGGCGGGATTCTCTGACTAAATCTTTGTCAATGGATCCACCAGAGGAGATTCATTGACGCATCCGTTGGGGTTTGTCCATAGCTCTTAACGGAGTCAAGCTATGAACGCTCGCTAACTAAGTTAGATCCAAACTAGGTTTAGATTAAGCAGCAACAGGTGCAGCTTTACGAGCAAAAGGAACGATAGTGTTCGCAGTTACGTTTGTTTTGAGCCTTGATTTGCGAGAGTAGACTCCCTCTCGGCCTGTATCACAGCGTGACTTTCGTCAAAACGTCGAAACCGTTACAGCCCCCTATGGTGAACTTAACTCAATTATAGATCACTGGTATGGGTATGGGGGACTATAGGCAAGCGGGCCGTCTCTTGAGGCGGCAGGCAAAGACCCAGCTGTTTCCAGGTACAAATCCCTTATGGGGCTAATAACCTTTCGTAAACTCGATAGGGTAGCCATCAAAGTATAATATTTACTTAATAGTCCTGTTTATGGCGGGTTTGCTTATCACAGGCAACATGCGTCCAAGCAGGCTCTAGGTTACTAATTTCCTTTCATAGTTACCCCAATCATAGTTACCCCAACATTTCGCCTTTGGGCGGCTGTTGCAGCAATAAGGACTTTTTCCCTATGACCACGACCAACGACTCTAGCAACGGTAGTGCCGACACCCCCGAAAAAGAAGCCGCTAGCCGTTCTACCCGAGGCCGCACCAAGCGCACCGCTGCCTCAGCTGGCGGCGATATTGTGAAAGCTGCCCTCCACAACCACGATGTCATGGTGCTGGCTGACAATACCCGTGTTGTCGAAACCGATACCTTGCCCAACCACCGCCCCATTGCCCTTGGCACCTTTGAGGTTGTAGGTACGCTCGATCGCGCTGGCGTTCGCCCCATTGGCGCTAATACTTTTGAAATTTCGACCGTTGATACGCTGCCTGGGCACCGCCCGGTTGCTGTCAGCCACCTGCACATTGCCGATATTCACACGCTGCCCGGCGATCGCCCCATCGCCCCTAACGACGATGTGGATCCGCCAGCTTCTATTCTGATGGGCTACCTCGACTAAGCGTTAACCCTGTCCAACAAAAAGGCTCCTCACCAGTGAGGAGCCTTTTTGTTGGAAAACTAGAGACCAGGTGCCGACGATAATACAGAAGACTCTGGATGAACTCAACGAGCACCTGGTCTTGGATACCTAATCTCAGCCAGCAGCTACTGTGGCGGCAGCGGGATAGACGCTGACTTTTTTGCCGCTCTTGCCGCGACGCTCAAAGGTGACAACGCCGTCGACCAGAGCAAACAGGGTGTCGTCGCCGCCGCGGCCCACGTTTTCACCGGGGTGAATTTTGGTGCCCCGCTGCCGGATCAAAATATTGCCTGCGCGCACGGCCTCGCCACCATAGCGCTTGACACCCAGGCGCTTAGCGTTTGAGTCGCGCCCGTTGCGAGTACTACCTGTACCTTTCTTGTGAGCCATGGCTGTGTCGTCCTTAACCTACCTACTGTTTAATTTAGCGTGAGATGGGGCTGTCGGCCTATTCGGCATCGGTATCGGCTGCTTCTGCTGCGGCTGGGGATGCCTGGGCGGTAGATTCGCCTGCGATCGCCTTACCGTTCACCTGAATTGAGTTGATCATGACACGGGTGAGCTCTTGGCGATGGCCCTGCTTTTTGCGGGTTTTCTTTTTGGGCTGCATCTTGTAGACAATGACTTTGCGGCCCCGCAGGTGGTTGACAACGCTGCCGGTCACAATTGCCCCATCTACGACGGGCTGACCCACCAGAGCTTCGCCATCGTTGTCGACAAACAGCACCCGCTCTAGGGTGACTTCGTCATCGACTTCTAGAGCCAGACGGTCAATATCGTAGAAGCGACCGGGCTCAACCCGAAGCTGCTTACCACCGGCTTCAACAATTGCGTACGTCATTTCTTTACCTCATAACCGCCGTACAGGTGCCAACTGACCCCAATATTGGGGCTCCACGCAGGAGGCGTTAGCCTTGGGAACCTGATCCGAGCGCATAAACACAGTCTTCCATTATTCCAACTAGGCTTCTGCTCTGTCAAGGGCCTAAGCGCAAAACCAACGCAAAGGCGCGAAGAAATTGGCAATTTGTCCTGATCGGCCATGTTATGGCGCGGAAAAGAAATTGAGAGTTCTACACCAAAGCGCGAAACCGGGCGCGAATATGGGGAGCGCAAGTATGGATGTTTGGCTTTTGGCGGCTCAGCTTATGGTCAGCGGTGCGGCTACTCCGCTGGAAACGGGCGGCGCGGCGGAAGCTGATGCGGTGGCCGCACGACCTCTGGCTCGGGCCAGCTTCTCCAGATCTGCGGGGCAGATGGCTGATCCCGACGCTGGCCTCAATCGCGATCGCACCATGGCGGTTGCAACTCCGGTGACTACCCAGCAGGCCCCGTCGATGGAGGCGGTTGTCAACCGCTGGCCTAGCCCCAACCAGGTGATGACCCCTGGCCGCCGTTCTGCACCACCACTGGGTGGTGCCCATCTCAAACCCGTTACCGGTTCGCAGCTCTACCAGTTTCGCGCGGCCGCCCTGGCGGCTGGTGAGCTATACGCCCAGGCGGTTCCCCAGCGGTATCTCGATCAGTGGCAGCGGGCGTTTGTATCGCCTACCCACAGCGATTGGCAGAGGCTGCTGGCCGACGAGGCTGCGACGATGGCTCGTCGCCAGGGAGAGGCCAATCTGGCCGTGGTGGTCGGCGATTCCTTAGCCCTGTGGCTGCCTGTGGACGCGCTGCCCCCCGACCAACTCTGGCTCAACCAGAGTATCTCGGGTGAAACCACGACCCACATGCTTCAGCGACTGCACTACTTTGCGAATACTCACCCCCAGACCATTTACATGATGGCGGGCATCAATGACCTGAAGAATGGCGTACCCGAGGCGGAAGTGCTGGACAACCTCTACCAGATGATGACGCGCCTGAAGCAGCAGCATCCCCAGGCGCGGCTGGTAGTGTACTCTATCTTGCCGACGCGGCTGAGGGATATACCCAGCGATCGCATTCAACGCGTCAATCAGCGACTGGCTACGCTGGCGGGTTACCAGGAGGCGACCTTTGTTGACCTGCAACCTACCTTTAGCGATGGCCAAGGCCTGCTGCGGCTAGACCTGACTACCGATGGGCTGCACCTCAGCCCCCAGGGATACAGCCTCTGGCAGGCGGCCCTGGTCAGTCCTTAACTGAGTTTGTGGGCCGGGGCCGCGCCATAATAGGATCAGCTATTGCCCTTTGCCCGAGCGAATACCTGTGCCTAAGCGATCTGCCAAACCCAAGCTGGGAAGACTGCAGAAACTTGACCCCACCGACTACTGGCAGACCCAGGCCGATTTGCAGCAGTGGCTAACGGAGCCGGAGACCCTGGAGCTATTGAGCGAAGCCACGGGGCTGGAGCTGTCGCTGCCGGATGCTGAGGAGACCCAGCCTGAAGCCTACACCCTGCTGCTAGCAGCGGAGGGCGAGGTGGCGCTGCTGGCGGGCTACCTGGGTACGCCTGAAGCGGCTGACCTGGGATGCCTTTTAGCCTGGGCCGCCGCCGCCCAGGCGACGATGGTGATTTGGGTCGCTCCAGCCTTTGCCGCCAATGTCTGCCAGACCCTCGACTGGCTGGAGCAGACGAGTGAGGCGATGTTTTTAGGGGTGACGGTGGAGCTGTGGAGCATTGGCAAAGCGGCGATGGCGGCTAATTTTATGCCCATCTGCGGTGCTGTAGACGATAGCGATGCTGAGCTTGAAGAATCTGAGGTCGATGAGGCTGAAGCTGCCCTTCCCACTGAGCCGGAGCCTGCACCGCTGACCGAGCTGCAGCAGGAAAATTTGGACTTCTGGAGCGGTCTGTGCGATCGCCTGGACCGCGTCGGCAGCCTGGTCAAAGCCGGGGCTCCCTCAATCGAAGCGACGATGGGGTTTGCCATCGCTAGGGCTGGCTTTCGCCTCAACGCCATTCTCGATCGCGATCACAAGAGTCTTTACACCGAACTGCTGCTGTCGGGGATCGATGCCCAGCCCCACTTTCACCTGCTGGCCCAGGATCGCGCGTCGATCGCCGACGACATTGGCCTGCCGCTGATATGGGATGGCGCCGGGGATCAAACCTGCATAGTGGCCACTACTCTGCCGGATGTTGATTTGGGCGATCGCAGCCTGTGGCCCACCTACCAGGCCTGGTTTTGCGACTGCCTGGAGCGGTTTTATGAGGCTTTCTTTGAGCGCATCAAGCAGCTCGACGCTAACAGCTACCAGCCTCTGCCGCGCCAGCGGGCCACCGACTTGAACAATGCGCTGATTTTGCCAGCGCGGCCTCGGGGGTGAAGGGGTGGAGGGGTAGGTGGGTGAGCGGGTGAGTGAGTGGGTGAGTGGGTGTGATGTCTGCTGATGCTTGTCCTTGCGGGAGTGGGGAGCGCTTTGGGAACTGTTGTCAACCCTACTTGCTGGGACGGGAGGTGGCTCCGACGGCGGCGGCCCTGATGCGGTCGCGCTATACCGCCTACCACCAGGGCGAGATTGACTATTTGATTGCAACCCATCACCCTACTCAGCGGTATGGGGGGCAGCGGGCGGCGATTGTGCAGAGCGTAGCGACGACGCGCTGGCTGGGCTTGCGGGTACTGGCTACCAAGGCGGGGCAAACGAGCGATCGCCAGGGCGTGGTCGAGTTTGTGGCCTACTACGAAGACCCCAAGCCGGGGCAGGTGCATGAGCGATCGCGCTTTGTGCGCCAAAAAGAGCGCTGGTTTTACGTCGATGGCGATGCCCTGCCGCCGCTGGTGCCCAAACGTAGCGATCCCTGCTGGTGCGGCAGCGGCAAAAAGTACAAAGCCTGCCACGGCTGCTGAGCGAAGTTTTAAGAATTACCGCAGTCAAGGCTCTTGCCCTGCCCAGGCCATCCATACTCAAAACAATTTATTGGCTCAAGGCGCCATCGCCGCTATGACAGACTTCACCACTATCCAGCCCGTTGAGGAGGTTGTGCTCACGCCTGAGGTGCTCGATCGGGTGCGCGAAGGGGTCGCCATTTCCCAGGACCCGGTCGTGCGGCAGTGCATAGCCGACGACCTGACCGAGCTGAGCGCGATCGCGGCGGGCACTGCCGACCAGCGAGTGAGCGGCTGGTTTCGCCGCTGGGTAATGCGTCGTCTGATCAAAAGCTTCTTTCGAGTGCGAATCGAAAATCCAGAGCATATTCCCACCCAGCCCAACGTGCTGACCGCCAACCACCTGAGCCATTTGGATCCGTTTTTGTTGTTGGCCTTCTGCCCGCCCTGCCCCTATTACTACATCCTGGGCGATGCCCGCACATTGTACAACAAGTGGTGGAAGCGCTCGCTGATTGGCTGGGCCGGAGGCGTTATTCCCTTAGAGCGCTGGTGGAAGGAAGAGGTCGCGGTCATGGCCGCTGCCGACCGTGGCCAGGGCGACCTCGTGCCTCTGGCGACCGAGATTCGAGACCATGTGCCCAACGGCAGCTCTATTCAGCAAATGCGGCAAATTGATCAGGCCGTGCAGTCGCTGCTGGCGCGGGGCGACGGCATTATGCTGTTTCCCGAAGGACGCCTGGGAGAGCAGGAAGGTCAAATGCACGCGCTCAAGCGGGGATCGGTGCTCTATGCCATGCGATCGGGGGTACCCATTTACCCGGTAGCGATTATTGGTACCAAAACCCTCTACTTTCGCAAACGGCTCACCCTGCGGTTTGGGCCGCCGGTGTACGTACCCTACCAGCCTAGGCCCAAGCGCGCCGCGATCGACACCGCCCTGGCCGATTTAGAGCAGGCCTTTCAGGCATTGCTGCCAGCCGACTACCAGGAGCCCCAGGGGCCGAAGCTGCTCAACCACTGGCTCGACCACCTGTTTTGGTAGGGCCAATCGGGTGTTGCCAATCAACCCGCTGCGCAGGTGCAGGCTCAGACTGAACCTGCGCGTCAGCAACGTATTAGTGGGCTATCGCCTGAGTGTGTCTTTAAAAGCCCTTAACGAGACTTGAACTCGTGACCTCTCCCTTACCAAGGGAGTGCTCTACCGCTGAGCTATAAGGGCAAATTATCGTGGATGGGCCGGGCTGGATTCGAACCAGCGTAGGCGTAGCCAGCGGATTTACAGTCCGCCCCCATTAACCACTCGGGCACCGACCCGCCCTATCCACGATTTATAATCCTAGCACGTTAGGGGAATTAGTTTTGGGTAATCTAAAAAGTTTTGCGCCTCAAGGGGCAGGCTAGCTTATCGAGCATAGATAAACCAGGCCAGACACCAGCCGATTAAAAGCCCCAGCCCGCCAAACCGCACGGCCTGCCAGAAGGGTTCTTGCAGATGGTGCCAGCTCACGACTCGGCTGGCTAACTCCAACTCAAAGTTGTCGGCGGTTTCCTGCAGGTGGGCTATTTCCTGTGCTGATTGCTGGGCATCGGTTGTGGGCGCGTCCTGGTGCTGCTGTAGCTGCATCAGATTAGCCACCCCGGCCTTGAGGTGTTGCAGGCGCGCCTCAAGCCCTTCTAGCTGCTGCATCAGCTCGGTTAGCCGAGGAGCTTCGGGGGTGTCGCCAATGGCGCCTCGCTGGCTATGGAATCGCTTGCGTCGGGGGCCTGGGTTCATTAGTGCACAATAAATATAGAAGAGTTCTGCCCGAGCCACACCCAGGCAGGGTGTATCTTCTAGTTAACCCCAACTGGTCTCGATAACTATGGCTTTTTCGTTTGATCCATCGATGTTGCCTCAGGCTCCAGCCCAGGCGGCTAAGCCTGCCCAAGAGCTGAGCGACCTGGAACTGGCGCAGCTCTTGGCAGAGCGACTGGCGATTAAACCGGTTGATTGGCATCGGCTCAACCGCGATCGCCGGGTGCGAGCCAGCGAACAACTGGCGGCAGCCCTGGTGTTTTTGCTCAAACAAAATTCTGAAGAAGCCCTGGTTCGAGCAGAACAGGCGATCGGCTGGCTAAATCACAGTCTGCAAGCGCCGCCTTGCCCCACCCACGGAGAGCGCAAGATGCGTTTACCCAACGATTAAGCGCATCTTGCGCTAGTGAATGAGCGGCAGTCGACGGGGCTGTCGCACAGCTTTACTCAGGTGCAACTCGCGCCCGTCATTGTACCAATTCACCTGATCAAAGACTTGGTAAAGAATATATAGCCCACGCCCACATTCTCCGGGGTGCGAGGTGCAGTTGTTGTCTTTAGCTTCGTCGCAACCGCAGGGATAGCTGAACCCACTGCCCTGATCTGCAATTATCCACCACAGGTGAGAGGCCGAAGCGGTGTACCTCACAGAGATGCATTTGGCCGGATCAAGGCGGTTACCGTGCTTAGCAGCATTGACTAACGCTTCCTGCAAACCAAGGCGCACCTCAGCGTGCCAAGGCGGGGGAACATCTTTGAGCAAAAGCTCTAGTACAGGCTGTAAGTACAGCGTTGATACAAAGCTCAGGGTGTCCCATTTTTGCTGCTGTGCAGGTGGAGAAATTGCAATCACTCAGGCCATCTCCAATGTCTTGAGTTGAATAGTTGTAAGAAAGCCTGACCATAGGGGCAGACATTAATCAATCAAAATCAATTTTTAACGACCAATAAACTATTTTTATTTTTTATGTGTTGCTTAAAGCCAGGCTTTGTGCATCATCTTTAGCAACTTTTGTCTAACAACCATAGGCCTCAGGGGATGGTTTGAGCCAGAGCCCAAACTAATGTAGGCACTATGGTCTTAGTAATAAGAGCACTATTTCACTATAGCAAACTTTGCCAGAGCCTCGTCAACGGCCCTTGATCTGAGGCGAAACCGTCTTTATCAGTGCTCTTTATGTCTAGCTAAAACTCTATTTGGTGCTACCAAGACTTCTAACGAGGAATCGTCAAGCGATCGCGGCTGAGCCCAATTCTTGCTGACTTGAAACATATTATGAGGAAAAGATTGCGAAATATTAAGCAGTTTAGAAGTAGACTACTTAAAGAACGCCATGGTTTGCGTAACCCCTAGACGCTGTCCAAATGCTGTTGGGCTGCACCCGCAACAATCTCAGATTCGTCCTGGGTGAGCTGCTGTAGCGCGGCCTGGGCCTCTGGGTCTGAAAACTGAGCCAGAGCCTGCACCAGCCGGTGGCGCACCTGCCAGTCAGGATGGCTGGTGTGGTTGAGCAGCAGAGGCAGGGCCCGGCGATCGCCCAACTCGCCCAGGGCCCCAATAGCGGCGGTAGCAATGAGTTCATTCTCTGAGTCCAGCGCTTCTTGCAAAAGTTCAAAGGCGCTGGGCTCGCCCAGTTCACCCAGGGCCGCCACAATGCTAAATTTCACCAGCCATTCCTCAGTGCTGTGATACAGAGCAGCCAGTTCAGGATAGGCGCTTTTCAGCTTTAGCCCGCCAATGGTGTCGGCAGCAGCGGCCTGCACGTCGGGCTCGGGGTCACTGGTGAGCGATCGCAGCAGCAGTGGCTCTACTGTGGCTACATCTTGCTGGCCCAGGCTGGAGATCTGGCTGATAGCGGCGTAGCGTACGCGGGCATTGCCATCGTTAGCCGCGAGCTGTACCAGCTCAAACGCTTCTTCTGGCGCTAGTTCGCGCAGTTGATTAACGGCCCGCAGCCGATCCCCGTAGTCATCGGAGTGGAGCAGTTCTCGAACCGAGTC
>PYGV01000496.1 GCA_003022385.1 filamentous cyanobacterium CCP3 | reverse complement strand
CCGTTTCGATCGGCGTCGTGCTGGCGACAGTTGGCGGCCCCAGCTCGTGCTCGGGCACCGTGTCCTGAGCATTCTCCACCACCTGTATTCTGGCCCGTGGCCCTAGGTCGATGCGATCGCCAATAGCGATCGGCGTCGGTCGCTTGGGCGGCTCTACCCGCTTGCCATTGAGATAGGTGCCGTTCTCGCTGCCCAGGTCGCTAATCGACCAGCAATCGTTCGCGTAGCTGTAGCTGATTGCTGCGTGGCGAGCGCTGATCGTGCGCAGGTTGAGCGTGATTTGAGCCGTTGGGCTACGGCCTAGCACCCACTCGCCTGTCTCCTGCTCTGGGGCCTGTAGCTCATAGTCCAGCTTCTCCCAGACAGGATCGCCAAACCCCTCTACAAAATAGAGCGTGAGTCGATGGTTCGCCGCCTGGTCTTTGGACACTAATCGGCCTCCTCCACCTCCTCGATGTCGGCGTTGCTCTGGCTGCCGCTCCCCTGCAATCGCCCGGGGAACTTAGTGCGATCGCCCGCCTGCACCAGGCCCCCGGTGATCATCAGCAGCACCAGGCAGAGCGCGACCAAAGGCAAAAACAAATCAACCATCAAACATCACCGGAATCGCGTTTTCCTGGGCTATCTGCTGCCACTCAGCCGCTGCCTCGGGGCTTGGTTCACTAATCGACTCGCAAATGTCATAGACGGTCTGTAGCGCCTCAGCATTGGCCGCCAGCGCCGCCATCTTCAGATCCTCTCGCCAGGTCGCCGGTAGCACCTCTGACCACGTTCTAAACGATTCCGACTGAAGCAGGGCCATGCGAAAGGCCGACCAGTCGGGGGGCATCTGCCCTAGCTCGGCCTGGGGCGGCTCGTAGGGCTCCCAGTTGCCCGCGTCGTAGGCGGCCTGCAGCGCGGCCCTAGTATTGAAACTGCTCGTGTAGGCGTCTAAATCTGGCTGCCCTTCAGGGGTTGCAGTTATCAGGTGAAAAACGTCAGCAGTCAATTTAATTTTAATCATGCCCGTACGTCTCTAACCTTCAAAGAGACCACATAGCGAGTTTGGCCAGGTGTCCCAGTAGGTGCTCTAAACACGCTTAGGCTTCCAAAATTCACAACAGAATTAGGGAATGCTGTGCTATCTACGTTAGAACCGTTCAATGTGGCGTTGGGTAGATTAAAAGTTGGGCCATTATTAAATATGGCAATTTGAGGCGTGAAAACGTAAAAATTGTTGGTATTGATGGCGTTTCCGCTGAAATAAAAACCCTGAATTGTGGATGAAGCAATATATCGTTTACGAGTCGAAAAACCCACTAACCCTGTGCTGCCTGCGGTGCCCGATCCTACTACAACAAGGGAATCAATTTGATAAGTGGTTAAATTTACCCATTCGCTAACAGAAGCTATCCATTCCCACTCGCCCACAACCAAACCGCCGCTGCTGCGTTCGCGCCAGGTCTGCCCTGCCGCTGGCCCTACAGGCTCTGTCTGTTGGTCATAGGTGAAGGCGAGAGTCGGCCTGCCGGTGAGGTCGGCGTAGGCCCCAGAGAATAAGCTGGGCTTGCCGGTGAGGTCGACATAGGCTCCGCTGGTCGCCACCGGCGCGAGAGTCGGCCTGCCGGTGAGGTCGGCATAGGCCCCAGAAAATAGGCTGGGCTTGCCGGTGAGGTCGGCGTAGGCCCCAGAGAATAAGCTGGGCTGTCCGGTGAGGTCGGCATAGGCCCCAGAGAATAAGCTGGGCTGTCCGGTGAGGTCGGCATAGGCTCCGCTGGTTGCCACCGGCGCGAGAGAAGATATTACGTCGCCCTGGTCGCTGGCAGTAGTTGCCAGCAGGGCGATCGCCGAGTCTTGGGCGCCCTGGCTGGTCTCCAGGGCGGCCAGGCCGTCTGTGATGGGGCTTAGGCTTAGGTCACTCTCAAACGTGCAGGGAGAGCCATCAGAGCGCCCTATGTAGAGCCGTTTGTTGGTGTCGCTATAGGCCAGCTCGCCAAACAGTAGATCGGCGGGTGGGTTGCTACCGAGGGTGCGCTTTGCTCTCAGCCTATACATACTCTCCCCCATCGAGCGTATCGGTAGCCCCTAGAAACTGGTCCAGGTTCACTTGCCAATTAGCGTTGTCATAGATTCGCGCTCGCATGTTGAACCGGGCTTGAAAGTAGCGCACGTTGTAGCCCGCCTGACCCAGGATCAGGTTAAAGGGCAGCACCAGCAGCTGTTCGTCACGGGTGGCATAGACGCGGCGGGTCTCAAAATAGCCATCCTCGAAGTAAGTGTCATCGGCATAGAACAGCCTCAACCGGATGT
>PYGV01000495.1 GCA_003022385.1 filamentous cyanobacterium CCP3 | reverse complement strand
CTTTAGGATCGCATGGATACGCCCCGACTCCATCCCGACACCATCGAGGCCGTTCGCGATCGCGTGGACATTGTCGACATCGTCTCCCAGCACGTGGTGCTGAAAAAGCAGGGCAAAGACTTTGTGGGCTTATGCCCCTTCCACGAAGACAAGTCGCCCAGTTTTAGCGTCAGCCCCACCAAGCAGTTTTACTACTGCTTCTCCTGCGGGGCGGGGGGCAACGCCTTTAAGTTTTTGATGGAGCTGAACAAGCGCTCCTTTGCAGACGTGGTGCTGGATCTGGCCCAGCGCTACCAGGTGCCGGTGACGACCCTAGAGCCCGCCAAGCGCCAGGAACTGCAGCGGCAGCTCACCCTGCGGGAGCAGCTCTACGAAATTTTGGCGCTGACGGCAAAATTCTACGAGCACGCCCTGCAGCAGATTGACGGAGCCCCGGCCCTAGCCTACCTGTACGAGCGCGGGCTGAGCGACGCCACCATTCAGCAGTTTCAGCTAGGGTTTGCGCCGGGGGGCTGGCAGACCCTCTACGGCTACCTGGTCGAGCAAAAACACTACCCCGTGAGCCTGGTGGAACAGGCGGGGCTGATTGTGCCCCGCCAAAAGGGCGACGGGTTTTACGATCGCTTCCGCGATCGCCTCATGATTCCCATCCGCGATGGCCAGAGCCGGGTGATTGGCTTTGGCGGCCGCGCCCTGGGCGACGAAAAGCCCAAGTACCTCAACTCCCCCGACACCGAGCTGTTCGACAAGGGCAAGACGCTGTACGGGCTGGACCTGGCTCGGGCCGCGATCGCAAAAGACGACCGCGCGATCGTAGTGGAAGGCTACTTCGACGTGATCGCCCTGCACGCCGCCGGGCTCGAAAACGCCGTCGCCGCCCTGGGCACGGCCCTCAACGCTGCCCAGGTGCGCCAGCTGCTGCGCTACACCGAATCGAAGCAGATTTTGCTCAATTTTGATGCCGATGCCGCCGGGGTAAAGGCCGCCCAGCGGGCGATCGGTGAAGTCGAGGAGATGGCCTACCGGGGCGACGTGCAGCTGCGGGTGCTGAACATTCCCGACGGCAAGGACCCCGACGAGTTTTTGCGACAGCACAGCGCCGCCGACTACCGCGCCCTGATCGAGGCCGCCCCCCTCTGGATCGACTGGCAAATCCACAACCTGATCGAGGGCCGCGACCTGCGCCAGGCCGACCAGTTTCAGCAGACCAGCCAGGCGGTGGTCAAACTGCTCAGCGACATCGCCAACGCCGACACCCGCACCCACTACGTGCGCTACTGCGCCGAAATCTTTAGCAACGGCGACAGCCGCCTGGTACCCCTGCTGGCCGAAAACCTGGTCACCCAGGTGCGCCGCCAGCGCCGCACGACCTCTTCAGAAGCCCCGCCGCGATCGGCTCCGGCCACCACCCCCAGCGCCAGCTCCCTAGAGCAGGCCGAAGCCTCCCTGCTGCGAATTTTTCTGCACGCCGCCGACCACCGCGACGACATTCGTCAGGTACTTGAAGACCGCGACCTGCAGTTCAGCTACTCCCACCACCGCGCCCTGTGGCGGCAGATGCAGCGGCTGCTGGGCGAAAACGAAGGCCCCCGCGTCGATTTAGTCGGTCTGCTGCGCAACCACCTGGCCGACTCTGGCTTGGCCACCACGCCCCTACAAACCCTCATGCACCTGAGCGAAAAGACCAAGCGCGACGTGCTCCGCGCCCCGCTCATCATCCGCGCCGCCGCCGCCTGCATGGAAAAAAACCTCTGCGAAAAACGCTATCGCCACTTTCTCGCTCTCTGGGAAAAGACCGACTGCACCACCGCCCCCGACCAGTTCGCCGAATACCAGCGCCAGATCTATGCCGAAAAGCGCCGCATTGAAGCCCTCGAAAAAGATCGCCAGGTCACCTTTGAAGACCTGGCCACCATGCCCTGGGTCGGTGAGCAGTACGACTCCCTCGATCGCTGAGGCGATTTTAGATTTTGGGGGCTGCTTGGTTGAGGCGTGAATTTGGTTAGGGCAAACGACCGTTTGCCCCTACGAGCGGTGTTGCAACAGGCAAGGAATCTGCCTAAACCCAAAGGGGTCATGATTGTCAACAGCCCAATTTGCAGAACAGAGGTTTAAACCGATGATCAACAAATCCTTTCCGTGAGGTCAAGGACGACGGAACGTTCTTGTCGTAGGCCGAAGGACGCGCGCAGCTGGGGGTCTGGGGCCAGCGAAATGGCCCCAGCAGCAGATTTGGCTTTGCCCCGAGGGTTTGCGCCGCGATCGCCTTTGCTTTTATCCAGGTGATGGTGGGC
>PYGV01000170.1 GCA_003022385.1 filamentous cyanobacterium CCP3 | reverse complement strand
ACCAGGAGATGATTTAGCTCCAGGAACTTTAAACAGCATCTTGAAGCAAGCGGGGTTGAAATAATGCAATATCTGGTTGTCATTGAGAAAACAGAAACAGGATATTCTGCCTACTCTCCAGATTTGCCTGGATGCATCTCAACAGGGGTAACTCGCGAAGCAGTAGAGCAGTCCATGCGTGAGGCGATCGAGTTCCATATTGAAGGACTCAAACTAGAGGGTCTAGACATTCCAAGCCCAACCAGTTCCTCAACTTACATTGAAGTGGCAGCATAGGAATAAATTAGCGAAGCCCCGTCAAATCTACAAATAGACTCACCTTCTGTTGATCCTGCGCTACAGTGAGTTTTGGCGATGGGGTGGGGGTGGTGGAATGGGAAATCAAAATAACCGCCTGACGTTGATCGTTGCGTCTATTTCAGTTGTTCTCCTGGTGGGACTCATTGCCTTACTGTTGTGGAGCGAAGGGACATTTGCCTCAAAGGGAGCAGCCTGGGAGAGTCTGGAAAATGCCATCATCACCTTAATGGGAGAGTATCCAGACAAGCCAAAAACGATCGTTGGACGGATTGTGCAATTACTGCTTTTAGTTTTTAGCACCTTCGCCTTTGGGGCGATCGTCGGTAAAGTTTCATCATTTTTTGTCACTCGTGCCCTTCAGCAGGAAAATGCCGTGAAGCAATTCAACGATCACATCATCATCTGCAACTGGAATGACAAAGCTCCCACCATTGTGAATCAGTTGCTTGAGGCAAACCAGGAATCTCCCAAAGACATTGTGGTCATTTCTGCGTCGATCGTGGAAGACCAGAACGACTTCAAGAAGCAAAACTGCGTTCACTTCATTCAGGCTGATCCAACCCACCATGACACCCTGGAAAAGTTTCAGGCTCCCCAAGCCAAGTCAGTCATTCTACTTGCAGATGAAGCCACTGAAGCCCCAGACGAGAAAAACGCCCTCATTGCGCTGGCAGTCAAACACCTTGAGCAAAACCCCGATCGCCAGGGCACCCAGCTCACCGATCAGCCCGAGGATGCGCCGCTGCGGGCCGAGTGGGACGCGATCGCCAACCGCAATCTCGACCTGCTAGAAAACAACCTCAGCACCGAGGCCCGCAGTCGGCTGGGCCGATATAACCCTACCGACAGCGATCGCTGGAAAAGCCAGGTCAACGACCTCTTTGTCAGCAGCAAAGCCCTATACGATCTGGCCGATGCCCGCTTTAGCCAGCTGTTTCCAGGCCGAGTCAACGAAGGCTTTGTCGAAACCCCGGTCGACCAAATTTGGTTTGCTCTAGCCCAGGACCAAGTAAACGCCCTAGAGAGCGGAAACAATTTGACCGAAATCACCTTTGAGCAGGGCAGCTTTAGCCACCAGCAGCAGGGTAACCTCGACCCGGGTCAGGGCCATGTCTACATTCTCAACCTTAGCGCCGAACAGCTGCTGCGCCTCAACCTCCAGGCCCCACCTGACAGCACCCGCCTGTCAATCTACGTCCCGGTGCCCAACGAAACACTGCCCCACATTCTCGCCGATGCTGAGCAAAATACCTGGGCTGGTGAGCTACCCCAGTCGGGCTATTACGAAGTGGTGGTGGTATCTAGAGCCAGCGAACCAATCCCCTACAGCCTGACGACAGCAGTCGATAACGTCATCGACGACATCATCAACCGCCCCGACCCACCTGAGAAAGATAACTAACGCAGCAGCGACGTCTCTGCGATCGCCGCCTACCGCTGTTTGCGAACCAAAATCACCGGCACCCTGCCTACAGAAGCGGCCCAGCTGGTCAACAGCTATCTCGATCAGCTAATCACCGCCCTTGCCCAAGGCCTATAATCTGGTGGCATTCCAATATTGCGCCTCTTAGCGACCGGCTGATGTCCTCAGCTACCGGGCCAGCGCAATAGAGTGCAGCAACCTTACCCTAAACTTCATCTTCAAAGCTGATGCTGGCCCAAGGCGGCTGGGCAGACTAGGTTATTGGTGCATTCACGGTTAAGCGCTCATGACCTCACCCAGTCAAGCCTATACCTTAGTCGCTTCTAGGGCAGACACATTGACCCACTCCGCCACCCCCAGAGCCTATCTAATTGGGCTCTCGACGTTTCAAGGGCAGCCTCTGCTGGGTGACTTCGAGCAGGGCAGCCTGCACCTCAACGACTGCGGCCTGATTGTAGCCGACGAATGGGTGCGCTCTGCCGCCAACCGCAAGGGCATTGCCATCGATGCTTGGCGCATCAGCCCCAACCGGCTGCAAAGCATTGTCTTGTTGCAGGTGCCCACCCCCGCAACTAGCTTCACAGGAGGCGCAATCGGGGACTCAACTGGGAGCTTAGGCAGCCAAAAACCCTGGCTGTTGTCATCGTTTATCGCCAGCTTTAAGGCAGCGGCGGCCAAGCGCATTAACCTGAGGCTGAACCAGGTTGGTCAGCTGGTGTGGCAGCGCAGCTACGACGAAAACCTGATTACCGACGCAGCTCGCCTATCTGACCTGCGCCAGCAACTCCAGGTGAACTCTAGCCACCCAGCTTGGCCTTGACTAACGCCTGCACCTTACCACCGTCGGCGCGTCCCTTCAGCTGCTGCATAGCAGGCCCCATCACTTTGCCCATATCCTTAGGCGATGCCGCCCCGGTTTTGGCAATCAGGTCGTCAATAACGGCCTCGATCTCGGCATCGCTGAGCTGCTGAGGCAGGTATTCTGAAATAATCTCTAGCTCTTGAGCTTCTTGAGCGGCCAGATCGTCGCGGCCTGCTTTTTGGTACTGCTCAACGGAGTCTTTACGCTGCTTGGCCAGCTGAGTTAGCACCTCTAGTTCCTGCTCAGGCGTGAGCTGGTCTTGGCCGCTGGGGCGCACCAGAGTTTCTTTTTCAAGAATCACTTTTTTAATGCTGCGAACCGTCTCCAGGCGCACTTTATCTTTGGCCTTCATGGCAGTTTTGATGTCGTCGCTAATGCGATCTTTCAGGCTCATGGGGGCTTCCTTGCGCTTCCCGAGGCGCGTCGTTGGCTACCTTCCCACTTTACCGGGTGACTGCGGAAGTGGGGAAGATGAGGGGATGAGGAAGATGGGGAAGGTGAGGAGGGTAGGGAGGGTGAGAAGTTCAAAATGCAAAATTAAGAATTCAAAATTTTGAACTTTGCATTTCCCCATCCCCTCATCCCTGCTCTGCCTCTAGCTGCTGGTTCAAAAAATTGATCAAGTCGGCGCAGGTGAGAAACTGGGTTTCGTCGAAGTACTCGCTGATGTCGAGGTCAAAGGTGTCGTAAAAGTCTTCGCAGAGGGTGATGCTCCAGTCGAACCAGCATACGGCTGGGAAAGCCAGATCTTCGACTAGGCGATCGCTGGGCAAAATGCAGCCGATCTCGAGGCCTGAGTAGGCTTGCAGCTGCTGATAGACAAAGTCAATTAGGGGCTGAGGCAGGGGGCGAGACACGACGGGTGGCGTCCAGTGGTGTATGTACCACTCGTTGCAGGTGAGGCGGCGGCGCGATCGCAGCCACTGGTTGACCCGCTGGCGGGCCACCATATCAGGGCTGAGAGCCATATAGGTGGTGAGGCTATTGACAAAGTTTTTCAACGGTCGCCACACAACTTTTTAAACGTCGAGCCTTTGAGTTGAGCCTCTGGGCTTGGTTAGAGTGTGCCCAGGGTTACGACTTAAGTCATGGTTTAGGGATGAATTAGCCCAAACCGCAGAGCTGCGCCAGAGTGGCCCCAAAGCCGGGATAGGAAACCGCTGCTGCCTCGGCCCGCTGAATTTGCAGGGTGCCCCTGGTGCGCAGGGCGGCGATCGCCAGGCTCATGGCGACTCGATGGTCATTGTAGCTGTCTACAGTGGCGCCTGTGAGGGGGGTGCCGCCATGAATCGTGAGCCCATCGGGGTGTTCTTCGATGCGGGCACCCATTTGGGTGAGCTGACTGGCCATAACGGCGATGCGATCGCACTCCTTCACCCGCAGCTCAGCCGCATCGGCAATGGTCGTGGTGCCCTCGGCAAACAGAGCCGCCACCGCCAGCACCGGAATTTCATCGATCATGCGGGGAATCAGGTCGCCGCTAAAGCTGGCGGCCTTGAGATGGCTGTGGCGCACTCGCAGATCAGCTACCGGCTCACCCGTCACCTCGCGGGGGTTCTCTAGGGTGATGTCGGCTTCCATCATTTGCAAGGCGTCGAGAATGCCGGTGCGGGTGGGGTTGATGCCCACATTCTCAATGATTAGATCGGAGCCGGGGGTGATGGCTCCGGCTACCAGCCAAAAGGCCGCCGAGCTGATGTCGCCAGGTACCACAATGGTTTGCCCCGTGAGGGTAGCGGGGCCATTCACGGTAACGCTACAGGTGTCAGGATCCACAGCGATGTCGGCTCCAAAGGCGCGCAGCATGCGCTCGCTGTGGTCGCGCGACAGGCTGGGTTCAGTCACCGTGGTTTTGCCCTCCGTCATTAACCCGGCCAGCAAAATACAGGATTTTACCTGGGCGGAGGCGACGGGAGAGTGGTAGTGAATGGGCTTGAGCGACCGTCCCCGAACGGACAGAGGGGCGAGGCGGTTGTTTTGTCGGCCCCAGATTTCGGCACCCATTTGAGTTAAGGGTTTAATCACGCGATCCATGGGTCGCGATCGCAGCGAGCCGTCGCCTGTAACGGCAAAGTAGCGATCGGGGTGCGACGCCAGCAGCCCCAGCATCAGCCGCAGGGTGGTGCCCGAATTGCCCGCATTCAGCACATCGGCAGGCTCCTGCAAATTCCCCAGCCCTACCCCCTGCACGGTAACCCACTCATCCTCCAGCGACGACATCGTCACCCCCATAGCCTGAAAGCAGGCGGCGGTGCTGCGCGGATCTTCCCCCAGCAGCAGGCCCTGAATGCGGGTTTCGCCACTGGCGATCGCGCCTAGCATCAGCGATCGGTGGGAAATTGACTTGTCCCCCGGCACCCGCACTCGACCCGTCAGCGTCACCCCATCTTCGGGAAACTTCAGGGTCATGGTCTGGTGCGGGGCAGCGTCGGTCAGCTGAATGCGGGCGGTCATAGCAGCGGTAATGAAAAGCCGCTGCGATCGTACCCTATTGCGGTGGCAGACTTCTCTTTAAGGGCTACAGACATTGTGTCGCGTGCTCTCGCCAATAGTTCCAAGGCAATATCTATTGCATTAGAGATTTACACCTGTTACTTTAGTCTGTGATGGAGGTAACCCCTTGAATTGGCTGGTCTTTACCTATTCCCTGCCCTCCAAAGCATCATCGAGTCCGAGGGTAACCCTATGGCGGCGGCTAAAGCGTCTCGGAGCCATTGCCCTCAACGGCGTACAGGTGTTGCCCGACCGAGACGATTGCCTAGAGTCATTTCAGTGGTTGGTTCAAGAGGTACGTCAGGCCCAGGGAGACGCGTTGGTCATGCGTGTAGAGTCATTTTTTGATATGGGTGAACAAAGTATTGTTCAGCGATTTCGGGAGGCACGCCGCGACGACTATGCCGATTTAGGAGCCAAAGTGGCGGAATTGGAGAAAGCGCTCACGGCTTTGGGTGAAGCGAGCAACGCCCTCAACGATTCTGATAGGAGGCATGCTCATCTTCTCGACGCCCTCGAAAAGCTCCACAAGCACTACGCCGATATTCGCCAAATCGATTTTTTTGACTGTCCCGACCAAGACATCATTGCGACTCGACTCAAGCACCTGACCCAGGCCCTGATCCCTCCTGGACCAGAGGTCATGGTTGCCCCAAAGGCGATTAATGCATATCAAACGGTTCGGTGGCTAACTCGCCCCCGGCCCCACGTCGATCGCCTCGCCTGCATCTGGTTGATTCGACGTTTCATCAATTCTGCTGCCGTGATTCGTTACGACACGGTTGCTGAGGCTGGGGAAGTTGCCTTTGACATGCCCGAGGGCGAGTTTCAGCATCAGGGGAATCTATGCACCTTTGAAGTGATGGTGAAATCTTTTGGCTTAGAGGACGCGCCCTTGCGGATACTGGGGGAAATTGTCCACGAAATCGATCTCCGTGATGGCAAATATCTGCATCCCCAAACCTCAGGCATTGATGCCTTGCTGCGCGGCTGGCTATTGGCTAGTTTTACCGATTTAGAGTTGGAGACTTACGGTATTGCCCTGTTTGAAGGGCTATATAACGACTGTTCAAAACGTACGGCTTAAAGACGCATCAAAGCTCTAAAGGCTGACAAAATTTCCCCTTAGCAATATCCACTACCACGACTCATAAACCATGACACCTGCTCCTAGCGCTTACGAACCACCCACCTACTCTCTAAAGCAGCTTATCCAGTATTTTCTCAAACTAGGCACGCTCGGCTTTGGTGGGCCGATCGCCCTAGTTGGCTACATGCACCGTGACCTGGTTGAAGACCGTCAGTGGATATCGGAGTCTGGGTATCAGGAAGGGTTAACGCTAGCTCAGGTTGCCCCCGGCCCGCTGGCAGCTCAGCTAGGGTTTTATATGGGCTATATTCACTACGGTATTTGGGGCTCGGCTTTAGTGGGCCTGGCTTTTGTGCTGCCGTCATTCTTAATGGTGGTTACTCTGGGCTGGGCTTATACCCGCTACGGCGGCCTGAGTTGGATGCAGGCCGTATTTTACGGCGTTGGCGCAGCGGTTATCGGCATCATTGCCATCAGCGCGTACAAGCTCACCCGTAAAATGGTGAGTACCGACTGGTTACTGTGGGGAATTTATTTGATCAATGCCGCTGCCACTGTTGTAACCCAGTCAGAACGAGTAGAGCTGATCTTAGGCGCAGGATTTTTGGTTTGGTTAATCAAATCTCCGCCTAGGCAGTGGTTTAAGGCGAAGCAGGTCCGTGGGTTAGCTGCTGTGCCATTCATACCTTTTTTGGCTGCTGTGCCCCCCGCAACCACGGCGCTACTAGGGCAAATCTTTCTCTTTTTCGCCGCCGCCGGTTCTTTTGTTTTTGGCAGCGGCTTGGCGATTGTGCCGTTTTTATACGGCGGCGTGGTGAAAGACTTTCAATGGCTAGATGCCCAACAGTTTCTCGATGCCGTTGCTGTTGCCATGATTACCCCTGGCCCAGTTGTAATTACGACGGGGTTCATTGGGTTTTTAGTCGCTGGGTTACCCGGCGCTTGCGTAGCCGCGATCGCCATGTTTATCCCCTGCTATCTGCTCACCATCATTCCGGCTCCCTACTTCAGAAAGCACGGCAAAAACCCCGGTATTTCTGCCTTTGTTAACGGTGTAACGGTGGCAGCTACGGGGGCGATCGCAGGGGCTGTGGTGGTGCTAGGGCAGCAGTCTATACGCGATATTCCTACACTTTCAATTGGGCTGATTACCCTGGCAGCACTGTGGAAGTTTGGCAAGAAGCTGCCGGAACCGCTTATTGTGGCGATCGCAGCAGCAGTTGGCCTGTTGGTTTACCCTGTGATGTATCCCTGATAGCTAGAGGCTCAGCGCCCCTTCCCAGTGCCGCCCGAGCCAACCCTTTACGAAGCCACCATTGAGGTCTTGGGCCGGGCAAAAATCATGCGTCCGGCAGAGGTTTGCAGCGACCCGGTGACCACCACCTCTAGCTCTTCACCAATGTAGTCGCGGCCTTCTTCGACCACCACCATGGTGCCGTCGTTGAGGTAGCCCACCCCCTGGGAGGGTTCTTTGCCCTCTTTGAGAATCTTCAGGTCGATGTCGTCGCCGGGCAGGTAGGCGGGGCGAATCGCCTGGGCCAGGTCGTTGATGTTGAGCACCTCCACATCCTGAAAACTGGCGACTTTGTTGAGGTTGTAGTCGTTGGTGAGCAGCATAGCGTTGAGTTCCTGAGCCAGCTTCACCAGCTTGGCATCGACCGTAGGAATGTCGTCGTAGTCGACGGAGTTGATCAGCAGCCGGTTGGGATAGGCTTCGCGGATGCGGTTGAGTACGTCGAGGCCGCGCCGACCGCGATCGCGCTTTTGGTCGTTGCTGGCGTCGGCCACCTGCTGTAGCTCCTGCAGCACAAACTGCGGCACCAGCAGCTGACCTTCCAAAAAGCCTGTGCCCATCAACCCTTCAATCCGACCGTCAATGATGCAGCTGGTATCGAGCACCTTGGTTTTGCTGGGCTTGAGGGTGCCCTCGGCCACCAGCGTAGACTCCAGCGTGCTGGGGCTGATCAGGCGCAGCAGCGATCGCCCGTGGGTGTCGGCCAGGTTCATGCCCGATACCGCAAACAGCACGCTGCCCAGCACCGCCGTCATCGGCTTTATGAAGCCAAACTCGGCGGGAATTGGCAGCAAAAACAGCGGCGCCAGCATCAGGTTGGCGATCAGCAGGCCCAGCACCAGGCCCACGGCCCGGGTGAGAATGCGATCGGGCGGCAGCTCTTTGATCTGGCGCTCCAGGCGACGGTAGCTGGTTTGCATGACCAGGCCCAGCCCCGTACCAATTAGCCCGCCAAACACAGCGGTTACTGCACCCAGGGCCTCAATGTTGGTGACCTGCTGCAAAATCGGCTCGGGCAGCAGGTCAATACTGTAGAACCCGATGCCCGCCCCGGCCAGGATAAATGAGAATACAATCAGTGCGTCTAGCATGGTGGTCCGCGGTTCTGGCCTTGATTTTGCAGCGGTTAGGGGTTAGGTACTTACCCTCCCAGTGTACTCCCCCAGATCAAAAGCGCCAGATTAAACAAGACTGGGGCAGTCAAGCTGGCAAAAGTATACCGCTAATGCCCAGTCCCCTGACCGCCCTACGGGCTCTGCAATAATAGTGGGGTTACTGCACTTGCATTCTCCATGTCTTTGCCCTTTCTGCGATCGGCGGTCGTTGAGCTCGCGGCCTACACCCCCCACATTGAGTCTGCCGAGGATCCGTCCCCTGCCGCTCTAGATATTCTCGATACCAACGAGTGCCCCTACGACCTACCCGAGGCGCTGAAGGAAAAGCTGGCCTGGCAGCTGCACCACGATATTGCCGCCAACCGCTACCCCGACGGCGGGCACGGAGCGCTGAAAGAGGCGATCGCCCAGTACGTCACCGAAACCGCAGCCGGAGCAACCTTCAGCGCCGACCACATCTCCGTGGGCAACGGCTCTGACGAGCTGATTCGATCGCTGCTGATTGCCACCTGCCTGGGCGGCGCAGGCTCGGTACTGGTGGCCGACCCTACTTTCTCAATGTACGGCATTCTGGCCCGCACCCTGGGCATTCCGGTGGTCACAGTAGGCCGCAGCGATGACACCTTTGAAGTCGATACAGCGGCGGCGCAGCAGGCGATCGACCATCCCCAGGGTACTCCGGTGCGGGTGGTGTTTATGGTGCACCCCAACTCACCCACCGGCAACGTCCTCACAGCCGCCGAGATCGCCTGGCTAGAGTCTCTGCCGCCAGACATTCTGGTGGTCATTGACGAAGCCTACTTTGAGTTTAGCCAGCAAACTACGGCAGCCAATGTTCTAACCCGCCCCAACTGGGTGGTCATGCGAACGTTCTCGAAGGCCTTTCGCCTGGCCGCGTATCGGGTCGGATATGCCGTGGCCAACCCAGCCCTGGCCCAGGCGCTCGAAAAAGTGCGACTGCCCTACAACCTGCCCAGCCTGACTCAGGCTGCCGCTCAGCTGGCTCTAGCCCACCGTCAGGAATTGCTAGCCGTGGTACCTGAAATTCAGCAGCAGCGCCGAGAGCTAGCCAGCGCGATCGCCCAGCACACCCCCCTGCGCCTGTGGCCTAGCGACGCCAATTTTCTCTACGGGCGGTCCCCGGTGCAGCCTGGTCACCTGATCAAAACCGAACTAGAACGCTGGTTCAACCGCCTGCGAGTGCAGGGAACGTTGGTACGTCACACGGGCGGCGGTTTAAGGATCACTATCGGCACGCCAGAAGAAAATCAGCGCACCCTAGCCCACTTACAACAAATTTAGGATCGCGAATCAAATAATGTGGGGTAGCCGTCCCGGCTGTCCACGGTCAGGCAAGATGCCTGACCCACAAGAATTGCACCTTAAAAAATCCACGTTCCTTAGGAAAAAGCTCCCCGGTAGCTGAGCGCAGTCGAAGCTAGACCAGCGCCCTGGCCCGCCGCACGGTATAGGGCAGCACCCCGACCAGCAGGGCAAAGGCTTCATCGGGCACCTTATCTACAATGCTCTGGTCGAAGTAGCTCTTAAACTGTTCCAAGATGAGCTGGGCGCGATCGAGCGGCACAGGCTTATCGGTAAAGTTTTGGGTCAGCCGTACCCACTGCAGGCGAATTTTAAGGGCCTTTTGCTGCGCTTCGGCTGACTCAGGCGAAATTAGCGACAGACTACCGAGGGGAATAACCGCGCGACAGTCAGCATCGAGCCCCCCGCCGACGGCGGCACCAGGGCCAGCAAATTCGGTGTAAAACTCTTTGTGGATGATCAGCCCATTGCGGCGGCGACTGTTAACAACCCACAGTTCACCACCCCGAATCCTGGCCAGAATGTCATCGTCTTCTGACAGCAGCAGGTTAGACTCAAAAAAAGGATTTGAAAGACCGCTCACGGGATTCACAATGGGTGGCCGAGCGGGTTGCGATGCCCGCAAAAACAGGCCAGAAGAACGTAGGGAGTTTCTGGGGCCCGAATCTGAACTATTCTGCTCAAAATTAGAGATCATCCCCGCCACATCATAGCGACAACGGCTCGACCAGCCACGATCTGTACCCACTCCTTCGGTCTATGAGCTACTTGAGAGCCATAACACCTCAGGTACCTATTCTAGGGTAAACGGCTAGCCGACCCCCGCAGAAGTATTTAGCTCCGCTGAAGGAGTGATAAATTTCTATCCTAAAAGTTTAAGGTTTGTGTGAAGTGATCCGGTTGGTGCCGCTAGGGCCATGGAGCGGAGGGCGTGATGATCTTGCCCAGCAGCAGTCGACGCGCCTGTAACCCCACCCAGGAGGCCGGAGTATCTTCAGTTTGAAGTACCTTAAACCCGGCTTTGCCATAGAGCGCCTGAGCCGCCAGGTTGTCTTCCATAACGTGGAGGCGCAGTTCGTAAATGCGCCACTGCTGGGCCAACTGCTCGCACGATTGCAGCAGGGCGCTAGCTATGCCCTGACGCCGAAAGCTCTGCCCCACCGCCAGGTTTGAAATGTAAATGTGGCGATCGCCCTGCCAGGGCCAGGGCTGGCGCAGCGAGGCCTCGATCGTACCTGCGATCGCGGCCTCATCTAGGGGAGTAGCCCCAGCCGAGGACATCGCCATCAAACAGGCATACCGGGGAGACTGAGCCTTGAGCCGCTGCTTCAGGTCTTCTTGGATTCCCAGACGAATGAAGGGGTACACCCAATACCGCCAGCCCGAGCAGTCGTAAAAGCTGGTAGTAAGCAAATCGGTGAGCCGCTCAACATCCTGCAAACGGGCTGGACGAATCAGCGGCTGGGCAGTGGCCGTGGTTGGCGAGGGCGGCGAGTTTGAATCGATTTGTACCATAGACCCCCGACGGCAGACTCCCTAATTTAAAGATGCCCCGCATTGGCAAAGCCTGGGCGTTAGGAT
>PYGV01000169.1 GCA_003022385.1 filamentous cyanobacterium CCP3 | reverse complement strand
GGGGCCACCACCCTCGACGAGTACCGCAAGCACATTGAAAAAGACGCCGCTCTGGAGCGTCGCTTTCAGCAGGTGTACATTGGCCAGCCCAGCGCCGAAGACACCATTTCGATTCTGCGGGGGCTGAAAAAGCGCTACGAGTCGTACCACGGTGTCGAAATTGCCGACAGCGCCCTGGTGGCGGCGGCGGTGCTCTCCGATCGCTACATTTCCGATCGCTTTTTGCCCGACAAAGCCATCGATCTGGTTGACGAGGCCGCCGCCAAGCTCAAGATGGAGATCACCTCCAAGCCTGAAGAGCTGGAGGGCATCGATCGCCGCCTGATGCAGCTGGAGATGGAGAAGCTCTCTCTGGAGGCTGAAAATGGCTCGATGACTGCTGCCTCGCGATCGCGTCTGAGCCGCATTGAGCAAGAAATTGCTGAGCTTCAGGCTAAGCAGCAGGCGCTCAGCGGTCAGTGGCAGGGTGAAAAGCAGGCCCTCGACGCCATCAACGCCCTCAAAGAAGAAGAAGACCAGATTCGCCTGCAGATTGAGCAAGCCGAACGGGCCTACGACCTCAACCGAGCCGCCAAACTTAAGTACGACAGTTTGGAGTCGGTACAGCGCGATCGCGAGGCCCTAGAAGCCCAGCTGATCGAAGTGCAGGCCCAGGGCACCACTCTGCTGCGCGAGCAGGTCACCGAGGCCGACATTGCCGAAATTGTGGCCAAGTGGACGGGTATTCCGGTCAACCGGCTGATGGAGTCGGAGCGGCAAAAGCTGCTCCAGCTCGAAGGGCACCTGCACGAGCGGGTGATCGGCCAGGACGAAGCCGTCGAGGCCGTGGCCGCCGCCATTCGCCGCGCCAGAGCGGGCATGAACGACCAGGGTCGCCCCCTGGGGTCCTTCTTGTTTATGGGGCCAACCGGGGTGGGCAAAACCGAGCTGGCCCGCGCCCTGGCCGAGTTTCTGTTTGACACCGAAGACGCCCTGATTCGCATCGACATGTCGGAGTACATGGAGAAAAACGCGGTGTCGCGGCTGGTGGGGGCACCCCCCGGCTACGTCGGCTACGAAGACGGCGGTCAGCTCTCGGAGGCGGTGCGCCGTCACCCCTACTCGGTGGTGCTGCTTGACGAAGTGGAAAAGGCCCACCCCGACGTGTTCAACATTCTGCTCCAGGTGCTCGACGATGGCCGCATTACCGACTCCCAGGGCCACCGGGTCGACTTTCGCAACACTGTGGTGATCATGACCAGCAACCTGGGCAGCGACCACATTCTAGAGCTGGCGGGGGACGACGATCGCTACGACGAAATGCGCGTTCAGGTGCTCAAGGCGCTGCAAAAGCAGTTTCGCCCCGAGTTTCTCAACCGGGTGGATGATTTAATCCTCTTCCACTCGCTGCGCAAGAGCGAGCTGCGCAAGATTGTGGCGCTGCAAATTCGCCGGGTGCAGCGCCGATTAGCTGACCAGGCGATCGGGCTGGATATTGCCGACGCGGCGATCGACTTCATTGCCCAGAGCGGTTACGACCCGGTCTACGGCGCTCGCCCCCTGAAGCGGGCGATTCAGCGGCTGCTCGAAAACCCGATCGCCACCAAGATTCTGGAGACGACCTTTGCCCAGGGAGCCACGATCGCAGTTGATTTGCAGGATGACGTGCTGGTGTTTAGCCACCACGAACCCGCCGTCTCTGAAGTGCCAGAAGCGGTGGAGGATGATGCCGCCAAGATAGAGTCGGTGGTTGGGGGTTAGCTGCTCAATGCCCTGGCTGCAGGCGTACCCTTCGGCTCCGCTCAGGGTACGCCTGCGGTAGCTTCGACGCCGCTCAGCCACCGCAGGCGAGCTGGTCTCTTCGCGGCAGAACTCAGCATCGGGGCACTACACCAAATGCCCCGACCAGAGCATGTCGTCGGTCATACGTCGTGCCTAAATCAACGGCTGCAATGCCCCCTCCATCAAGCTGTCTGGGGCCAAGGGTGGGGCTCGCTCAAAAGTCAGCATTTTTTCTGTTTAGAAAAATCCAAAAATTTCTGTAACAAATTTTGCAATTTAATGCTTATATCAGGACCTCTTAACGTTTTAGGGCCATAATCCGGTTAACCCTGTAGTGCATTGGTTACGTCTACGTTTGAAATCTAACTATTAAGTAATCAAAGGATCCTCCTATGCAGCTACGTTTTCTTGGTGCCGAGTACGCCTGCCAGTGGCCCACGGTTGAAACCCGCGAAGGGGAAGTCATTGGTAAGTACCGGGGTGTGTCCTGGAGCGCTAGATACCACAGTCCGACTGTAGTGGCGCCATCCTCGACGCCCGTTACCCTTCGTTTTATGGGCCGCTCTTACCAGGCTCAGGTGTAGCCGCTCGCCAGCTTCTAATCAGGTTAAATTAATTGGCTAGGGCTGGTTTTTTGTAACCAGATTTTGCCGTTTTAGGTGCAGGGTTGGAGCCATGGGCTGGGCAATCTAAGATGATCGATCGCGAGCGAGCGATCGCCAGTCCTGCTTGCTTGAAACCCATGGTGCCCCCCTCCCGTTTTGAGCCCATTCGCGTTGGCCTGCTGCACTCGCTGACCGGCACCATGGCGCTCAGCGAAGTGCCCCTGGTCGATGCTGCCCTAATGGCGATCGCAGAAATTAATCAAGCCGGCGGCGTGCTGGGTCGGCCGCTAGAGCCTGTCATTCGCGACGGTGGCTCAAACCCAAAGCAGTTTGCGGCCATGGCCCGGGTGCTGATTGAGGTTGACCGGGTGTCGACGGTGTTTGGCTGCTGGACATCGCTTTGCCGCAAAGCCATACTGCCTATAATTGAGGCCCACGGGCTGCTGCTGTGGTACCCCGTGCAGTACGAAGGGCTGGAGCAGTCGCCCTGGGTATTTTACTCAGGTTCTTGCCCTAACCAGCAGGTCGAACCCGCCCTGGAGTGGCTGCTGGGCCAGGGCAAACAGCGCATTTACCTGCTGGGGGGAGACTACGTGTTTCCTCGGGTAACCAACAAAATTCTCAAAGGCCAGCTGCACTACTACCGGGGCGATTTGGCAGGGGAAGCCTATGTACCTCTGGGCGCCACCAACTTTGAGGTCATTATTCAAGAGCTGGTGCGCCTGCAGCCCGATGCGGTGTTTAGCACCCTCAACGGCGACAGCAACCTGGCTTTTTACAGACAGTTTCAGGCAGCGGGGCTCACTCCCGATCGCATGCCAATTATGGCCATGAGCATAGCCGAGGCTGAGCTACAGCAAATTGGCCCTGCCGCTGTGGGGCACTACGCCTGCCGGAGCTATTTTCAAAGTCTAGACACGCCCGCCAACCGGCAGTTTGTGACTAACTTTAAACAGCGCTACGGGGCCGAGCGGGTGACCAGTTCCCCCATTCAGTCGGCCTATACCCAGGTCTACCTTTGGCGTCAGGCCGTGGAGCAGGCCCAGACGGTGGCCAGCGAGGCGGTGCGAGCGGCGGCCTATGGGCAGTGCTGGCTATCGCCCAGCGGTGAGGTGTGCTGCGAACCCAATCACCACCTGCAAAAAGAATGCCACATTGGCCAGGCCCAGGCCGACGGTCAGTTTCGCATTGTGCAATCCAGCCCTGGGTACATTCAACCGCTGCCCTGGCTGGGGGTTGAGGCCGAATCCTTTGCGGCGGTCGATGTCGTAATCGATATGCTGGGAGAGGTTTCGCGCTGTGTACAGTACAGCTGGGAGCTAGAGCAGCAGTCGTACCGCCTGGAGCAAACCCTGGCCCAGCTGCGTCAGGAGGTGGCTCAGCGGCAGCAGGTCGAGGTCTCCCTGAGCGCCGCCAATGCTGAAATTACCGGCCTCAATCAAGCGCTTGAGGCCGACAACAGCCGCATGAGCGCCGAGCTGAGCGTAGCCCGTCAGCTGCAGCAGATGATTTTGCCTAAGCCTGAGGACCTGGCGGCGATCGCCCCCCTGGATATCGCCGGGTTTATGCAGGCAGCTGAGGAGGTCGGCGGCGATTACTACGACATTTTGCTCAACGGCCAGCAGGTCACCACTGGCATTGGCGATGTCACTGGCCACGGCCTGGAGAGCGGCGTGCTCGCGATTATGGCCCAAACGACGGTGCGCCTGCTGCGCACCTTGCATATAGCCGACCCGGTTGTCTCGTTTGACACCCTTAACGAGGTGATCTACCAGAACCGTCTGCGCATGGGTTCTCTGCGCAACCTGTCGCTAGCGCTGATCGACTACCGCAATGGCACGCTCACCATCAGCGGTCAGCATGAGGAGGTGATTGTCATCCGCGCTAATGGCACCGTCGAGCGCATTGACACCGTTGATCTGGGCTATCCGGTGGGTCTTATTGAAGATATCTCTGAGTTTACGGCCCAGCACTCCATCGACCTGGCTGTAGGCGACACCGTTGTGCTCTACACCGACGGCATTACTGAGGCGGAGAATTGCGATCGCAAATTTTACGGCCTGGACCGTTTAATCGGGGTAGCACAGCAGCACTCAACCCAGCCAGCCGACGCTATCCGCGCCGCCATCATTGCCGATATCCACACCCATATCGGCGACCACACCATCTACGACGACATCACCCTGGTGGTATTCAAACGCCAGATTTAGGAGAGCCTGCGATCAGTACTGATCCTGTAGATTGGGTGGCGCGACAGCAGAACTCAACAGGCTCTAAATCATAGGCTATCGACGGCTGCAATGGTGCTGCCTGGTCGATCGCTGTCGCAAGTTTCTGGAATGGGCGCAGCTGCCTCTGAAGCACTCCATAACCGCACCGCCTGCGTCAGTATATAGTTCGAGCAATAGTTCGAGCGCGGGCTTCGCGACCTTTGCCACCAATATTCAGGGAGCCTTCACCATGACGATTTGGGAACCTTCTGCCGTCTTTGAGCAAGAGCCTGGTCTTCGTTTAACCTCCCCGCAAATTGCTGGTATTCAGCGCAATCTACCTATGGCCAGCGATCGCGGCTACTACGTCGATGCCGTCTTTGAGGGCGGTGGCGTCAAGGGAACAGCCTTTTTAGGAGCGCTACGCTGTTTTGCCGACGCTGGCATCAAATTTCGCAAGGTAGCCGGTACATCCGCTGGGGCCATCACAGCGGCGATGGTGGCGGCAGGTTTCACCGTCGATCAGCTAGAGCAGGACGTACTCGGCCCCCTGGATTACGAAGGCCAGATTCTCAGCCAAAAAACTAGCTGGCTGATCTGGAATGGTTCACCTTCGGATGATCTGAAGCAATTTCCCTGGATGCTGCTGCGTCTGATGGTTGCTCGACGCCGGGGCCAGTATTCGGCGGAGCCCTTCAAAAAGTGGCTGTCTGGGCATTTGGAGCAGAAACTAACCACCTTCGCCCCATTTTTGCAGGCCCAATCCGCTGACCTGGAGTGGTATCAGAAGCGAGATTTAAAGGTCGTGATCTCAGATATTAGCTGCCAGGAAATGCGGGTGCTGCCCGAAGACCTGCCCTTCTATGACCAGGAACCCACCGAGTTTTCGGTGGCTGAGGCGGTGCGGCTGTCGATGAGCATTCCGCTGTTTTTTGAGCCGGGGCAGCTGCAAAATTCAACCATTATCGATGGCGGTGTGCTCAGCAACTTTCCGCTGTGGATCTACGATGCCGAGCCCGGACAAAAACCCCGCTGTCCGACCTTTGGCTTCCGGCTGGTGGAGACCCTAGAGGACTGCGAACCCGGCATCCCTGAGTCTGCTAAACCCATCAGAGGGGCTCTGGGCATTCTGCGAGCCATGGTAGAAACCATGCAGGTGGCCCGAGACAATCATCACATTCGCAAGAATGAAATGGGCCGCATTATCAATATTGCCACTGGCGGTATCTCGGCTACGCAGTTCGATCTAACCAGTGCCGACAAAGACACTCTGTATCGGTCGGGCTACCAGGCCGCCAAAGCATTTTTGCTAGCCTGGAGCTGGGATAACCATCTGGCGCAGCGGGGCTTTGCCCCCTCGGAAATTGCCAAGGCGGATCAGGAACCTCAAATGGTTTAGCTGGCTACAGCCCTGGGCAGGGATGGGGAGCTTGCTGATCACCCGGCAGGCCCCCAACCGCCAGGGGTGAGTTTACGATTTATACGATTTAATGGGGATACAGTTGTACCCAGCTAGCTGGAAAGATCTGACAGAATAACGTTAAATTGATAGGGCGTTGTCACTAAGCTCCCAGACATGCCCAAATCGGACGCTTCTGCTAAAAAAGCCGCCTCCCGCAACGGTCGAGCGTCTAGCAACGGCAACCCCACCCCAGGCCTGGCCCACCACCACGCCGCCATTGACGACAACGTGATCCGCATTCGCGGGGCGCGCCAGCACAACCTCAAGAACCTGGATCTGGAGATTCCCCGCAATCAGCTGATTGTGTTTACCGGGGTATCGGGCTCGGGTAAGTCGTCCCTGGCCTTTGACACCATTTTTGCCGAGGGCCAGCGCCGCTACGTCGAGTCGCTCAGCGCCTATGCTCGCCAGTTTCTCGGCCAGGTGGATAAGCCCGATGTGGACGCGATCGAGGGGCTGAGTCCGGCGATCTCCATTGACCAAAAATCCACCTCCCACAACCCCCGCTCCACCGTGGGCACGGTGACGGAGATCTACGACTACCTGCGCCTGCTCTACGGACGAGCGGGCGACCCCCACTGCCCCCACTGCGATCGCAGCATTTCGCCCCAAAGCATCGACCAGATGATCGATCGGATCATGGAACTGCCCGATCGCACCCGCTTTCAAATTCTCGCCCCCGTGGTGCGGGGCAAGAAGGGTACCCATAAGAAGCTGCTCTCCAGTCTGGCCTCGGAGGGCTTTGTGCGGGTGCGGGTGAACGGCGAACTGCGGGAGCTGACCGACAACATTGAGCTGGACAAAAACTACAGCCACAACGTTGAAGTAGTGGTCGATCGCCTGGTTAAAAAAGAGGGCCTGGAGGATCGCCTGGCCGACTCCCTGCGCACCTGTCTGAAGCGATCGGAAGGGATCGCAGTGATTGAGATTCTGGCCGAAAAGCCTCAGACCGCCGAGGCCCCAGCTTCCGGCAGCAACGTGGTGTCGATCTCTGACCGTCTGCCCCAGGCCGCCGAAGCGGAAGGCAGCTACGGGTTGCCCAAGGAGCTGGTGTTTTCGGAAAACTTTGCCTGCCCCGAGCACGGCGCGGTGATGGAGGAGCTGTCGCCCCGGCTGTTTTCCTTTAACTCCCCCTACGGGGCCTGCCCCCACTGCCACGGGCTGGGCAGCCTGCGCACGTTTTCGGCTGATTTAGTCGTCCCGGATCCAACATTGCCGGTCTACGCCGCGATCGCCCCCTGGTCTGAGAAAGACAACACCTACTACTTCTCGCTGCTCTACAGCGTCGGCCAGGCCTTTGGCTTCGAGATTCAGAGCCGCTGGGACCAGCTCACCCCCGAGCAGCAGCACATCGTGCTCCACGGCAGCGAGGAGAAGATCTATATAGAGTCGGACTCCCGCTACCGCGATCGCAAGGGCTACCACCGCCAGTACGAGGGCGTGCTGCCCATTCTCGATCGCCAGTACAAAGACAGCACCTCCGAGCTGCACAAGCAAAAGCTGGAAAAGTACCTGATCGACCAGACCTGCGAAGTGTGCCGCGGCACCCGCCTCAAGCCCGAATCCAATGCGGTGCGCATTGGCCCCCACTCGATCAGCGACCTCACCAATGTCTCCATCCGCGAGTGCCTCAAGCGCATTCGCATCTTGGTGGGCGAAGAGGTGGTGGGCGAAGAGGGCGACTCGCCCAAGCTCTCGGCTCGACAGCTCCAGATCGGCGCGCTGGTGCTGCGCGAAATTCGGGCTCGGCTTCAGTTCATGATGGATGTCGGGCTCGACTACCTGACCCTGCACCGTACCGCCATGACCCTCTCCGGCGGCGAGGCTCAGCGCATTCGCCTGGCCACCCAGATTGGCTCCGGCCTCACGGGCGTGCTCTACGTGCTGGACGAGCCCAGCATTGGCCTACACCAGCGCGACAACGATCGCCTGCTCAACACCCTGCACCGCCTGCGCGACCTGGGCAACACCCTGATCGTGGTCGAGCACGACGAAGACACGATCCGCGCCGCCGACCACCTGGTGGATATTGGCCCCGGCGCGGGCATCCACGGCGGCTCGATTGTGGCCGAGGGCGACCTCAACGCCCTGATGACGGCTCAGGAGTCGCTCACCGGGGCCTATCTATCGGGGCGGCAGTCGATTCCCACGCCGGGGTCGCGGCGGGCGGGAAATGGGCGATCGCTCACGATCAAAAACGCCCACCGCAACAACCTCAAGCACCTGGATGTCGAGATTCCGCTGGGTGAGCTAGTCTGCATTACCGGCGTCTCTGGCTCGGGCAAATCGACCCTGGTCAACGAGCTGCTCTACCCGGCCCTGCAGCACCACTTCGGCAGCAAGGTGCCCTTCCCCAAGCACATGGACAAGCTAGACGGGCTCAAGGCACTGGACAAGGTGATCGTGATCGACCAGTCGCCGATTGGCCGCACCCCCCGCTCCAACCCCGCCACCTATACCGGTGTGTTCGACGTGATCCGCAACCTGTTTACCGAGACCATCGAGGCCAAGGCGCGGGGCTATAAGGCGGGGCAGTTTTCCTTCAACGTCAAGGGCGGGCGCTGCGAGGCCTGCGGCGGTCAGGGCGTAAACGTGATTGAGATGAACTTTCTGCCCGATGTCTACGTGCAGTGCGAGGTGTGCAAGGGGGCGCGCTACAACCGCGACACCCTCCAGGTCACCTACAAGGGCAAAAACATTTCCGACGTGCTGAACATGACCGCTGAAGAGGCCCTGGCCTTTTTCGAGAACATCCCCCAGGCGGCTAGCCGCCTGCAAACCATGGTGGATGTGGGCCTGGGCTACATTCGCCTGGGCCAGACGGCCCCCACCCTCTCCGGCGGCGAGGCCCAGCGCATGAAGCTGGCCTCGGAACTGGCCCGCCGCTCCACCGGCAAAACCCTCTACTTAATTGACGAGCCCACCACCGGCCTCTCATTCTACGACGTCCACAAGCTGCTGGATGTAGTGCAGCGCCTGGTGGACAAGGGCAACTCGGTGCTGATGATCGAGCACAACCTCGATGTGATTCGCTGCGCCGACTGGATTGTGGACCTGGGGCCAGAGGGGGGCGATCGCGGCGGCGAGCTGATCGCGGTAGGCACCCCCGAAGATGTCGCCCAGGTACCCGGCTCCTACACCGGCAAGTACCTGGCCAAGGTGCTAGAGCAGCATCCCGCTGTGGACAAAACAGTATCGGTCTCTTAGCGGGCAGGAGGGACACGCTATGATCGATCATGCATAGCGAATCTCGCCCTGGTTTAGCGCCTATGACCCTCACCACGGCTAAATGGACTCTGGATGATTATCATCAGATGATTGCGTCTGGCATTTTAGATAATCGCCGGGTGGAGCTGTTGAACGGAGAGGTTGTTGAAATGGCACCCGAAGGGCCAGAGCACGCCTACCTGGGGGATGAAACCGGTAAATACTTGGGGGCTCTGTTGGGCGATCGGGCTAGGGTGCGAGAAGGGCGGCCCATTACTCTGGCCCCTAACTCAGAACCAGAGCCCGATGTGGCGATTGTGCGTCCGTTGGGAGACGTTTATCGACAGCGGCACCCCTATGCCGAAGATGTCTTTTGGCTGATCGAATTTTCGAACACTAGCTTGGCTAAGGATCTCAAACCTAAGCGTCAACTTTATGCAGCAGCAGAGATTTTAGAGTATTGGGTCGTTAATCTCAATGCAAAACATGTGGTAGTCTTTCGTGACCCTAGAGAGGGCGATTACCGTCAAGAAGAAAAGCTGAGCCAGGGTATAGTGACCCCGTTAGCGTTTCCTGAGGTAGCCGTTTCAGTGAGTCGTTTACTCGGGCTATAGCGCTTTTTCTAACAGCTTCTTATCGAGTGAGGGTGAGGGAAGTCAATCTTCTCTCACCCTCGCTGTCATATTGAGTTTTAGGGAATGGTGGCTGAGCGGAGTAGAAACTATCGTTTTGGCGTTACGCCGCTAGTCTGGGTTTGCAGGTAGGTCGCTTGCGATCGCTCTTGCGCACACCCCCGGCCATTTCGTACTCGTCGCTGTCTTTGCCGTAGCGGGTGGCCACCCTGGTCAAGATGCGCTCCGAAAAGTCGCGGACGACCTGCTCAGCGTCTTGAACGGCGTTGGCGGCCTGGTCAACCAGCGAAAGGGATTCGTTGTAGTCGTGGAGCTTCTGGCGCAGGTTCTCGATCGCCTCGGTGTAGGCGGCGGTGGTGATGCCGTTGCCCAGGTCAAGGTCTTTTGCAATCGACTGGGTACCCGCGTTCCGTTTTTCGGCCAGGGTGAGGTGCTTGGAGGTGCGTTTTTGGCGAGGCATAGGTTAGATGACCCTATTGAAAGTACTCTTCGAAAATAGCGATCGCCATAAGCCCGCGAGACTGAGGTTTTTGCGGATCTGGGTTGGTTAGTCTGTGTTGTTTTGGCCCCGGTTGAGCGGGGTTGTGTAAAGGGGGTGACTTTTTGCCGATGGGGCAGGCGCAAAGGCTGGCGGCAAAGGCGTTTTGATGGGGCGGTGGCAGTACGGAGGGTGACACCCCTGAGGGCGATCGCTGCCGCTTGAGGGGAGGCTTTGGGTGTGGTGGTGCCAAGTAACGGCAGGCCGACACAAAGAAACGTGAGGCTGGTACAGAGTAACGGTAAGCGGGTGCAAAGGAACAAAGGGCCGTTGCACAGTAACGAGAGGCCGGTACAACGGAACAAAAGGCTGTTACAGCGTAACGAGAGGCTGGTGCAAAGAAACGAGAGGCCGTTGCAGAGTAACGGCAGGCTGACGCAAAGAACTAAGAGGCTGGTGCAAAGAAACCTATCGTCCCCATGCTCCGCGTGGAGACGCAACATCTGGCGCTCCAGCGCCCAGAGATGATGCTGGAGCGTCTGAGACAATATGAGACGATCAGCCGGTTCAGTACCAGGGGTCGATGGCGATTAAGCCTGGCTCACCGAGATAGTTGCGGGCGCTGGAATAACGCCAGTGCTCGGGGTTATCCACATAACCCCGCTTGACCGGATTGTTGTGAATGTACTCTAGCTTTTGCCGCATCATGGTCTCGCTGAAGACTAGCTCTGCGTGCACGCCTGCTTGCCAAAACTGGTGATCGCGATCGCGCTTATAAATTGGTTTAGCCTCGGGCAATCGCCGCAGAATGGTGGTGGCGCGATGGCGGGTTAAAAGCTCAATGAGTTTAACCGCTGTGAAGGATTTGAAGCTGGCGATGCATTTGTCTAGCCTCGGCGCTTGAGCAACCAGGTGCAGGTGGTTTTCTAGCACGACATAACCATACAGTTTAAAGTCGCTGTGCTCTCGCAGATAGGCCCAACTGTTCAACAGTATCGCTACGGCTTCGGGCCGGGTGAAGACTGGCAGCCACTCGACTACGGTGCAGGTGAGAAAGTGGGGAGCATCGGGTTCGGTGATGACGTAGCGGCTGCGACCCATAGTTAATGTTCTGATTCAGCTTCCCTAGGT
>PYGV01000168.1 GCA_003022385.1 filamentous cyanobacterium CCP3 | reverse complement strand
CCATTGCCGAGACGCGCCCAGCGGATAACCCGGCGCGATCGCTCCTGCAGGGCTGGGGCCACGCTCTGCGAGACACCAGCCTGATGGTTTACGCCCTGGTAAATGTGCTGTTTACGGGCTATCTGGCCCAGATTCAAAGCACGCTGCCCCTGTACTTAAACCGTTTTGCGGGTGGAGAACAGACCATTAGCGAGGGCACGCTGAGCCTGCTATTTACCGGGCACGTGGTGCTGGCGGCGATCGCGCAGCTGCCCGTGGCCCGCTGGCTCAACCACTACCGTCCGGCCCAGGGGCTGATGGTGTCGGCGCTGCTGTGGGGGTTGGGCTTTGGGCTGGTGTGGCAGTCGGGCATGGGTAGCTTTCCGCTGGTTTGGGGCGGGCTGGCCCTGGGGATAATGGCGCTGGCGATGGTGGCCTATACGCCGATTGGCTCGGCGCTGGTGGCGGCGATCGCGCCCGAGGCCCTGCGCGGGGTCTATCTCTCGGTCAACTCGATGTGCTGGGCGGTGGGCTACCTAATTGGCCCACCGCTGGGGGGCTGGGCGATCGACCAGGGAGCCGCCGTCGCCCACGGCTTTTGGCTAGGGATGATGGCAACGGTGGCTCCGGCCTTAGCCATCCTGGTCTGGCTCGATCGACGGCTGCGCCGCCAGGGCGTGTAGCCTGTCGAGGCCGGTCCTAAGGGGCTAAATTTGGTCCCACATCACGTTGAGCCCGTCGGGCAGCGTGCTCGAAATCTCTTTGATCTGCGCTTCAGACAGCTCTTCGCGAGCGGCGGAGAAGACTGCAATCACCACCCCTTCCGCCGAGGTGTCTTTAGGCAGGCCGCCCTCTTGCTGAATGCGACGCAAAAAGGTTTCAGTATCAATTTTGAGGGGAGGCCGCAGACGGCTGAGCACCCGCACAATCGGGTTGTCATCTTTCCAGAAGGCGGCAATCTCTTCGTCTTTGAAAGCGGCTTCGGTGCGATCGGCGGCTTCGGTGGTCATTAGATCTCGCATGGAGCGAAACACCACCAGGGTCAAGTCACGGGCGTCGTAAATATCGGGCAGGTTGGCCCGCTGCATGACTTTTTCTAAAAAAGCCCGTTCGTTAGCGCTAAATTTTTCAGATGCCATAGTGCTTTTGCCCAAGTTTGCCGCGATGATGGACACGGCCAGTTCGGCCCGATGGTACCACGGCACGAACACCAGTTTGGGCAGAAAGGAGTTCACGTTGAGCGCGGCACCGCGCACGGAAGGCTGTAACCAGAATTGATGATGCGCCTAGGGGGCTGAGCAAAGGATAGGGGATAATGGAGCCATGGGCGCAGGAGCACCAGCGGTGACATTCCCACGCAGAGCGTAGGAACCAGAGCTACTGCCTTTGTTTACGGATTGACCGTTTTGACTTGCCAGGTGCCGTCGGATTGGTGGTCATAGAGGGTGCGGGTTTGGGGGTCGCCGCGCAGTTCTAGATGGTCAACGCGATCGGGAGCCAGCAGCACCAGGCAAAAGAGGGCGGGGGGAATCTCGCCAGCATCGCGGGGCGAAAAGTCGGCCTCAGGGTCGCGGGGCTGGGCGGGATGGGGCCAGTAGAACTGCTGGCGGGCGTTGTCGGAGAGGGCTTCCCAGGACGTTTGCCGAGCGCGTTGAAGTTCGGCATTCAAATTGGTGGCACCGACGATCGCAATGGGGCCAGCCAGGCGAAACTGCTCGCGGGTGTGGGTAAAGTACCAGCAGGCCTCGGCCCAGGGATGAGCGGCAATGTCGGCCACTTTGGCGCTGCGCTGGTCGGTAACCACCGTTAGCGTGTTGGTGTGTGGCAAGAAGTCGCGAAAGACGACCGTTCGGTTGGCAGGATGGCCAGCGGCGGTGACGGTTGCCAGCTGAAAGTAGCGGCTGTAGGGGCGGCTGCGATTGCGATGCAGGGCGCGGGCTAATGAACTGCGCCAGGGGGCAAGGGCGGTCTCTTTCAACAGAGTCCCCGACAGAGATGGATCAGAATCAGACATACTGGAGTTGGCCTTAGAGGGGTTGAAAGTATTTTCAGCCTAGGTAGGGGCCATTCCAGTAGAACGTTTGCTGAGTGAGCTTGCAAGTATGACTGTTGCCATCCTGTTATTGATTGCAGGTGCGGGCCTGTTATTGGTAGGGGCAGAATCTCTGGTGAGAGGGGCATCTAAGCTAGCCGCTCTGCTGGGTATCTCTCCTCTTATTATTGGCCTCACCATTGTGGCCTATGGCACTAGCGCCCCAGAGATGGCGGTCAGTGTGCAGTCTAGCCTGACAGGCCAGGGTGATATTGCGTTGGGTAACGTCATTGGCAGCAATATTTTCAATGTGCTGGTGATTTTGGGCTTGTCGGCGTTAATCTCTCCACTGCCGGTGGCGCAGCAGCTGGTAAAACTGGATGTGCCCATTATGGTGGGAATTTCGGGGCTGCTGATGCTGTTTTCGATCGATCGCCTGCTCCAGCCCAGCGACGGCATTATTTTGCTAGTTGGCGGCGTGGTTTATACGCTGTTTTTGGTCTACCAGAGCCGCAAAGAAAAGAATGCCGAGGTGCAGTCAGAGTATGAGCGAGAATATGGTCCTACCCCTATCGGTCGCTGGACTTGGGTGGTTAACCTGGTCTACATCGCGGTGGGTTTGGTGACACTGGTGACGGGGTCACGCATGTTTGTGTCAGGGGCTGTGAGCATTGCCGAATCGCTGGGGGTGAGCCAGCTGGTGATTGGTTTGACTATTGTCGCGGCGGGTACATCGCTGCCCGAGCTGGCAACCTCGTTAGTGGCAACGGTTCGGGGCATTGCCGTGGGCATCGTGGTCGGCAGCAATATTTTCAACATTCTGACGGTGCTAGGGGTGACATCGCTGACCTCAGGAGCGGGCGTTAGCATTCCCAACTCGGTGCTGTACTTCGACCTGCCGGTGACGATGGCGGTGGCGCTGGCCTGCCTGCCGATTTTTCTGACTGGCAACGTGATTTCGCGCTGGGAGGGGATGCTGTTTAGCGGCTACTACGTGGCCTATGTGGCCTACCTGATTTTGCGGGCCGCCGACCACGACCAACTGGGGCTGTTTAGCCAGGTGATGCTGCTGTTTGTGATGCCGCTGACGGTGGTGACGCTGGCGCTGGTGGTGCTGAAGTCGCGACCCCAGCACCACTCGGCAACGACCGAACCGGAGGCCAGCGTACCGAGCGATCCCCACTCCCGGTAGGATGGGTAGCACCATTGTTGATCTGCACCTATGGCTATAGCGGTTGATTTTGGCACCAGCAATACCGTCATTGCCCGCTGGAACCCGGCGACAGAAAGCCCTGAAACTTTGACGCTGCCGGGTTTGAGCTTGCAGCTAGATCGGGTGCCGCCCCTGGTGCCCAGCCTGATCTATGTGGAGAAGCCCCAGGCCAACGAAGTGATTGTAGGGCAGGCGGTGCGCGATCGCGGCCTTGACATTGCCGCCGACCCCCGCTTTTTTGCCAACATAAAACGAGGCATTGGCATGCCGCTACAGGGCTTTTTGCCGGATATCGACGGGCAGGCGCTGACCTTTGAGCAGCTGGGGGAGTGGTTTCTGCGATCGCTCTTGACCCAGGTGCGCCAGGTAGCCGGGGACGACGACAATCTGGTGCTGACGGTGCCGGTCGATAGCTTTGAGACCTACCGCCTGTGGCTGGGGGATGTGGCCACCGCGCTAGAGTTTCAAGAAGTGCGGCTGATCGATGAACCGACGGCGGCGGCCCTGGGCTACGGATTGACCGGGGAGCAAACCCTGCTGGTGCTCGATTTTGGTGGCGGCACGCTCGACTGGTCGCTGGTGCGGCTGGTGGCCCCCGCTCAAAAGCAGTCGGTCGGCTTTTTGCTCAAGTGGCGGGGGCAGGGGGCGGAGCAAACCAGTGCCCAAAAGCCCGAGGTGGCGCGGGTGCTGGCCAAGGCGGGCGAAAACCTGGGCGGGGCCGATCTCGATCAGTGGCTGGTGGCACACTTTCAAACCCAGGGCGTGCCCGATGGGCCTGTGGTGCAGCGACTGGCGGAGCGGCTCAAGATTGCTCTGTCAACGCAGACCGAGGCGGCGGAAGCCTACTTCGACGATGAAACCTTTGACACCTACAATCTGGCCCTGACCCGCGACCAGTTTGAGGCGATTCTCACCCAGAACCAGTTCTTTGAGCGGCTGGAGAAGGGGCTGACTCAGGTGCTGCAGCAGGGGCAGCGCCAGGGTATCGACCAGGATGCGATCGACGCGGTGCTGCTGGTGGGGGGCACGGCGCAGATTCCGGCATTGCAGCGGTGGGTGACCGAGCGGTTTGGGGCGGAGAAGGTGCGCTGCGATCGCCCTTTTGAAGCGGTGGCCCAGGGGGCGCTACAGGTGGCTCAGGGTCTGGCGATCGAAGATTTTCTCTACCACAGCTACGGCATTCGCTACTGGGATCGGCGCAACAACCGCCACGGCTGGCACTCGATTTTGCCCCAGGGCCAGCCCTACCCGATGAGTGCCCCGGTTGAACTCACCCTGGGCGCTTCGGTGGAAAAGCAGCCCAGCATTGAGCTAATCATCGGCGAGCTGGGGGCGGCCAGCACTCAAACGGAGGTGTATTTCGAGAACGGTCGCCTGGTGACGCGGCAGCTAGGCGGCGATGCCCCCTCGGTGCAGCCGCTGAACGATCGCGACGGAGCCCGCACGATCGCGCAGCTCGATCCGCCGGGGTTTCCGGGCAGCGATCGGGTGCGGGTGCTGTTTCGAGTCGATCGCGATCGGCTGCTGCGCATTACGGTAGAAGACATTCTCACCGGCAATACGCTGCTGGATAACGAAGCTGTCGTGCGGCTGAGCTAGGTCTGTTTTAGGATGACAACGATGGAAACGCTGACCCTGACTCGACCCGACGACTGGCACCTGCACCTGCGCGACGGCGCGGCAATGCAGGCGGTGCTGCCCCACACGGTGCGGCAGTTTGCGCGAGCGATCGTGATGCCGAACCTGAGGCCCCCGGTGCGCACGGTGGTTGAGGCGGCGGCGTACCGCGATCGCATTCTCGCAGCCATTCCGGCGGGTCAGGAGTTTGAGCCGCTGATGACTCTTTACCTGACCGACAACACTCGCCCTGAGGAGATTCTGGCGGCTAAGGAAGCTGAGTTTGTCAAAGCGGTGAAGTACTACCCGGCTGGGGCAACGACGAACTCCGATGCTGGGGTGACGGAGATTAGCAAGTGCGATCGCGTCTTTGAGGCGATGCAGCAGGTCAGCATGCCGCTGCTGCTGCATGGGGAGGTGACCGACCCAGGGGTGGATATGTTCGATCGCGAGAAGGTGTTTATTGAGAAATACCTGATCCCTCTTAGAGAGCAGTTTCCCCTGTTGCGCATGGTGCTGGAGCATGTCACCACTTCAGAGGCGGTGGAGTTTGTGCTGGCGACGGACAATATGGCGGCGACGATTACCCCCCAGCACCTGTTGTTTAACCGCAACAGTCTGTTTCTGGGGGGGCTGCGGCCCCACTACTACTGTCTGCCGATTTTGAAGCGCGAAACCCATCGAGAGGCGCTGTTGGGGGCGGCGACCTCGGGCAATCCGAAGTTTTTTTTGGGCACCGATAGCGCCCCCCACCCCCGCAACGGCAAAGAGAGTGCCTGCGGTTGTGCGGGGTGTTTTTCGGCGCTGCACGCGATGGAGCTGTATGCCGAGGCGTTTGAGAGCGTGAATGCCCTCGACAAGCTGGAGGCGTTTGCCAGCTTTTATGGGCCAGCTTTTTACGGGCTGCCAAGGAATAGCGATCGCATTACGCTGGGCAAAACGACCTGGCGCATTCCCGACGAGCTGCCTTTTGGCGACACCGAACTGGTGCCGCTGCGGGCCGGAGAAGCGATCGGCTGGAAGATGGTTTGACGGGGAAGACTCGTCAGAGATCCCCCCAACCCCCCTTGAAAAGGGTGGCAAGAGTGCGGGGTCTTGAGAGCCCCCTTTTTAAGGGGGCAGCGCCAGCGGGGGATCTATAGTCTGTAGTTTTGGTTATGCCGCTGGGGGCGTGATGCGGCGGGTCATGACGCTGATGTATTCGCCGCTGCGCCCGGTGGGGATGGGGTCGATCCAGCCGACGCGATCGCAGTAGTGCAAGACTTCCATGCGGTTGATGGCTTCAACCAGGGCGTTGTAGTCGCCGAGCAGGATGTGGCAGAGGCGATCGGGCTGGTAGGTGGGCAGCCGAAAGCTGGTGGGGAGGTTGGGCTCCCCGGTGGATGAGTTAAACATGACGGGTATCTCCGTTTTCGGTAAAGAAAACGGGGAATGGTCTAGCTTTGTCCCAAAATGAAGGTAAAAAAGACGCTAGATCCTAGAATGAATCCAGGTTATCGCCAGCTTACCTAGGCTAAGTTGGGATGACTTAGGGGATTTGAGGAGTGCCACCTCCTCTCTTCCCCGCCCAGAGTCATTCCCCGTGGCAAAGCATAGTACAGTAAGCCCGACAGGAGTGCAACCGTATTGGCTAAAGGTTTTATGGGCGACTGAGGATTTTGCAAGTGCTTGGGCAAGTGGGATTGGGGCGATCGCGAATAAAATATAACTAACCTACAGTCGGCAAACAAACTATGACTGAACTTCTTCAACGGGCTATTACAGAGGTTTCTAAACTGTCGGACGAGGAACAGGATGCGATCGCAACTCGGCTCTTAGCTGAATTAGAGGATGAACAGGCTTGGCAGAGCCGGTTTGATACGACAACAGATGATCAGTGGAATAATCTAGCCGCACTAGTTCGGCAAAAAAATGTGCAAGGAAATTTCAGCAGTATCAAAAATACCTCAATAGGTATAATGGCCCCTAATTAGTATTCCTCCTACATTAACTATTGTTGAAATTTTGTCAGGACATAAAATTCCATGAAAAAGAGATATGTCGATCCGTTTACTCCGGATTTACCAATAGATTCTCCTAGCAGATTCTCAGGAAGAGTTAAGGAGATTGACAGTGTCGTTGATTCTCTTTTTCAGCTTGCAAATAGCAAGCCTAAGCACACAATAATTACTGGTGACAGGGGAATTGGAAAAAGTTCAGTACTAGTTCAGGTCAAGAATATAGCGGAGGGAAATCTAGATTTGGTGACAAGACTAGGAATCGACCCTGGCGAAAATTTTTACGATTTTCTCTGTGCTTGGCATGATTGTGCAACTGATCAGACTCCTGCGGATCTTGCAACTGGTATCTTAAAGCAATTAAAAACCTCTTTAGAAAATGTCCTGGGGAAAATTAAGTTTGAAATAAATTTTGCAGGATTTTTAACGGTAAGCCAAAAAGAAGATTCAACAATATCTTCATTGTCCGAAGTCGTTGATCTATTTTGCTCTGAAATAATGAAAGCAGAAAAGGAGGCAAAAGACAAAAATAAGTCAGGAATACTACTCTTTTTTGACGAACTCGATCGAGTAAAATCTGGTTCAGGGGTTGCTACATTCTTTAAACTATCAGCCGAAAAACTTTCAAGAGATGGGGCCAAACATGTTTCTTTTTTTGCTGCCGGAATAACTGGAGCAATTCAAAATCTTGAAGAAGAACATGGATCAATATATCGTACATTTAAAGATGTTCCTCTTCCACGGCTGAAATTTTCAGAGGTTGAGCAAATCTTGGAAGATGGTTTTCAATTAGCTTCTTGTACTTATGAAAATGAAGTGATTGAGAAAATTTTCAAGTTGTGCGCTGGCTATCCAGAGCCTGTTCACTTGCTAGGAAGTCAAATTCTTAAGTCTGATTTAGACAATCATTTATCTATTGATGATTTTGAACTCGCCAAGGTAGAAGTTGTTGAAACTCTTCGGCGTAATAAGCTCATTTCTATGTTAAAGAAGGCGGGTTCCGGGAAATATCAAAAGATATTAGAGGCAATGGCATCACACGATAATCCAAACGTTCCATCAGCTTACATATCCGAAAAAATAGGCTATAAACCTAATGAATATAGTACTAATATGGGAAGTCTTATTCAAGGAAACATCATATCCTCAGTTGATAGAGGTGTTTACTGCTTTGTCGATCCACTCTTAAAGGAATATATATCCCGTTTCGGAGTTATAAGCGCAAAAGATGAAAGTAGTTCTGAAATCGAAGTCTGATCTGAAATTGTCTTTTAATGCTTATAAATACTGAATATGGACGTTGTTATTTTTCAATAAAATGCTAAAACATAGGTGAGCGGGCTTCAAAACTGCAACCTAATCGGCCTGATTCATGAGGCAGAAATACGTAGCCAATTTCATTTTTCTCGTCACAAGCCAATGGGTATCTATCATAGATGCATTCGATGTAATTTCCTTGTGTATCCACAACTACAGAGTGATGCAATAGTTTAATTATAACTTGATTATGTGTTTGATCAATCTCCATTACAGAAGCACCTTTGCGTTGCCGGATGGCTTCAGGAATATTTTTCATGTCTATTAATTTATCGATCAGCTCAATCGAGTCTTTATTTTCTACCAAGTACGGCCATGATGGATGATATAGAAAATTTATTGGGACACTGCCAACAATAAGATAGCCATGGGAGATTTTTAGGGTAGACTTATTATGCAATTCCCATGCAACATTGTGACAATTTGTGCCAATCTTGGTGGTGATTTCAATTATAGTAGTCTTCAATTTTTCACAAGGAAAGATTCTGTCAACGAAGCATCCAGTATTCATTTGGTGCAAAATACTATCAAAGTCAATGTCTTGAAAGTCCTCATTTTGCGAAGAAGATGTTGGTGAAAGCTCAGTAAACATGATTTGATAGCAGCTCTTTATATCTCTAAAACATTTTAATTTTAATCACGCTTCGAGAACAGTTGTCAACCTGCAAAATATTGGCGATCGTAATCTTCCCCCTTGGCCGCAATGAACCGTTGATCCTTATTCAATTCCTTTTATCATCTGCATATAATAGAAATCTCACTCTTGAAGTTGAATCTTCGCCATGAGTAACCTGATATCCACAAGCTTCACTATCGAAACCGAGCAAGAAGATGACGGTTGCTGGATTGCTGAGACTTTAGAGCTTCCTGGTGCCCTTGTTTATGGCGACAACCAGCAGCATGCCGTTGCGCATGTCAAAGCCCTAGCTCTACACGTGATTGCCGACAAGCAAAACTATGGTGAAGCAGACCTTGCTAGCAGCTAACTATTATCAACTCTGTTAAAAAAAACAAAAATTAGGAGAGCGATGAATGACGCTAGAATCTTCTATTTTCAACAACATTCACAAGCTGCCTGAACCAATTCAGCAGTCTGTACTGCTCTACACAGAGTTTTTAGTTAGCCGCTACGCCAAAGATTCTGCTGAGACTACAGAAGATGCAGTATCTCAGAACTTGCACCTGGCAGGCTCAATGAAAGGAACCTTTGTATTGCCACTGCCCGACAACTTTGACAAGCCCTTAGAAGAGTTTGAGGAACACATGTAATGAATTCTATTCTCCTAGATGCTCATGCATTTATTTGGGTAACTGAAGACCATTCCTTGCACTTGACATGGTGACCTTAAACACTTCAACCCAAAGCCTTTTAGCCCAACTCAACAAGTACCTCAAAACCCTTTACGGCAACCGCCTCTACAAAGTTATGCTGTTTGGCTCTCATGCCCGTGGCGAAGCCAGACCAGACTCTGATATCGATGTGCTGGTTGTCCTTACAGGTGCCGTCAATCCAGGCCAAGAAATTGCCAATATTAGCGGTTTCCTGGCAGACCTTTCCCTGGAGTACGGCAAGGTAATCAGCTGTTTGTTCATGGATGAGACCCGCTTCACTACCCGCCAAGGGCCACTGCTGAGAAATATTCGGCGTGAAGGCATTGCCGTATGACAGAAGACCAAGAAGAACTGCTCCTCAAAGCTCAACAAAGCCTGGCTGCCGCTCAACTACTTTTGGGCAACGATTACAACGACTTTGCCGCTTCGCGAGCTTACTACACCATGTTCTACGCTGTAGAAGCCCTACTAGAAGGGGACGGGCTTTCGTTTTCAAGCCACAGCGGGGTGATTTCTGCCTTTGGGAAAGAGTTTGCCCGAACCAATCGAGTGCCAGCAAAATTCCATCGCTATCTAATCGAAGCGCAAAACCTCAGAACAACTGGAGACTATGGACAGTTCAATGCAGTTGATCAAGCACAGGCAGCCAACATTGTCGCGCAGTCCGAAGAGTTTCTAGCTATGGTTCAGTCCTTAATTGAATAGCAAAGACAATACAAGATTGGAGCGCTCGTTCTCGTCAAAATGGCATTGCACAGCATCGCGTACCATTGGGCGTAGCTCAACCAAATTGTCGGCTTGAGTAAAGATGGGTTCACCCAGTGCCTGGGCGTTGTAGCCCCCTTCAGGATCTTCTTCAACCCAAAAAATAAGTTCAGTCATCGGCTTGAGATGTGAATGACCTGGCAGGCTTATTTTAGACCAGAAGACTAGAACCCGTTATCCTAGAAAAGCTGAGTTTTGAGGGCTACGCAGTGCAAACCCCAGACCCCATTCATGTCATCGGCGGCGGGCTGGCCGGTACCGAGGCCGCCTGGCAGATTGCCCAGGCCGGGGTGCCCGTGGTGCTGCACGAAATGCGCCCGCAGAAAAAGTCGCCCGCGCACCACAGCGAGCATGTGGCCGAGCTGGTGTGCAGCAACTCCTTTGGGGCGATGTCGAGCGATCGCGCCTCGGGCCTGCTCCACGAAGAGCTGCGGCGGCTGGGCTCGGTAGTGATTGGCAAGGCCGACCAGCACCAGGTGCCCGCTGGTGGTGCCTTGGCGGTCGATCGCGGCATCTTCAGCCAAGACCTGACCACCGCTCTGGAGCAGCACCCGCTGATCGAGCTGCGCCGCGACGAGGTAACGAGCATTCCCAACGAGGGCATCGTGGTGCTGACCACTGGCCCCCTGACCAGCGACGCCCTGTCGGTGGATCTGGAGCGATTCACCGGGCAGGGCTACATGAGCTTTTTTGATGCCGCCAGCCCGATTGTGGTGGGCGACAGCATCGACCAGTCGGTGGCGTTTATGGCGTCGCGCTACGACCGGGGCGAGGCGGCCTATCTCAACTGCCCCATGAATAAGGAGCAGTACCTGCACTTTTGGACTGAGCTGTGCAACGCAGAGCAGGCCGAACTCAAGGACTTTGAGCGCGAGACAGCCAAATTTTTTGAAGCTTGCCTGCCGATCGAGGAGATGGCGCGGCGGGGTGAAGACACCATGCGCTACGGCCCGCTCAAGCCGGTGGGCCTGTTTGATGCGCGGCTGGGCGATTTCAAAGCGCCGGAGAACAAGAGCAAAAAGCCCTACGCCGTGGTGCAACTGCGGCAGGAAGACAAGGGTGGCCAGCTGTGGAATATGGTGGGCTTTCAAACTAACCTGCGCTGGGGCGAACAGGCGCGGGTGTTTCGGCTGATTCCCGGTTTAGAGAATGCCGAGTTTGTGCGCATGGGCGTGATGCACCGCAACACGTTTTTGAACTCGCCTGAGCTGCTGCACAACACCATGCAGTTTAAGGCACGG
>PYGV01000494.1 GCA_003022385.1 filamentous cyanobacterium CCP3 | reverse complement strand
GTTAAAAACCAGACGAGATCTATGGGAAAAGTCTTTGGTTGGGTACTTTGTACGGCTTTGGCTCTGGCGGGTTGCCAGCGGGAGGCGGCGGTGCCGTGGCAGAAGACGACGCTCTCGCTGGAGGCGTTAGAGAACCTGACTTATCCGCCCTTTTTAGTCGACATGCAAACGGCGTCACGCTATCGACAGGAGGGGCTGGCGTTTCGGCAGCAGGGCGATTTTGAGCGGGCGATCGCCACCTTGAAAATTGCCGCCGCCCTTGACCCGCGCAACGCCGAAGGTCAGGTGCTTTTGGGTTGGACTCAGCACCTGGCGGGGTATCCTGTTCCCGCCGTTGACGCGCTGCAAACCGCTCTCACTTACAACCCCGAGTATGTGCCTGCCCTCAACGCCCTGGGCATTGTCTACCTGGTAGACGGCCAGCTAGAGGCAGCGGTAGATACCCACACGCTGGCGGCATCGCTTGAACCGGATAACGAAATCGCTCACTACAACCTCAGCCTGGCCTACCAGCGGCTGGGGCAAATCGAGCAGGCGATCGCGCAAGCCCTGACGGCTACTGAACTAGAGCCCAGCAATCCCCACCCCTGGGTAGCGCTGGCCCTGGCTTACTGGTCGGCAAAAGACAGTGCCGAGGCCGTGGCTAACTATCGCCAGGCCCTGGCCCTCGACGGTCGCTACACCAGCCGGGAGTATCTCAACCACTTGGAGCAGGCTGGGTTTAGCGCCGAGCAGATTGAGACAACAGAGGCCATTCGGCAGGCGGCTGGGCTGTAGAGGCGTAAGCTATGGATTCGGATTTGTGATGAGACCTCAGGCCTTGACATTCGCTTAATGCATTTGTGGTAGGCCTACTAAGGTGCCCTCTACCTTTAGATAGGCATGTCGACGGTCACGCTGTGAGACTCTGCTGTAAACACCCCCGGTACCTGAGCTATGCCCTCTGCACCTCTGCCCGATCTATCTGCCCAAAACGTACTCAATAGCCGCGCCCGACTGGGCGAAGGACCGCTTTGGGATGGCGACCAGCAGGTGCTCTACTGGGTCGACATTCTCAACCACCGCCTTCATGTGTTTGAGCCCAGCAGCGGCGACGACTGCCACTGGGATGTGAGCGACAAGGGCAGCGCCATGGCCCTGATGCAGGGCAACCGGCTGCTGATGGCGATGGGCAATCGCATTGCCAGCTTTGACCTCAGCTCCGGCGGGGTCGAAACCCTGCACAGAGTTGAGTTTGACGCCCCCGGCACTCGCTTTAACGACGGCAAGTGCGACCCCCAGGGCCGCTTTTGGATTGGCTCGATGAGCCCCGAGAACCCTGGCCATGGTGCCCTCTACCGCTACGACCCCGACGGCTCGATGCGCACGATGGTCACTGACCTGACAATCTCGAACGGGCTGGGCTGGAGCCCCGATGGCAGCACGTTTTACCTGACTGACTCGCCTCAGCGCAAAATTTTTGCCTACCGCTTTGACGGCGAAACTGGGGAGATTGACGATCGCAGCGTTGTCATTGATCTAAGCGATGAAGCCGAAGCGGTAGAACCCGACGGCCTGACGATCGACAGCGCGGGCAATCTCTGGACGGCGCTGTGGGACGGGGGCTGCCTGGCCTGCTTTAGCCCCGCAGGTGAGGCTCTGGGCCGGGTCAAACTGCCCGTGCCACGCCCTACCTGCCCTACCTTTGGCGGCCCCAGCCTGTCGACGATCTACGTCACCACGGCTTCGGTGGGGCTGAGCCAGAAGGAGATTCAGCAGGGGTTTTACTCGGGCGATGTGTTTGCGATCGCGGCCCCTGCACCGGGGCTGCCGACTAACCGCTTTGGGGCATAGGTAAGGTGCTTGCGGCAAGAACAGCGGCTAAATCTAGCATTTGATATAGGCAGGTTGAGGTGAGCAGGATTAGATTAACCGTCAGCAGCATTCTGAGTAGCGCCAATGACCTCGCCCGCAGACCGCAACTACGACAACTCACCATCTTCTCTGTTCGATCGCATCTTCCGCGATTCGGAAGGCAATATTGTGATTGGCCAAAAGCCCAACTTACCAGCCATAGTGGCCGTGGTAGCGACCCTGCTGCAGGCAATTCTCCCCACCAGCAGGTTGCAGACCGTGGTGACGCTGATTGCCTTTGGTACCTGGTATAGCTGGGCCTGGCAGGAACTGTTTGCTGGGGTCAACTACTTCCGGCGATCGCTCGGACTGCTGACCCTAGTGGGCCTGATTGCCCTCACCCTAAACCTGATCAGCCGATCTTAGCGGGCCGCTAGGGCTGCCCGGCTGGCTCCTGCTGCTGCTGCCGCACCAGATCGACGCCCCGCGAAGTGCCCAGTCG
>PYGV01000167.1 GCA_003022385.1 filamentous cyanobacterium CCP3 | reverse complement strand
AAGTACGGCACCCTGATTGCCCCCCAGCTCTACGCCCCCGCCCACCAGCACATCTTCAACGTGCGGATGGATATGTGCGTCGACGGGCTGCAAAACTCCGTCTACGAGGTGGATGTCGAACCGGAGGAGGACGAAACCCTCAACCCCTACGGCAACGCCTTCTACGCCAAGTCGACCCTGCTGACCAGCGAACTAGAGGCCCAGCGCCTGATCGACCCGATGAAGGCCCGCTACTGGAAGATCGTCAACCCCAACGAAACCAACGCCATGGGCAACCCCACCGCCTACAAACTCATGCCCGGCGAGAATACGCTGCCCATGGCGCGCCCCAGCGCCAGCGTGATCAAGCGCGCCACCTACATGACCAAGCACCTGTGGGTCACCCCCTACGCCGCCGCCGAAAAATTCCCGGCGGGGGACTACCCCAACCAGCACCCCGGCGGTGAGGGGCTGCCCCAGTGGACGGCAGGCGATCGCCCCATCGAAAACACCGACCTGGTGGTGTGGTACACCTTTGCCCACAGCCACATTCCCCGGGCCGAAGACTGGCCGGTGATGCCCACGGCCTACATTGGCTTCATGCTCAAGCCGCTGAACTTCTTCGACGAAAACCCGGCCAACGACGTGCCCCCCGCCGCCAGTAAACACAGCTGCTGCAACTGATGCAGCGGCGTGCCTCCAGTTCTCATATTATGGGAATACTGGAGGCACTGGCGTCTGGGGTGCTGACGCAAATGACCACAACACCGAATCAAGGACCTTCTTTGCAAGGCTTGTCTGATCAGATCGAGGGCTTGTCTGAGAAACTTGACAAGCTGACAACTGACTTTGATCAGCGGTTTGATACGATTAGTCGCGATTTAGAACGCTCCAACGACAAGTTTGATGCCTACCAAAAGGGCACCCAGTAGGTAGTACAGCTGGCGTTTACGCTGATTGCCAGCGCTACCCTTACGGTCATTCTCTCAACAGTATTTAAGTAGTTTAGTCGCAACCGTCCCCTGAGCGGAGTCGAAGGGATATCTTGGGTAGGTTTTGGCTTTCTCCCTAAGGGAGACGCAATGCGAACGACTTCACTCAGCCAGCATAATTGCAGGGACGCTTACGTTTAATCAGAGTCATCTGGGTTAGGACGTCAATAAAGCCTTAAAATGCTAAACGCTCGTTCGAGAGACGTCATAACCTGATTGGCTACAGCTTGTAACACGCCTGCGATCGCTGTCAATCGAGCTATGGCTACAGCCATGATCGTCTTTGAGTAGTTGCTCAGGTCTACGGCTGAGGTGCGCGAGCGAGCTGTTGTGCGATCGCCCCATTCACCCATGCTGACCGCTAAAATTTTCCTGCCCTTATTAAGATCACTCCCCCAGACTTGGGCAATCTGAAGAGATAGCCGAGTCCCCCTTCAAACTCCCAAAAACTCGGTTAGGGAGCATCAAAATGCAGACGTCACCGATCGCATGCAGACCACTTGCCGATTTGCTGGGGCAAAGCGTTCGCTTTCAGGGATACTTAAGCCATTGGAAAATCGCTCGTAAAACGGGCGATACGGCTTGTCTATTGCGGCATGTTAAGGTGGTGCCTTACAAAGGTTGTAAGGAGGACATGCGAGCACTGGACCATATTTGGCTATATCTAAACGAAACTGCCCAGGCTGAAACCAAGCTTGAACGGCTTAACGGCTACGCGGCGGTGGGGCGAGTAGTGAGCTATATTCGCAGCAATGGCACCAAAGACTACGCGATCGACATTGAGTCTTACATCCCAATGAAGTGGCGTATTGAGCTATTGAATTCATGCAATGAACCAGGGCTTGAAAATGTCAAGATTAAGACACTACTGCTCGAAAAAACGCTGAATTCACTAAAAGATGAAGAGCTTGATTTTAGTATTGAACAATCCTATGAGGAGATTTACCAGCATTTTCAAGAAGAATATGAATTTTGCCGCAGACAGGTTGAGATCAACGATCGCTATGAGGCAATGAAACAGCACCGATCCAGGCCCAAACCTGATATCCTCAAATTTTCTCTAACGGCATCAAAGTCAGCCAAAGTAGCCTGTAAAGGCTTTGCCACTCGGTGATTCGGCTAGCAATGGGATCGGGTAGGGCATGGCGAACATGATTATTTAAGTCCACTGGTGTTGTCGAGCTTCATTGACTATTTCCTGAGCCTCCTTAAGAGAAATACTGTAGCGAGCGCTCAAGAGCTGGGGAATGCGATCGCAGTCACGATTGGGGTTTACATCGGGTCGGCTGGCATAGGCAGGCAGGGCAACGTTGCACAAAAAAGGCGAAGGTTTCGCCTCTAGCTGCATCGGTTCAAGATTTTGAGTCTCTCGTGAATTCACAAACAATAACAAGGCCCCGCTGAGGTTGGCATCGCTAAGGTTGGCATCGGTGAGTAGGGTACAGTTGAGATCGGCACCGCTGAGATTGGCGTATCTGAGGTCGGCACCACTCAAATTGGTGTATTTGAGGTTGGCCCCGCTGAGATTGGCATATCTGAGGTTGGCCCCGCTGAGATTGGCCCCGCTGAGGTCGACACCACTGAGGTCGACACCGCTAAAGTCGGCATCGCTGAGATCGACACCGCTGAGGTGGTCTATCTCTATATAGCTATTGTCGACGCGAGGTTTGAGCAGCAAAAAGGCTGCACCGGCAGCTATCACAATCGCCCCAATACTGCCATAGAGGGTGTCACGATGGGGTTGGGCGAGGGTTGCTGCTTCGCTATGGGTTGGGCGAACCTGATCTGGCTGAGGTCTACGAACGGGAAGTAGCGACCACCACACCAACCCAAGAAAAACCGGAGTGGCGATCGCACCCATCGCCCACCGCTTGTCAATCCTGTGTTTTGGCGACCACTGCTGGAAGCGTTCTCCCATGCTTCAGACTCCCTCGATGCTGGGCTTATTATTACGCCCCTCATTTTGGGGACAGGCAAATCTTTATGCCGGCTTAACCCAGGGCGATCGCGATCCCTGTTCCTGCTGTCAAAACAGTCACCATGCTCGTGGCATGGCAATTCGCCGAGCGATCGCCCCTAAACCCCCGCCCACAACCCGCTATCCTAGAACCATGCCGCAACTCGCTGAGGATTCGATGGACACTAAGGCTTTTAAGCGATCGCTCAACCACTCCGACAAGTACTTTCGCCAGGGGTTTGGCCACGGGGAAGATGTCGCTGGCCAGATGAAAACCGAGTACAACAGCGGGCTCATTCAAGAAATTCGCGAGCATAGCTACACCCTCACTCGCGGCGATGTCACCATCAAGCTGGCCGAGTCCTTTGGCTTTTGCTGGGGAGTCGAGCGGGCGGTGGCGATGGCCTACGAAACCCGCCAGCACTTTCCCACCGAGCGCATTTGGATCACCAACGAAATCATTCATAACCCCAGCGTCAATCAGCGCCTCAAAGAGATGGCGGTGGAGTTTATTGAAGTCGTCGATGGCGACAAAGATTTTTCGGTCGTCGGCCAGGGCGACGTGGTGATTTTGCCCGCCTTTGGGGCCAGCGTGCAGGAAATGCAGCTGCTCAACGACAAGGGCTGCACCATCGTCGATACCACCTGCCCCTGGGTCTCTAAGGTGTGGAACACGGTCGAAAAGCACAAAAAACGCGACCACACCTCGATCATCCACGGCAAGTACAACCACGAAGAAACCGTCGCCACCAGCTCCTTTGCGGGCAAATACCTGGTGGTGCTCAATCTGGAGCAGGCTCAGTACGTAGCCGACTACATTCTGAGCGGCGGTGACAAGGCCGAGTTTATGGCCAAGTTTGGTCGCGCCTGCTCGGCTGGGTTCGACCCCGACACCGACCTCGATCGCATTGGCGTCGCCAACCAAACCACCATGCTCAAAGGCGAAACCGAGCAAATCGGCAAACTCTTTGAGCACACCATTTTAAAGAAATTTGGCCCCCAGGCCCTCAACGACCATTTCCTCAGCTTCAATACCATCTGCGACGCCACCCAGGAGCGTCAGGATGCCATGTTTGAGCTAGTGGATGAAACGCTCGACCTGATGGTGGTAATCGGCGGCTACAACTCGTCTAACACCACTCACCTGCAAGAAATCGCGATCGAGCGCAGCATTCCCTCGTACCACATCGACAGCGCCAGCCGCATTGGCCCCGGCAACCGCATTGAGCACAAGCCGCTCCACAGCGACCTGACGGTGACCGAGAGCTGGCTGCCCGATGGCCCCATCACCGTTGGCGTCACTTCCGGCGCGTCTACCCCCGATCGCTCGGTTGAAGATGCGATCGAGCGCATCTTCGCCATCAAAGCCGCCACGGCAGTGGTCTAAGCCAGGTAGAGGCTAGCTTTGAGCTTACGGCATGATGGGCAAAGCTCGACCCTCAAGGGTCAACGCAGCCCATTATTATTAGTAAGTAGGCAAGCGCAATTAAATATAAGTTGATCTAGGTTGGGTTGAGGCACGAAACCCAACGCCCGCATGGGTTACGCTATCGCTAACCCATCCTACATTTGAATTGGCCAACCCACTTAGTAAGAACTCAAGCCATTGTCTAAGGTCAGCGCTATGACTACCACGGCTACTCTCAAAGCGCAAATTCTAGAAGAGCTAGACCATCTGCCCGCCGAGACCCTAGCTGAGGTTTTGACTTACGTTCAGGGGTTGAATCCTGACTCCAACATTGCCTCTCAAGACGAGGTGTGGCGGGCCTACCTAGAGTCAGAGGAGGAGCGCAAGGAGGTTTATCACCGTCTTGCCAACTCCTAAATTCTTAGATGCAGAGGCCGTTTTAAAACTCCATGCCAGGCAGATTGAACGGTTTGGTGGTACTGCTGGCGTGCGAGATGAAGGACTATTGGACTCAGCCCTAGCTCAACCCAAAGCTACCTTTGGCGGTGAATTGTTGCATCCAACCCTAGCGGAACAGGCAGCGGCGTACCTATATCATTTGGCAAAGAACCATCCCTTTGTCGATGGCAATAAGCGCACTGCTTTTGCCGTCATCGATACCTTTCTGCGGATCAACGGCACCCGTCTTAGTTTGACTGATAATGAGGCCTACGACCTGGTGATGCGGGTTGCCCAGGGGCAAGTGGACAAGGCAACTTTGGCAGAAATCCTGGCGGGTGCTTTAGAACCGCGATCCTGAGCGACATCGGTAGCGGGGCGGGGCGTTGGCGCTTCGGTAAGCTTCGTTACAGCTGAGGCTGGAGCCAATTTTGAGGATGGTACGATAGCGGGGGCAAACGCCAAATTACCCTCAAAATCCTCCAGATCAGCCACTAGGAGCACCTATGCCACCGAAAATGCTGCGCAATTTTTCATTTGGGGCGATCGCCCTTGTTTCAGCCAGCACGCTGGCGGTTGCCCCAGCTCTGGCCCAGGAAACGCGACCCCTGACCGAAAACCCCACCTTAATTCGGGGCTGTCGCCAGCTCAATCAGGCGGCTGAGGTATTCGACAACTCCACTCTAGGACCAGTTGTCAACCGCATTGGCACCCTGGCTGCCGGTACCCGGGTCACGCTAACTGGGGCTGTCGCTACGGGGCGGGCGCAGGTCTTTTTGGGCAGCGGCACGCTGTCTCCCATCCAGCCGGTGGGCTGGCTCAACGCCGCCAATCTTGGCCCCTGCGGCGGTACTACGCCGCCACCGCCCACGGGGGCCTGCTTTAGGGCTGACACAGCGTTGGTGGTCAGGTCTGGCCCCTCGACCGGGTCGGCTACGGTGGCGGGCTACAACCAAAATGATCTGGTCAGGGCCAGCACCAACCCGCCCACCCAGCAGACCACCAGCGACGGTCGTCGCTGGATGCAGGTGCGGATTTACGACGGCAGCCTGGGCTGGATTGCCCGCACTGGCGCCGGTGGGGTGGGCAGCAACGTGACGCCGACTAGCTGTCCCTAACGGCAGGGCGTGCTCCCAGGGTTTGAGAGCGAGCATTCGGCCTAGGGCCGCGCCTCCGGCGATCGCAGCGCAACATCATTCCCTCACCATAACTTCGGCAAAGGAATGAATCAGGCTACTCTGGGATAGAACACCTGTTCCGCGTTCATGGTTCCACCGCAGCCTAAATCACAGCCCAAATCCATCGCTGGCACCCGTGCAGCCCTGGCTCTCACCGCCGAGCAGCAAACGGCGCTGGCAGCCCTCGATGCCTTTGTGCAGGGCACCGAAAAGCTCTACCTGCTGACGGGCTACGCGGGCACGGGCAAAACCACGCTGCTGCAGGTGTTTGTCAACGGGCTGCGCGATCGCGGCGACGAGCGCCCCATTGTGCTGAGCGCCTTTAGCAACAAAGCCACCAAGGTGCTGGCGGCGATGGCGGCCCGGTGGCGGCTCGACATCGACGCCATGACCTGCTGCAAGCTGCTGGGCCTGCGCCCGGTCATTGACGAAGAAAACGGCAAGCAGGTGTTTGCCATCGATCGCCAGCAGGCCAGCCAGATCGATCGCTACCGCCTGGTGATTGTCGACGAATGCTCCATGATCAACCAGGAGCTGTGGGAGCTACTGGTCAACGCCGTGTCGAACCTGTACCGGGGCACCCAAATTTTGTTTGTGGGCGACCCGGCCCAGCTGCCCCCCGTGAATGAGCCCGAGTCGGCCTGCTTTCGCCAGATTATTCACAAATCGCAGCTCACCGAGGTCGTGCGCTACGGCGGCGCGATCGCGGTAATTGCCGAAGACATTCGCCGCCATCTAGAGCGCGACTCGCTACCCCGCTTCACCAGCGACACCAACCCCGACAACACCGAGGGCTGCTTTGTGCTGCCCCGCCGCGCCTGGCACGACCTGCTAATTCGCGCCTTTACCAGCCCCGCCTACCAGCAAAACCCCGACCAGGTGAGGGCGCTAGCCTACACCAACCGCCGCGTCGCCCAGCTCAACCAGCTGATTCGCACGGCCATCTATGGCCCCCAGGCCAAGCGCTTTGTGCCGGGCGAGCGGCTAATTGCCGTCAACCCCTGCCTAGAAGAGGAGACCATTGTGCTGCCCACCTCCGCCGAGTGCGAGGTGATCCACATTGCCCGAGGCCGCGAGGGCGAGTGGCCCCTGTGGATTTTAGAAGTCGAAACCGAGGCGGGAGACTTTAAAGCGCTGCGGGTGCTGCACGAGTCGGGCCAGGCCGAGTTCAAAGCCAGGCTCGACTTTTTGGCCCAAGAAAAGCGCTGGATGGAATTTTGGGACTTGCAGCAGCGCTTCCACACCGTCGACTACGCCTACAGCCTCACCATCCACAAAAGCCAGGGGTCCACCTTTCAGGATGTGTTTGTGGACGTGCCCTCAATGGCAGCGAACCGCAATGTGATCGAGCGCAACCAGCTCTGCTACGTGGCCTTTACCCGCGCCGCCAAGCGGCTGTTTTTGTATCAATAGAGCGGCGATATATCGCCGCTCTATTGGCCTAACTCCTGAATCACGACCGCATCCCCCACCGCCAAACCCAGTTCGGTGGCCCGTCCGGCCCGTAGCTCAATGACGTGGTCGACGAGCTGACCGCCGGGGCCGTAGGTAGGGCAAGGGTCAGCGGTGCAGGGAGGAGCCTCCGCTAAACCCACGATTTCCCCCTGGTACACAAACACCATGTCCAGCGCTACGGGTACGTTTTTCATCCAAAAGCTGACCGGACGGGGCCGCCCCATGGGAAACAGCATGCCGCGATCGTCGGGTAGGGCATCGCGGTACATCAGCCCCATTGCCTGCTGCTGAGGGGTAGTGGCCACTTCTAGAAAAATGTTTTCCCCACCCAAAGTCGTCACCGCCGTCACGGCGAGCTGCTGGCCGCGAGGATCAGCCATAGGGACCTCGGTCGTAGTAGGCGTAGACGTAACACTGTCGGCGGGGGTAGAGGGGGCTGTGGTCGAAGGCGCCGGTCCGCACCCAGCCCCCAGCACCAGAGCGCTCAGCACCAGACTCCACATCACGCTTGGCCCAACGCGGGAAGGCCGCTGTAGAGACACCAAACCAGCAAAACGATAGAACATTGTGCAACCGACAAAATTAACGGTAGGTGCCCAACTAGGGCGGTACCATTCTAGTCGCTCACTGAGCAGATGTTCTCCCTCCCCCGCTCACCCATTACGGGCGCACCGCTGTGCGCTCCGACTCCACTCACCTACCCACTAACTCTCTCGCAGCACATACCCCACCCCCCGCACCGTCTGAATCAACCGCTTGTCGTCTTCGCCATCGATCTTGAGGCGCAGGTAGCGCACGTACACCTCGATCACGTTTGATTCGCCGACAAAGTCATAGCCCCACACGTTCTCGAGAATTTGCTCGCGGGGCAGCACCTCGCGGGGGTGCTCCATCAGGTATTTCAGCAGCTCAAACTCTTTCATAGTCAGCTCGATCAGGCGATCGCCCCGCAGGGCATGGCGGTTCTCCAGATCCAGCACCAGATCGCCAAAGCGCAGGCTGTCAGTATCGCCAGGCGTAGACTGCAGGTAGAGCTGCACCATTTTTAGGAACGCATCGGTGCGGTAGGGCTTGAGAAAATAGTCGTCGGCGCCGCACTCCAGGCAGGCCACTCGATCGTCGAGGCTGTCTTTGGCCATCAGCAGCACAATTGGCGCTTTGAGGCCCTGACTGCGCAGGGTTTGGCACAGCGACAGCCCCGACTCGCCCCCCAGCAGGCGATCGACTATCACCAGAGCCGGAGTACTATCGGTCGCCAGGGCGAGCCCAGCCTTAGCACTGCTAGCCACCACCGGATGGTACCCGGCCTCTTGCAGGTCAAACTCCATCTGGCGAGTCTGGCCCTCATTGGTACCAATTAATAGAATATAGGAGCTTTTATCGGTAGTGCTTGTGCCCATGGGTGATCTCAGCGCCTAAAGCGATTCGTGCAACGGTTCGCAGAGGTAGATTGCCGCCTCGCTCGACACAGTAAGGCGATTATAGCCCGGCACCCAGTCAGATTCGGTGCCAGGGGTTGTTGTCTACGGCCAGCGAATGCCTGAGCAATCGGTCGGCCCCAAGCCTGCTGTCTGGGTTGGGCGTGCCTAAGCCGACGGCTCAACTTGAGACCAAAGCCCTATCACACGCTCTGAATGTGCCAGTGTGGGTCGAATAGGTCAATATTTCTAACTGAAAGCAGAGCTTTTAAAGACGCATTCTGCCCCAGTGCAAACGCGCCGTGTGTCGATTGTTACTGTTATTAACAAGGCAAAATCCCTCACGAAATCTTTCCCTTTGCTTCTCAGTTTGGTGTGTTAGATTGGGCGTAATTTGCTGCTAGAACCTATATCACATGACACTTGCAAAGCGCGGACTAATCCTGGGTGCCACCGCTATAGCGGTAGCTGCGGTGACTGTAACTGGCGCCGGGATTCACCTGTCTCAGAGCAAAGCTTTCTTTGAAGAAAGCCCCAAGGAACTGATTGATCAAGTTTGGCAGCTAATTGACCGCAACTTCGTCGATGCTACTTTTAATCAAGTCGATTGGGACGCGGTGCGAACTGACTACCTGGGGCGTAACTACAGCAGTCAGGAAGAGGCCTACGGCGCTATTCGCGAGATGCTGGAGCAGCTCGAAGATCCCTACACCCGCTTCATGGATCCAGAAGAGTTCCGCAGCATGCAAATTGACACCTCCGGGGAGCTGACCGGGGTAGGCATTCAAATTTCCCAGGACGAAGAGACCAAAGACATTGTTGTGGTCGCCCCCATTGAAGACACCCCTGCCTTTGAGGCTGGTATCCGGTCCCAGGACGTGATTTTGGCCATTGACGGCGAGTCGACCGAGGGCATGGAGCTCAACGATGCCGTCAGCCGGATTCGGGGCACCGTGGGCTCGGAGGTGACCCTCACCATTCGCCGGGGTGAGCAGGAGCTAGAGGTACCTATTACCCGCGCCCGCATTGAGATTCACCCGGTGCGCTACAACGTTCAGGCTGGCCCTGAGGGCGAGGTGGGCTACATTCGCCTGACCCAGTTCAGCGCCAACGCTGCTGAAGAAATGAGTGAGGCGATTGAAGATCTCGAAAGCCAGGGGGTAACCGGCTATATTCTTGACCTGCGCTCTAACCCCGGTGGGTTGCTGTATTCCAGCATTGATATTGCCCGCATGTGGCTCGATGACGGCATCATCGTCTCGACGGTAAACCGTCAGGGCGTGGTGGACGAAGAAACCGCCAATAGCCGTGCACTCACCGATAAACCTCTGGTGGTGTTAGTCGACGGTGGTTCAGCCAGCGCCAGCGAAATTTTATCGGGGGCCCTCAAAGATAACGATCGGGCGCTGCTGGTCGGCACCCGCACCTTTGGCAAAGGACTAGTGCAGTCAGTCCGCAGCTTGGGTGACGGGTCTGGGGTGGCGATTACGGTCGCCAAGTACCTGACCCCCGCTGGCACCGATATCAACAAGCACGGCATCGACCCCGATGTTTCGGTAGAGCTGACCGAGGAACAGCAGGAACAGCTCGCCACCAACCGCGAGTCTATTGGTACCGCCGCTGACCCTCAGTTTGCTGAGGCGCTGCGGGCGCTGGGCACCGAGATCCAGGAGGCCCGCGCTGGCGATAACGTCACAACCGCCCCAAGCAACTAGTCGAGCTACTGGTCAAGTACCGGCAAAGGCCTGGGCTACGGCTCGGGCCTTTGTTTTTGGCGCGTTCGCAGGGGGTTGCCCCCCAGGACCAGCAGCACCAGGGCCGCCAGCAGCATACCGGCAGCGGCGCAAAAGGCGAGCAGTACGCCAAAGGGAATCTCAATCGATTGCAGATTGAGCAGGCGAAAAGAGACAGGGGTGGCATTTTGAACGGCGATGATGGCGATCGCAACCACCCAAATAGCGGGCACCAGAGCCAGTATCAGTCTAATCATGGGTTCGAGCTTGCCATAGGGGAGAAGCAGGCAGAGACAGCAGGGTTTACCAACATAGGGTTGCCAATACAGATGGGCGTTGGGTAGTATAGTCAACTGGGCTATACGAGAAAAATCATGGCAAAACGGGTACAGGTAGTTCTCACAGAAGACATTCGCAAGCTGGGCTATAACGGCGACCTGGTAGAGGTAGCCCCTGGCTACGCACGCAATTATCTTATCCCCAACGGGAAGGCCGTGCGCACCACCCCCGGTGTGCTGAAGCAGGTAGAGCGTCGGCGCGAGGCGCAAAAGCAGCGGCTGCTCGAGATTAAGCAGGAGGCCGAAGCCACCAAGACAGCCCTCGACACCATTGGCATGTTCACCATTCAGAAGCCGGTGGGCGAAAATGAGGCCATTTTTGGTACCGTCACCTCCGCCGACGTGGCCGATGTCATCAAGTCGCTATCGGGCAAAGACGTCGATCGCCGCGATATTTCGGTGCCCGACATCAACAAGCTGGGCGAGTACCAGGCTGAAGTGAAGCTACATCCCGAAGTGACCGCGAACGTCAACCTGCGCGTGATTGCCGAGTAACTACCCCGTCGCAGCGGCTCGCTGTGGTCATCCCGTTAAAATCCTCTGAAGCAGGCTCTAGCCCTAGAGCAATCTGCCTCGGGGGATTCTTGCTTTGGGGCTGCTGAAAACGGGTATGGATTAGAACATCAACGCTTCCCGCGAGGGCAAACGGCTGTTTGCCCCTACC
>PYGV01000166.1 GCA_003022385.1 filamentous cyanobacterium CCP3 | reverse complement strand
GAATTCAGCCAAATGCTCTCGGGGCAGGCTCCCGATGGGCGATCGCTGACAGGCAAAGTCATCGATCCAGAAAAGCGACGGGCAGCGACCGACTTTACCTTCAGCGCCCCCAAAAGTGTCAGCATTGCGGCCCTGGTGCAGCAGGACGAGCAGGTGGTGGAGGCACATCATCAGGCGGTAGCGAAAGCTTTATCGGTGTTGGAAGAGCGCTATGCCCAGACCCGAATTTCAACTGAGGCTGGGCGGACAAAGGTAACGACGGGGAATATTGCCGCAGCGGTGTTCACTCATTCCACCAGTCGGGAGGCGGAGCCGCAGTTGCACAGCCATTGCGTGGTGATGAATGCGACGCAGTTGGCGGATGGGCGCTGGTTTAGCTTGAGCAATGAGGCGGCGATCGCCAATCAGAAACTCCTGGGCCAGATTTACCAAAATGAGATGGCGGTCGCGCTGAAGCAGCAAGGATTTCAGATTGAAGCCAAGGCCCACGGGCAGTTTGAACTGGCGGGATATTCGCCAGAACTGCTCAAGGCGTTTTCGACCCGGCGGCAGCAGATTCTGAAGCTGATCGAGGAATGGGAGGCGACGGGGTCTGAGAATAATCGGGCCACGCGAGAGACGGCGACTCTGGTATCGCGGAAGCGGAAACCCAAGGAGGTGGACGAGGGGCTATTGCAGCGGGGATGGAATGCCCTCATTCAGTTGAAGGGATTGGAGATGCCGGAGTTACCGGAGGGCGCTACCCAAGCAATTGGCGATCAGCCACCAGCCCAATCGGTAATTGACTCGGCAATCCAGCACTGCGGAGAGCGGGAGTCGGTGTTTCGGCGGACGACGCTGGAGCGGTTTGTGTTTGAGCACGAGTTGGGGGTGCAGGGGTTTGAGGCGATTGAGGGGGCGATCGCATCAAGCCCTGAACTTATCAAAGTCGCCGACGGCAAGTTCACCACCCAGACGGCACTCAACCTCGAACTCAATACCATTCGTTTGATGCAGCAGGGACGGGGGCAGGCGGGTGCGATTGTCCCCAACAGTACCCAGTTGGACAGTCTGGTGAGCCACACCTTAAACCCCGAACAGCAAAACGCGGTAGAGATGGCAGCGACCACACCGGATGCGGTGATGGCGTGGCAAGGGGTGGCGGGGGCGGGCAAGACCTATACCCTAGGCGTTTTGAAGGATCTGGCTCAGGCGCAAGGTTACGTGATCCGAGGGTTGGCCCCCAGTGCTGAAGCGGCTCATGTCTTGGGGGAATCACTGGGGATTGACACCACGACCGTAGCGGGCCTGTTGGTTTCTGATACGCCTGATCAAATACCACAACCCACACTCTGGATTGTAGATGAGGCAGGGCTATTGAGTATGAAGGATGCTCATGCTCTGTTACGGCGGGCTGCACTGGAGCAGGCCAGGGTGCTGCTAGTGGGCGATACCCGACAGCTTTCGGCGGTTGAGGCGGGCAATCCCTTCAAGAGCTTGCAGGCGGGCGGGATAACGACAGCCTATTTAGAAACCCATCGGCGACAACAAAATGGGGTGCTGCGATCTGCCGTGGAGTTGGTGGCCCAGGGGCAGGTCAGTGAAGGCATTGAAATTTTGGCGCAGACAGGCTACGTCAAAGAGGGATCTCAACCCCAGGAACGGATTCAGCAGGTGGCGGCAGATTATTTGGCGCTGGCGGCAAAGGACCGGGAGAGCACGCTGGTGCTGGCGGGTACGAATGCGGAGCGGTTGGCCCTTACTCAGGCTATGCGAATTGGATTGCAGGAGCAGGGAGTTTTGGGCGCAGATGGATTTGTGTTGCAGAGCTTATGCCGCAAGGATTTGACTACGGCTCAGGCCGGTTATCTGAAAGCCTATGCCGTAGGCGATGTGCTGGTGCCGATTCAGGATTATCGGAAGCAGGGGTTGCTCAGAGGCGAGCAGTACCGGGTGATCGCGGTAAATCCCGAGGCTCAACAGGCGGTGTTGGAGACTCCGAGTGGGTCAGTGTTGTCGATCAATCCGTCCCTGTGTCCTCGTAAGACGGTGTACACGACGCAATCGATTTCGGCGGCGGTGGGCGATCGCCTCAAATGGACACGCAACAACTCCAAAGCCGGAATCCGCAATGGGCAGGGGTTTGTGGTTATGGGGCTTGAGCCCGATGGGACAGCCACGATTCGAGATGGGGCGGGCCAAACCTCCACCATTAACCTCAGCGGGAATCAGTATGTGGACTATGCCTGGGTGAGCACGACCTACAGCAGCCAGGGCAAGACGGCGGAGCGGGTGCTGGCGTTGCTGGGCGAAACGACGAATCGAGAAGCGTTTTATGTGGCGGTTTCTAGAGCCAAGCGGGCGGTGACCTTGTACACCACCAGCCAGGCCGATCTGGTGCGACTGGCCCAGGTGTCGCGGGCCAAGGAGAACGTGAGTGACTATGTGCCCTTATCTCAACAGGTGATGACCTATGGACAGCATGAACAACGGGAACAACGGCAACCAAAACCCATTCCCAGCTTTGACCCCAGAGCAGTGGGAGAGCGTATTGGCCAGCGTGTTGCAGAGCAGCTTAGAACCGCTGCGGGCCGAGATCTGCGTCAACACACAGCGGGTGTTGCACCTCGAAGACCACGTCCAGACCTTGGGCGAGGATTTGGCGATGTGGCCGCAGCACTGGAACCAGAGCTTGGGGTACTTGGTCGCGCAATTGCAGCGTATCGTCAGCGACGAGACCTCCTCCGATGCACAGGCGAGCTTGCAGGAGCAGTTGCGGCTGTTAATTGCGGCTTTGAGCAGTTGGAACGGGCAGCTCAAGACCGAGTTGGCCTTGCAGCAGCAGTTGATCGCCTCACTAGAGCGGTTGGAAGGACGGTTGGAAGAGAGCAGCAAGGGGTAGATAACCCGGAACTGCCAAAGGTGAATTCGAGGGAGCAGCTTTTGGCGCAGTGGGAGCAGTATTCGGCGGGGCTGCCGTCAGCGAGTTTGGAGTTGCGGGTGGCGCAGCGGGCGTTGCGGGATGGGTGTTCGGCTAAGGAAGTGGCACTAATGCTGGTGGCGGGGAGTGAGGTGGTGAGGCAGATTTACGACAGGCAGGGCAAGAAAGATGCGATCGCATTTGCCCAGCACATTGTGACCATTGCTAGCCAGCGGCAGCCTCAGCGGGTTAAGGCTTTGGGATATGGCGAGGGGCTTGAAATGTAATTTAGCCACTGCGCGAACTCAGGTGTTCCTCGTATGATGCGTTAACAACGTAGAGATTGGCATGGGGAATGGCTAATACCTCGAATGTGAAGCTGACGATCGCCTTTACCGACCTAGATTGGGACGATGAGGAGAGGGAGACTGAGGCTCAGCGGCTTTTGGCGGAGATGTTTGAGCTGGATGAGGTTGAAAATGTCTATCGCCCCCTTGACCCGCACCCGCCGGAGGGTAATAAGGCGCTGGGAGGGTTTTTGGTGGGGCTGCTGACGGCGGAGGTGAGCGCAGGGAATGCGAAAAAGCTATGTGGGTTTTTGGGCGATCGCTTGTCCGGAAAGAGCATTGAACTTGAGGTAGAAGCTAACGGGAGAAAGCTTAAGGTCAAGGCCAATAGTCGTGAAGAGCTAGCCGCGGCGGTTGAGGCGGCTCAGAAGTTTGTCACTGGGTAGGGCACTAAGATGGCAAAGCTGGCATTGCTGATTGGGGTGAGTGAATATGCTCAGGGGTTTAACGCTTTGCCTGCTGCGGCTAAGGATGTGGAGGCAATGCGGCGGGTTTTGTTGCACCCTGAGATGGGTGGTTTTGATAGTGTGCAGCCGCTGATTAACCCTGATCTGGGGGCTATGCAAGAGGCGATTGAAGTACTGTTCAAGAACCGCCAGCGGGATGATCTGGTGCTGCTGTTCTTTTCTGGGCATGGGGTTAAGGATGCTAGTGGCAAGCTGTATCTGGCGACTAGCTTAACCCGCAAGACTACTCAAGGGGAGCTGCTTAAATCTACGGCAGTTTCGACCAGTTTTATCCATGAGGTTATGGATGAGAGCCGCTCGCGACATCAGGCGATTGTTTTAGATTGCTGCTTTAGTGGGGCGTTTGCGAAGAATTTATTGGCGAAGGATGATGGGTCGGTAGATGTGAAGGCTCAGTTGGGGGGTGAGGGGCGGGTGGTGCTGACGTCGTCTACCTCTACCCAGTATTCTTTTGAGCAAAAGGACACTGAGCTTTCTATTTATACCCATTATTTGGTGGAGGGGATTGAAACTGGGGCCGCTGACTTAAATAGTAGTGGAGCTATTTCGGCGGATGAGTTGCATGACTATGCAAAGCGGAGGGTAAAAGAAGCTGTCCCGGCTATGCAGCCCGAGATTTATGTGGTGAAGGAGGGCTTTAAGCTTTTGCTGGCAAAGGCTCGAATTCGCGATCCGCAACTTAGGTATCGGGCTGAGGTGGAACGGGTTGCTGCGGAGGGTGTGATTTTGCCGCCTGATCGCCCTCGTTTGGATGATTTGTGTATGCAGCTAGGGCTTTTGCGGGCAGAGGCGGATGATATTGAAGTTAAGGTGTTGAAGGCCTATCGAGTGTACCAAGAGAGTTTAGAACAATATAAAATTTTCTTTTTAGATGCTGTCAAAAAGGGATATCCACTAAGTGATGGAGCACGCAATAAGCTAAAAGAGCTTCAAGAAAGATGGCAGCTTAAGTCTGAGGATATCCTACAGATTGAGCGCCAAATTGATTCGCCATCTCTACCTTCGGGACATGCTAAGTCTAATATTCCATCGTCCTCTATAGAAATAAATGCCGATAATCCCACCAAAAAACTTCCTGGCAAAAATCATGGCTACAAAAAATCCAAGTTTTTAATAGTCTTACCCGTTTTACTTTTAGGCTTTCCTCTAATAGTTGTGCTTATTTTCTTGCGGCTTCTTACTTCTTTTCTCTGGCCTTCTTTTGAAGAGGTAGATATTGCTTCCTCAGGGTGCTCTATAACAATTGAGAATCCACTAGTCTCTTTGAATCAAAAGCCCGATAATTTTAGTCGAGAGCTTGTTAAGGTGCCGTCTGGAAGCTATGAACCGTCAGCTCATGGTACAAGAAGCTCTTGGGTTATGGGGGAAGAGGCATGGTTTCATGTTGAAGTAGAAGGCAGGAAAGGTTGGATCAAAGACGACACATTCAACATTGATGGGAAAAGCATAGAGTGCCCTTGATTCAAGTTTTATCCAATAGCTCTACAGACAACCTACATCCCGAAGGTTGGCAAATAAATTAGGAAATCGCAGATTCAGAATTAAGTCAGTCGGCACCAGAAACAGAGCCTGAAATCACAAAGGCGGAATATGCGGAATATAACGTTGCAAAAGTTGGGATGACGTATAGCCAAGTTATAGATATTTTTGGCTTACTTGGCGAAGAACAAGTAATTAGCAATGGGAGCATAATAGTATTAGGACTAGCTACGGATGGAAAAGTGGTTCAGGCTTGCTAAATAAGGTCTCTATGAGTTTTTTAGATGGCAAGTTGGATGTCAAGGGGCATTGGCAATCACAAGGTTACAAGGAGTATTGGATAAGGTCTTGAGTACACTTAATTGGGGTGGTACGTTCTCATCAAGATGTTTGGCACGAGACAAGAGCTTATTCAAAGGAACGCCTCTACGAACTGATTTTTATGCTTCAACCCAGCCTATAAAAGCGAGGCGGTCGGACTTTTTCCTGAAACGGTCTATTCACATATTCTAAGGACTTTTTTAAGGATCTGCCACAACATCTATTGCACTCCTTACCGTAACATCGCCTCTACCTGCTCCCTCCACAGCAATTCCATAGCGAGTCCATGTTCGGGACACACCTTGAGGTCCTGTACCTAGTCTAGATGGATCAAAAGGTACCCAAACCTCTAAATTTAGTCCATGTTGCCGAGCAAATTCTCTTAAAAGTAAATTGCACTGGTGACCATCTTGAATACAAGGGGTTTGTGTAACAACTACACGAAGAGTTCCTCCACGTATTCTGCTAGGTGGCAAGTTTGCAACATGGCGTTCCAGATCTGCAATCATTTGGTGTTCAGCATGATTATTTATTTGTATAGGACCAACTCTAGTCCCTTCATCACCACGAATTTGCGCATCTAAACTCTCTAGCTGTCTTGCATGATCTTCAAGTGCCTCAGCATCATGTTCAAATGCTCTTGCTTGATCCTCAAACATTTCAACGACTTCTACCCTATCTCCACGTTCAATAGCAACAGAAGCTCTCTCGCGAGCAGCAGAGGCACTCTCACGAGCAGCAGAGGCACTCTCACGAGCACTACTAGCTGCATCCACTGAAACTTCAGTGGGAATGTGAGGGTTATTGGAACCTAGATAAGCCCCCCGACCATGAGCAATTACCTCCTCTCCACCTGGAGCAATAATGTCCCCAACAGCATGGGTTTCTAGTGGACGTCGGTCGGGATAAAGAACAACAGGTGGTGTCCTGGGGCCAGGGACTTCAGCAACTCCTTCCGGTAAATTTGAGGCTACATGAGCACTAGGATGAAGTTCATCAGGCGAGACATAAACACTTTGAGCTTGCTCTAAGTCTGGATGACGACTTCCAGAAAATAAGTCAGGCCGTTCTTGCTGAAAAGTACGTAGATGATGCTCATATTCCCTCCTACTGATTACTTGAAGGTCGATACCTTGTTGTTCCGCCCAAGTACGAAATTCTCCTTGAACTTCACGAATTTGTTCTGGTGTTGGAGATGCAGATGTAAAACTTCTTTGGTGAAGCACATCCCGTAGCATCTCATCTGGAGAGCGCGGAACTGATACTTCTGGAACAGCTTCTGTTTCACCACCGGCAAATGTTGGAGCGAATGCTGCATCGAGTTCTGTATCAAACAAATCGGGACAAGGAACGCCAATAGGATGTGAGCGTCGTTCACACCCTATTGGCGTTTGTAGAATTTCATGCTCATCACTAACACGGGCATGTTGGTGGGGCGATGTTCCTTCAACTAGCTCTGGATGCCGATTCACATATTCAACTTCATTCGCGGCTTCTTGTGGTGTAATTACTTCTCTATGGGAACTGCTCGCTACAGAAGTCTCTAATTCGGCATCAGTCAGCGAATGACTCTCTCGTAATCGCACCTCTGGTTCGTCAGTGTGATGAGGAGAGTCTGGCAAATCCCTTTCAGGCATTGTAGAACGAGAAGTTGGTGTGTTTACCTCAATCCCTGTTGTAGGGCTGACATCAGCAACTTCTTGTGTGGGTGAATCGTCAGCAATCGAGACGGTTCTACTACTATTAGGCGTTTCTGCTGCTCGTAAGGCCCTACTCGCTTCTGGAATAACGCTTTCCCCTCCTCTGCTAATTAATGCTGCCTCACGTATGATCTCGTCAATTTTAGCTTCAGCTTCCGCCAAAACCTCTTGTGCCAAACGCACAGATGCTTCTCCCCCATCTTCCAGCAATCGTCTTGCTACTGTTTCAGCTTCTTCTACCTCGGCAAATGCACGCAACATCCGTTGGGTAGGCGAAATACGACCGAAAAGCGATCTTACACGGCTTGTTAATAGTTGGAAATCTGCAAATCTACGAGTTGCAAATCTTCCTATGGCTTGAGCACTCTCTACTGCAAATTTTCCCGTAGCTTGAGCACCCTCAGAAATGGTAGTAATTATCTCATCAAGCCTTGTACGAAGCTGTTCTAATAGCTCTGGAAACATTCGTTGTGCTGTGGATCGAATACGTGCAATTACATTCGACCTCACTCTCAGCACAGCTTCAGCGAAGTTCTCTATATAAGGTCTTACCCTTTCCCATTGTCTTAAAAAAGGTTCTACAACACGAGATTGCCAAGTTTCTCTGACTAACTCAATAATGCCACCTCCCAGTCTTCGAATAAAATTGTCAAATCGTGCCACCACTCGAAATCCACGACGAGATGACATAATAGTTCTGCTTGCATATTTGAGCCCATCACCTATAAGTGGTAGAAGCCCAAGTAATGATCCAGCCAATGCGAGCCAACGCTGCCAACGCTCCTGTTCTGCAGGACGGGTATACAGTAGATATAAATTTGCTCCGAGATCTCTCACATCAGCTACTTGTCCCACGATTGGAATCAATCCAACTCCAATCGCACCTACCAGAACCCCACCTTCAGATGAAACCCTTTCTGCGGATGCTTCCTCATCTGCGGATGTTGCGCCAAACTCGTCCAACGGCTCCAATTCTGAAGGGGCTTCAGAAGACGGCGTGTGATAAATATCACGTAGATCTCCAGCAACAATACCTTCTAGAATTGAACCTATAACTCTAGTAAGTGAAGGAATAACAGGTCGTTCTCCTGCAAAGGCACGTGCTGTTTGTCCATTAAAAAGAACAAGGTTTAAGAGCTCAGGATTTATTCCATGAAGATATTGGAAGAACTCAGCCAGTTTTTCTTGATCAGTCACAAAAAATCTTCGCAAAATCTCTATGACTTGAGTTCTTGCAACCAGATCATTCGCTTCATGGCGCTGAATAGCAGACCAATGATCACGCACATAGCTTCTCAACTCTTCATAAACCCTTCGAAACAGTGATTCTGTTTCGCTTTCCCTAGTTACTGGTCTAGCTTCTGGTCCCACTCGTCTTTCAGGACTACGACGCTCACCTACTTCTCTTCTGCCAGATTCTATAAACTCTGTTTCAGATAGCCTTTGTACTCTTCGAGATAAATTTATCCTCGTAGCAATTAAACTCTCAGATGCAGTTCGATCAATCAGTCTAGGTAAGAGAGGCTCAATAGAATTCAAGACATTTTGGGTTAACCGCACCCATTCGCTAAGATGTTCGGCATCAATTGCGTCTTGTTGAATTGATTCTTCAATGTAATTAATCCAAAGAACAACTGCATTAGCAAAAAAACGTTCAGTAGTCTCTCTTAATTCTGATACACCTCGTCCATAATAAGCAGAACGGTATGCTCGCACCATATCGTATGTTGCAGAGTTGATTGACCGAATTGATCGGGCAATTTCGGGATGTCTCCTTTCTAATCGTCGAAAACTTTGAGGAATTCTATCTCCACCCCTTTGGCCATCTGCTCTTCTATGTCTAGCGGATCGTTGAGTTCTAGACCCACTAGCAACTTGTCGTTGTAATCCAATATTGTTGGGCTGCCCTATCACTAATGGGATAGCTTGATCCTGGAGGAAAGCTTGAGCTGCGTTGTCAGCTTGTTGCTCATAACCTGAAGAGTTCTCTAAAGTGATCTTGTTGGTTGAAGGTCGTGTAAGTCCTTGTTGCTGCTTAGTGTGAAATAACTCATGACCTAGTAATTTCTTTCCTGCAATAGTCGTAGGATTGTATTGTCCAGCACCGAAAACAATCCTCTGTCCTACCGTGTATGCCAATGCATTTACAGCCTCTGCAGATTTAGCTGCTCTCGTATCTGTATGTATTCGAATACTTCCAAAATCACTATTGAAACGAAATTCCGCAAACTCACGAGTTTCAGGATCAAGCGGTTGCCCTGGGGAGTTAAGGACTTCGTAAACAATTGGCGGAATTTCTGAGATATCAGAATTATCGCTTGCCTGACGTTGTAAAGGAATTGGGTTAACCATACGGTGCTGAGCCGAAGAATTCTGTTTTCGACACTGCCCACATTCACCCCCAACAATCGTCTGCTGCCCACAATCACACTTCCGCTGCAAAATCCCTCCCCTAGACAGCGGCGAACCCACCGAAGCTTGTTGCTGAGACTGCGAGATCGCCTGACGTTCCATAGATCAATTCCGAGGTGCAAAAGGGTAAACCATTCCAGAATTCAAAGCAGCAGCATCTAACGTAGCCGCATCACAAAAATCCAACTCATTAATGGGGCGATCGCACTTCTTCAACTCCGTCCGCACCGCCGCCAACACCAGCGGCATCGTCACCGCCGTCTGCGCCTTCGCCGCCTGAAACGCCGCATTCAGCACCACATTGTGAATATTGCCCCCCGTCAGATTAAACCGAGCCAGGTGTTCATAATCTAGCCCCTCTGTCGGCGTCTCTGGCGGAAACGCCCCCTGCCAGATCACCTTACGCTCTGGCAGACCCGGAAACGAAAAATTGATCACAAACCGCAGGCGGCGCAAAAAAGCCGTATCTAGCGAACTCTTCAGGTTAGTCGCCAAAATCGCCAGCCCCCGATACGACTCCATCCGTTGCAGCAAATAGTTAATCTCAATATTCGCATAGCGATCGTGGGAATCTTTCACCTCGCTGCGCTTGCCAAACAGCGCATCCGCCTCATCAAAAAACAGCACCGCCCCCCCATCCTCCGCCGCATCAAACAGCCGCCGTAGATTCTTCTCCGTTTCGCCAATAAACTTGCTCACCACCGCCGACAGGTCAATGCGGTACAGGTTCAGCCGCAGGTCATTGGCAATCACCTCCGCCGCCATAGTTTTGCCCGTGCCGCTATCTCCCGCAAACAGCGCATTAATGCCCAACCCACGATTCATGCGGCGGCGAAAGCCCCACTGGTTGTACACCTGATGCCGCTGACTCACCTGATCGGCCAGTTGGTGCAGCAAATCTAGCTCCTCCCCTGGCAGCACAATATCTTCCCAGGTCGCCTTCGGCTCAATCGGCTGCGCCAGGGCATCTAGCCGAGGCCGAGACACCGCCAAACAACCATCCCACAGCCGATCGTGAAGGGGAGTTGCGATATCCGCTGTCTCTGCGAATACCAACTCCGCCACCTGCTGAATCTCCGCCAGGTTCAAACTAAACTGAGCCGCCAGCAGCGCCGGGCTGTGCTCCGCAGCGTCGCCCAACACTATGGCCCAGGCCTGCTCTTGCTCCGCCGCCGTGGGCTTTCTCACCTCTAACGCAATCGCGGCTCGCCCCAGGTTGCGCTGCTGGTCGAGCGTTGCCAAAAAAATCAACCCATCACTGCGGGCCAAAAACCGCTGTAGCACCGACAATTGCCCCGCCGTCGCCGCCGACAGATCGGCATTTTGAGCATCTAGATACAGGGCCAGGGGCAGCAGCAAACTCTCCCGCTGCCAGAGGCGGACGATGCTTTCTAGGTCGCTCACCGGGGCAGGCAGCAACTCCAGCGGCAGACGATACAAATAGCGCCCCAGCGCCTCCGCCACCTGGCGGGCCACCAACTGCTGGCTGAGGGTATCTGTTCCCAACAGTTGCACCACGGGCAAAGCGCGATGCCCCGAGGGCCGAATCATCTGCCCCAGCACGGTCTCAGCAATCGCCTGCTGGGAGGGCGGCAGCTCCACCGCATCCAAGTCAGCCTCCAGCGGCACCAAAAACGGGGCCAGGCGATCGTCCAGATTGTTCAACCCCTTCAGGTAATTGACAATGCGCTCATCAATTTGCAGGGGGCTGGTGGTCAGCGATTGGGCCGCTGGTTGATGAATTTGAATGAGCTGCCAGTAGCGCAGGGGGCGATCGGCAGAGAGCGCATCCCAGGCGGGCTGGTCAAACAGCGATAGGGCCAGGGCAAAAGTGGGTTGCGGCTGCTTGGGCGGCAAATTGGCGCAGAGGGTCGGCACGTAAACATCTAGCTCCATGGCGGCGCAGAGCAACAAAATGTCTTGCTCAAAGGGCGATAGCCCCAGC
>PYGV01000023.1 GCA_003022385.1 filamentous cyanobacterium CCP3 | reverse complement strand
CTTCTGCCGCGACCGAGCAGCCAGGCCAACCCGCCCAGGGCCGCGAGGGGCAACAGCAGCCACCACCAGGCAAATCCTCCGTCATTGTCGGCTACAACCGGGGCTGTTTCGTCCGGTACTGGGGCCACCGCCTCTGGGTCAGCCTCCGCGTCGGCCGGAGCCGCCGCTGGGGTGTCTTCTGCAACCGGGTCTGCTGGGGCGGTTACCCCCTCAGCCACGTCCCCGACCTCGGCTACCTGCGCTGCCGTAAATGCCGCCAGCCCCTCTGGGGAGGTGGCATAGCCCAAAAAGGCCGCTACCGCAGGGCTAGGCTCACCGCTGTAGACGAAATAGCGGGGCTGAGAGTAGGGATAGCGGGGATCGTCCGGCAGGGTCTGGTGCATGGGCACGATAGCGACCGCTGGCTGGTCAATCACGTGGGGCGCGATCGCATAGCCAATGCCGTCGTCGTTTAGCGCCTGAATCACATCGGCTGTGTCGTCTTCAGCAACCGTCTCGGTATTGGGTCCGGCTTCAAAGGGAGCGCTGGTAAACACTTCGTACTGGCTGAGCGATCGGCGGGTGTCGCTGTCTGCGGGGCGATCGACAAACCGAATTGGGCCGGGCTCACCGCCAACCTCCGACCAGTCGGTAATTTCGCCGCGAAACATGGCGGCAAACTGCGCAAAGGTGAGATTGCCCTCAAAGGGGTTGTCGGGGCCAACGATGATTGCAATTTTGGCCCGCTCCAGGGCCACTGTATTCAAGCCCTGCGCCTGCTCTTCTTCTGTGAGCGGTCGCCCGATCGCCGCCAGGTCAACATCGCCGTCGATGAGGGCCGCGATCGCCTCATCGCTGTTGGTCACCTCTACCCCGACCTCGGTGCCCTCGTAGGCCGCCTCAAACTCCTGCTTCAGGGCCTCGGCAGCAAAGCCCAAATTTGGGGAACTCTGGATCGACAGCGTGGTTCCTGAAGGCACCGTTTCGGGCAGCGAAAACGCGGGAGACTGGGCAACCTGAGCCAGGGCAAACTCCCTCAGAGCAGGATGGGCTGCCGGACTAAGGGCGAGCAGCGCGGCAACGAGAAGCTTGACTGAATACTGCATCGTTGTGACGGGGGCGGCAAAGAAATAAAGGCTAGGCAAATATACCAAGTCCACTGGCAAAACAGGAATATGCTGAGGCGCAAAACCCATTGATTGACCCAGATTTGGTGCGTACCCGAGAATTACGCTCAACTATTGCAGTATTCGCCAGGGGAGTCAATACGAAAACCCTGGGAGCCATGAGGGACAATCTCGCCGCTAAACGGCCAAATATTTCCAAAAACAAGCTATTCTGCCGCATCAAAATCGACCCAAGCCTGGCTGACTCTGCCAGTCGCCTCGCTACTCCCCGCGAAGCCCAGTGGGTAACGCGGCGACAAAATTCCATCGCGCCACGTTCAACCTTCGACCTGGGCAGGGCTGCCCTACCGCCAGCCACCCCAGGCCCCAACCTCATTCTCAAGTCGTGCCATTGATCCGATGGAGGAGTTTCTGAGCCAATTCAGAACCGCCTAATCTCAATATGCTCAAGGTTTTTGACGCTGAAATTTTCTGCCCCTCGGTAGACTAACCCGGCAGGCTGCACCCCACCCACTGGTAACAGCGGGTTATCATGGGGAGAACCATTGACATTTCTTAACAAATCCGAGAGCGCGTTTCGATCGAACTCCTAGCAAGTTAGCAAGACTGATTTATTCATGACGGCTTCCTCCCCCTCAACCAGCGGCATCAAAGGCTTTGTGGAGAATCGCATTCTCCTGGGCCAGCCCCTGACCTCAGAACTGGCCGCCATTCTGCTGGTGTACTTTGTGCAGGGTATTTTGGGTTTGGCCCGGCTGGCGGTGAGCTTTTTTCTCAAAGACGATTTGGGGCTAACCCCAGCAGAAGTAGCCGCCCTCAGCGGTATCGCCACGCTGCCCTGGACGATCAAGCCCGTATTTGGCCTTTTGTCGGATGGGCTACCCATCTTTGGCTACCGGCGGCGACCCTACCTGATCTTGTCGGGAATTTTAGGGGCCGGAGCGTGGCTGGCGCTGGCGACGGTAGTGCAGTCGGGCTGGACTGCGATCGCGGCTATTACCCTCAGCTCTCTCTCCGTCGCTGTCAGCGACGTTATCGTCGATTCGCTGGTGGTCGAGCGCGCTCGGGGTGAATCGCTGGGCAAAGCTGGCACCCTGCAATCGCTGGCCTGGGGTACTTCAGCAGTGGGCGGCGTGCTCACCGCCTACCTGGGCGGGGCGCTGCTTCAGCACATCAGCACCCGCGCGGTGTTTGGCATTACCGCCACCTTTCCGCTGATTGTCTCCGTCGTCGCGGTGCTGATTACTGAAGACCCGGTCGATTCGCCTAGCTGGACGGTGGTGGGCAACCAGGTTAAGCAGCTGTGGCAGGCCGTTCGCCAGCGGGCGATCTGGATGCCTGCCCTGTTTCTATTTTTTTGGCAGGCTACCCCCACCGCCGACGCTGCCTTCTTTTTCTTTACCACCAACGATTTGGGCTTTCAGCCCGAGTTTTTGGGCCGAGTGCGGCTGGTGACTAGTCTGGCGGCGCTGCTGGGCATCTGGGTGTTTCAGCGATTTTTGCGCACGGTGCCCTTTCGCACCATTTTTGCCTGGTCAACGGTGCTCTCCAGCGTCCTCGGCATGAGCATGCTGCTGCTGGTTACCCACGTCAACCGCAGCCTGGGTATTGGCGATGAGTGGTTTAGCCTGGGCGACAGCCTAGTGCTCACCGTCATGGGCGAAATCGCATTTATGCCGGTGCTGGTGCTCTCGGCCCGCCTCTGCCCCCCCGGCGTCGAGGCCACTCTGTTTGCCCTACTGATGTCGGTGGTGAATTTAGCTGGGCTGCTCTCCCACGAGCTGGGGGCCGTGCTCACCCACTGGCTCAGCGTGACCGAAACCAACTTCGACAACCTGTGGGAGCTGGTGCTGATTACCAACCTCACTACCCTGCTGCCGCTGCCGCTGCTGTTTTTGCTGCCGTCGTCATCGTCGCAGAGCGTTGGCGACAGTCACGCCGAAGCGCTACCTCCCGCTGAAACAGCTGGGGTATCCACCGCTCTGTTTGCCGCTGTCTCAACCGAGCACCCCGTTGCCGTTGGTGACCCCGATTAGCTCAGGGCCAGCGATCGCGCCTGCAATAGGCAGGCCGATGGATGGCACTACCGCCTAGGGTTATGCACCCTGTCTTTGTAATCCGTCTATATCTTTTACCTTCCCAATCGAGATGCCTACCTACCCCATCATCAACTCCCCTACCATGACCGCCGCTGAGGCCGGGTCTAACGCCGCTTTTTCTGTCGAAGACTGGAGCAGCGGCTATCGCTCTCAGCCCAACGAGTACAGCTATTGGGTTACCGACATTGAGGGCCACATTCCGGCAGAGCTTGAGGGCACCCTGTTTCGCAATGGCCCCGGCCTGCTCGACGTCAACGGCTACTCCGTCAAGCACCCGTTTGATGGGGATGGCATGATCAGCAGCCTTGCCATTCAAGAGGGGAAAGCATTTTTTCGCAACCGCTTTGTGCGCACAGAAGGCTACGTAGCCGAGCAGCAGGCTGACAAACCGCTGTATCGCGGCGTGTTTGGCACCCAAAAGCCCGGCGGTCCTTTGGCCAACGCCTTTGACCTCAACCTCAAGAATATTGCCAACACCCACATCGTCTACTGGGCCGACAAGCTATTGGCCCTGTGGGAAGCAGCCGAGCCCCACCGTTTGGACCCCGCTACCCTAGAAACCCTGGGGCTAGACTATCTAAACGGGCTGATTGCTCCCGGCGGTTCCTTCACCGCTCACCCTAAAATCGACCCTGGCCACCACGGCGACCAGCGACTGGTAGGCTTTTCGCTCAAAACCGGGCTATCTAGCAAGATCACGCTCTACGAAATCGACGCCCAGGGCAATGCTATCCGCCAGCACAGCCATTCGATTCCTGGCTTTGCCTTTATTCACGACTTTGCCCTCACCCCCAACTACGCCATCTTTTTCCAAAACCCGGTGAGCTTCGGGCCAATTCCCTTTTTGCTGGGGTTCAAGGGCGCGGCAGAATGCATTAGCTTCAACCCTAAAGAACCAACCAAAATTCTGATCGTTCCCCGCAATGGCGACCCCATGCAGGTGATCGAAACTGACCCCTGCTTTGTGTTTCACCACGCCAATGCCTTTGAGCAGGATGGCCAGATTGTAGTTGATTCTGTTTGCTACGGCAGTTTCCCCTCTTTAGACGGCAGCAGCGACTTTCGCGACGTCAACTTTGACAGTGTGCCAGCAGGGGAACTGTGGCGCTTTAGCCTCGATCTAGAGGCGGATACGGCTGAGGTCAGCAAACAAGTGCCCCGCTGTGTGGAGTTTCCCACCCTGCACCCCGACTTCCTGGGGCGGCCCTACCGCTATCTCTTTATTGGCACCGCCCACGCACCCCAGGGCAACGCGCCGCTGCAAGCCCTGCTTAAGCTCGATACCCACACAGGCGAAACCCAGGTGTGGAGCGCTGCCCCACGCGGGTTTATGGGCGAGCCCTTGTTTGTGCCCCGCCCCCAGGGACAGGGCGAAGACGACGGCTGGGTGCTGGTGCTGATGTATAACGCTGAGCGCCAGTGCTCTGACCTGGTGATTTTGGAGGGCAAAGACATTGAGGCTGGCCCTGTGGCTCGCTTAAAGCTGCCCCACCACGTGCCCTACGGTCTGCACGGTAGCTTTGTGCCCCACTACTTTGGGCCAGAGGCTGGCTCTCAGGAAGCTCAGGGTTAGAATTAATCTAACTAGAACTATAAGGGGCTGATGCCGATGCCCTCTGCTTCATCTGTTCAGGCGGCTCAGGAGCCGTTCATTCCGGTTATGCGGGAGCTGGCCCGCACGTACCAGGCGTTTTCGGCCTATTCTGACGCCCACGTGCGGCAGTTTGACCTCACCCCCGCCCAGTTCGACGTGATTGCTACCCTGGGCAACACCCAGGGCATGACCATGGGCGACATTGGCGAAAAAACCCTGATTACCAAGGGCACTCTGACTGGGGTAGTCGATCGCCTGGTGCAGAAGCAGCTGGTGCAGCGCGAAACCCCCGCCGACAATCGCCGCAGCGTTGTGGTGCAGCTCACAACCGCTGGGCAAGCGGTGTTTGAAGAGGTGTTTCCTGCCCACATTGCCTGTATAAAGGAGCGCTTTGAGCAGCTGAGCCCGGTCGAGCTAGAACAGCTGCAGGTGCTGCTAGAGCGCCTGCGCCGGGCCTTTTGATGTGGCAATCGCATCCTTCTGGCGTCTTTATTGTCAGGATGCTCAAGATTTTGTGTAATGCCAAATCCTGACTGAATACTCTGTGGGATAGCCGTCCCAACTGTCTCTCCAGGACAGGCAGGATGCTTATCTCACAAGATTGCGAAGACTGCCCTTTTTGCTCGCCAATTTCTCCGGTTGTCTCCAGCAACCCGGAGATATACCGCTCCTCCGTACGCCAAAACCCCTGCCCCTTATGCTGAATCCGCTTTGGCTACTGGCTGGGCTGGGCAAACACTGTAAAGCCTCTGGGTTGGCTTCGCCTATGCCCCCTACGCAAGCTGCCTATTTGGAACCGGCATTGTGCGATTCGGATTTCTATTACTCCCCTACCCCTGACCTTCCTCTACTACCCTAACCCCCATCGACAGCATTACTCCCAACGGCAGGTATCGAGTTACCGCTCTAGAGAGAGGGGAATAGGACTTTAGAACGAGAGGATTAAGCTATCCTCTCATTCTGGTCTTACCCCATGACGCTCACCGGACGCCACGTTTCGTACTGGATTGACTCCACGCTGCCCTCTAGCTACCCAACTCTGAGTCAGGACATCAGCGTGGATGTGGCGATCGTGGGGGCGGGGCTAGCAGGTGTGACCACCGCTAAACTGCTGAAGCAGGCGGGCAAGACCGTGGCGCTGATCGAGGCCGATCGCATTGGGGCTGGCGTTTCGGGCCATACCACGGCCAAAGTCGCGGCCCTGCAGCAGTTGATCTATGCCGATCTGATCAAGCAGCACGGCCACGAGAAGGCGCAGCTGTTTGGCGAATCTAACCGGGCCGCGATCGCTCGCCTGGCCGACCTGGTTGCCGCCGACAACATCGACTGCGACTTTGAGCGCAAGACCAACTACACCTTTGCCACCGATGCTGATGGGCTAACCAAGGTCAAAGACGAGGTTGAAGCCGCCCAGAGCCTGGGCCTGCCCGCCAGCTTTGTCGAGAGCGTCGATCTGCCCTTCCCGGTCACTGGGGCGATTATGATGCCCAACGAGGCCCAGTTTCACCCGCGCAAGTTCACGCTGGCGATCGCAGCTACCCTACCCGGCGACGGCAGCCACGTCTTTGAGCAAACCCGCGTCAAAACCGTCGAGGGCGAAAGCCCCTGCCGCGTCATCACCCACAACGGCCCCACCGTCACCGCTCAGGATGTGGTGATTGCCACCAACTTGCCCATTCTGGATATTGGCCTCTACTTTGCCAAAACTTACCCCAAGCGGTCCTACATTGTCGGCGGGCGCATTGACCCAGCTCAAGCCCCCAAAGACATGTACATTGGCGTCGGCGAAAACTACCGCTCGATTCGCTCTACCCCCGCTGCCGATGGCGGCACGGTGCTAATGGTGGGCGGTGAAGGCCACAAAGTTGGCAGCGAAGACCAGGCCACCGATGAGCGTTTTGAACGCCTGGAGAGCTACCTGCGCAGCACCTTTGGGGTCGAGCCTGAGTACCGCTGGTCAACCCAGGACTACATTTCGTTTGACAAGCTGCCCTACATCGGCCAGCTCACCCCGGCCCACCAGCACACCTTTGTTGCCACCGGCTTTAGCCTCTGGGGCATGGCCAAGTCTATTCTCTCGGCGATGGTGCTATCAGACCGCATTCTCGGCATTCAAAATCCCTGGGCCGAGCTGTACGAGTCCACTCGCCCCACGCCCTTTGTCACCACCACGTCTATTCAGCAAAACCTGGAAGTGGGCGCTCACTGGGTGGGCGATCGCCTCAAGGGCCTGTTTGACTCCGCCGACAGCGTAGGCCCCGGCGAGGGCAAACTCGTCACCCACAAGGGCAGCAAGATTGCCGCCTACCGCGACGACAGCGGCCAGCTGCACACCGTCTCGGCCGTGTGCCCTCATCTGGGCTGCATCGTCGCCTGGAACCAGGCCGAAAAGAGCTGGGATTGTCCCTGCCACGGCTCCCGCTTTAGCTGCGAAGGCAATATTCTCCACGGCCCTGCCGTCAAGCCGCTGGAGCCAAAGGTGTGCGATTAAGGTGTGCGATTAATGGGCCCGTGCGACAATAGCGGCGTCTTTTAGCTCAACTTTTCCCATGAGTGGCGACACCATCTTTGGCAAAATCATTCGCAAAGAGATTCCGGCCAATATTGTCTATGAGGATGATCTCTGCCTGGCGTTTACCGACATTACGCCCCAGGCCCCAACTCACATTCTGGTGATTCCCAAACAGCCGATTCCTAAACTTTCCGATGCAACCGCAGACGATAAAGAACTGTTAGGACATTTGTTGCTAACTGTTAAGGAAATCGCTGACCAATCGGGCCTAACTGAAGACGGCTATCGAGTGGTGATTAATACTGGAAGCAACGGCGGGCAAACGGTCTACCATTTACACCTGCACCTGCTAGGGGGTCGGGGTTTGGGGTGGCCACCGGGCTAACTCATTTACTTTTGTGCAACGAAATAAACTTTCCTTTCTCACGATTTGCTGGAGAAAAGAGAAACTTTACACTGCATATGGATGGGTAGTATCCACTCCGGTTCGAAGGCTGAAGTTTTGCCTGCGGTAACCCTTCACACCTGAACTTGGATTTAGTTGCTAATCATCCATAATTCATTTTTCGTTGTTATTCATTGGCACTCTTACCATGACTACTTCTCTTCGCGCCCGCGACAATGCGGGAGCTTGGGAGCGGTTTTGTCAGTGGGTGACCAGCACCGAGAACCGCCTGTACGTGGGCTGGTTCGGCGTACTGATGATCCCCACCCTGCTAACCGCGACCATTTGCTTCATCATCGCCTTTATCGCCGCCCCTGCGGTCGATATTGACGGCATCCGTGAGCCCGTGGCTGGTTCGCTGATGTACGGCAACAACATCATCTCTGGTGCGGTTGTGCCCTCGTCAAATGCGATTGGCCTGCACTTCTACCCGATCTGGGAAGCCGCTTCCCTCGATGAGTGGCTGTACAACGGCGGCCCCTACCAGCTGATTGTGTTCCACTTCCTGATCGGCATTTTTGCCTACATGGGTCGGCAGTGGGAACTGAGCTACCGCCTGGGCATGCGCCCCTGGATCTGCGTTGCCTATAGCGCTCCTCTGGCTTCGGCTACCGCCGTGTTCCTGATCTACCCCCTGGGCCAAGGTTCGTTCTCGGACGGCATGCCTCTGGGTATCTCGGGTACGTTCAACTTCATGATTGTGTTCCAGGCTGAGCACAACATTCTGATGCACCCCTTCCACATGCTGGGCGTTGCTGGTGTGTTCGGTGGTTCGTTGTTCTCTGCTATGCACGGTTCTCTGGTGACCTCCTCGCTGGTGCGTGAGACCACCGAGACCGAGTCGCAGAACTACGGCTACAAGTTTGGCCAAGAAGAAGAGACTTACAACATCGTGGCGGCCCACGGCTACTTCGGTCGTCTCATCTTCCAATATGCCAGCTTCAACAACAGCCGCTCGCTGCACTTCTTCTTGGGTGCTTGGCCGGTTGTGGGTATCTGGTTTACCGCCTTGGGCATCAGCACGATGGCGTTCAACCTGAACGGGTTCAACTTCAACCAGTCGATTCTCGATAGCCAGGGCCGCGTGATTGGTACCTGGGCGGATGTGATCAACCGGGCGAACCTGGGTATGGAAGTGATGCACGAGCGCAATGCTCACAACTTCCCCCTTGACCTGGCGGCTGCCGGTGAGGTTACCCCCGTTGCCCTGCAGGCTCCTGCTATCAACGGTTAGGTTCTAAGAGGCTAAGGCCTCATCCATTCTGTGACAGGTCGAATGAAGGTAATCAACGCCCCAGACATCTGGGGCGTTTTTTGTTTGCCTAGGGACTGGGCAAGAAGGTTTCGCCGAGAATTTGAGTCAGGGTGTAGGGGCACTCAGCAGGGAAAGTATCGTAGTCAAGGCCAGTTTCTTGTACGGCCAGATCTTGGCCGAGTTGATAGGCAATGGCCAGCGCTTCGGCCAGATAGGGCTTGAGGCTGGGGTTATCGGTCAACACTAGCTGAACCTGAGTGCGCTGCTCGCGAATGGTGGCCCGCCAGCTATTACCTCGCTGCTCTGGTTGGTATTGCCACTTCAGCAGATGCCCCAACAGCACGCTCAGGCGGTTTCGAAGCTCTTGCCGCTCTCGTCGTCCCAAGTCTTCTAATTCCTCTACGAGGTGGGGCAAATCTAATTTTTCCAGGACGTTTCGTCTCAGCAGCGCTGACTGCTGCTGAGTCCAGGCGTAAAAGTCTGTCTCGTATAGGCTAGCCATTGTAAGTCCCCTGGCTCTTTACCTATGTATAGCCTATCAATCGCGCTGCAATTGCAGCGTGAGCCTGCGCTGCTGGTGCTCTTGGGGTTGCAGCAGCGCTGCTGTACCATTGTGGCAAGCTTCTTCTAGATCAGAAGGCAGCGTGCTGCAGGGTTCTACCACCACCACATAGTGCCCCCGCCACCCGCCATAGCTTTGAAACATCCAGACGTAGGGGAAGTCAGCGATATCAAAGGTCATGAGCAGAGCCGACTGGCTGCGCTGGTGACGAATGCCGCAGAACCCCTGCGATAGCTCAGAGGTGTAGTAGAACTCTTGCAGCTGCGAGGAGGGCGGCGGCATCACTCGCAAGTCCACCGCTTCACCGCTGGCCCCGATCGCTTTAGGAAAGCGTGTTTTGCCGGGTTGGCCAATGATTTTGCTGAACTCCAGAAACGCTGGTTCTACCCAACAGTCGGGCAGCAGAATCTCATCGCCAGCTTCGATCGCGATCGCGGCATGGTGCTTAAACAAGAACGGAATTTGCTGCTCAGACTGATTTTGGAACTCGTAAACCAGGCTGGCATCAGGCCGATTGGCATCGAGCTGCATGGTCTTTTTAACCCACACTGGCACTGTCTGGCACTGGTAGCCCAGCGTGATACTGAGGGGTGTTCTGTCTAAAACCTGCCACCGCTGCGACCACAGCTCGCCGTGGTCGGCCAAATTTCGCCCCTGAAATTCACCAGCCGCATCGTTAGGAAAGACCTCGTCCCAGCCGCCGGTCCAGTGGTCATCGAAGGATGCGCCGACCGGTAGCGATCGCGTTGTCTCAGGCGCATAGTCAGCGGGATGCCAGAGCCAGGCATGTCCATTTCTCAAGTCTTCTAGCTGATCAATGCGCCCGCCTAAGTCAGGCCGAAGCGTCAACCTGATTTCAGTATTTTCTAGAGTTACAGCCTGGGCTTGCTCTACCGTTTCCAGCGCCATTCCTACCGTCATCCTCATTGGCTTGGTGCCATTTAAGGCTACAGGGCTGTCCCCCAGTCATTCACTACACCTAAAGAGGGATTTTAATTCGCTCAAGATTAAGGAACGTTGTCAAAGAAACCGGCGTCGCCATGGCTGGGCACTTTTAAGAGCAGTTGAAAATATTGGTGATCCACTGTTCTGCGCTATGGCTGTTTGGCTGTTTCAAGACTTATTCTAATGTCACGGTTTCCGCCTCGAATTCACGTTTTGCTCGCCAGTCATGCCCCCGTTGGTCTGGTGATTCGCAGAGGGCCATCCAAACGCGTGGCTACTTTGCTCTGGGATCGCGATCGCGACCAATTCCAGCTTGGGCAATGGCTCAAAGGCCGCATCTATGAACGCCGCAGCGATATCTCGCCCGACGGCAAACACGCCATCTATTTCGCCATGAACGGCCAGTGGCAGTCAGAAGCGAGGGGGGCCTGGACGGCCATTTCGCGAGTGCCCTACCTGAAGGCGATCGCGCTTTTTCCGAAGGGTGACTGCTGGCACGGTGGCGGCCTGTGGACCGGAAAAACAAAATACTGGTTGAATGACGGCTACGGCCACGCAGAATCGCCCAATGCGCCAGCCCTGCAACGAGATACCCAGTACCAGCCCGAAGGCGGCTGTGGCGGCGAGTGTTTGAGCGTGTATTACCCGCGTCTGCTTCGAGACGGCTGGACCTGGTTAGACCGCATCAAAATTCGCAAATGGCAGGACAAAGACATTTTTGAAAAACCCATTGGCCACGGCTGGACGCTGCGCAAAATTGCCCATGCCGAAGTGGGTGCTCCGGTGGGCAAAGGCTGCTATTGGGATGAGCACGAACTGGTTGGGCCTAACTCAGCAGCGCCCATCACTTGCCCAACTTGGGAGTGGGCCGAGCTAGACGGCAAACGGCTGGTTTGGGCCACAGAAGGAAAGCTTTGGGCTGCTCAAGTCAAGCCCAATGGATTGGCGGGTGAATCGGTTCTATTCGACTCCAACGATATGGTGTTTGAAGCGATCGAGGCCCCGTACTAGGTTACGCTGCACTCGTGTCCCTGGTTCCAATGCTCTGCGCTGGATGATTGTCGGAGGCTTTGCCTCTTAGCATGAGAATCGGAGGCTTTGCCTCTTAGCATGAGAAAACGGGGTGCCCAGGCAGAGCTAGGGCACCAGGGTGGGGCTGATATTCCCAGACCATACAAGCGCTAGGCCTGATCCCGCCCGTGGACCACAGCCGGGGGCGTTGTCACTTCAACGGCGGTGAAGGGTTCCAAAATTTTGTAGGTGTGAGAAGCGCCTTCGGGGACGACCCAAGAGTTGCCGGGTTCGAGCACCACCATCTGACCTTCGAGGTGCAGTTCAGCGCGCCCGCTAATGACATAGCCGATCGCCTCATAGGGCCGTTGAGTTTCTGGCTTGGCCTCGCCAGGCTGCTCATTTTCCCACAGCCGCATCGCTAATTTTTTGCTCAGGGCCAGATGCTTTTGCCCCATAGAGCCCGTCGGGGCGGCTTCGGAGGTGACTTTAATGATGGTGGTGTTGCTCATAGTTTCGTAATTTTTGCCTTTACTGGCATCCTAAAGACCCCAGGGCAGGGCAACATCTTTCCAATGAGGGAGCATGGCGCCAGATGGGGGGCTCTAAGCCATTTAGCTCTCTCCGTAGGTAAAGCCTGCCCCCACCTCTAAGTCGTTAGACTGCTGAGCAGAGTGAGCAGGGTCAGAGTTTTGGTGAGCCAACCAGTCAACGCAGATTTGCAGCCCAAGGCAATCGCCATTCACGATCGCCTCTGTGCCGAATACGGCTGCCCAATTCCTTATTTTCATAGCCTCGACCCGCTAAGCGAGCTGGTTTCATCACTGCTGTCGCACCGCACCAAAAACCGCGATTCGGGTCGCGCATTTAAGCAGCTGGTGGCTCAGTTCCCAACCTGGGCGGCGGTGCGCGATGCCCCCACGGCAGAGGTTGAGGCCGCGATCGCCCCCTGCACCTGGCCCGAGCAAAAAGCGCCCCGCATTCAGCAGGTGCTGCGGTTAGTTGGGGAGGCGACCAACGGCGAATGGTCGCTCGATTTCTTAAAAGATATGCCGACCAGACAAGCTCGCGACTGGCTAGAAGCCTTGCCGGGAGTTGGCCCCAAGACCAGCGCAGCGGTACTGTGCTTTAGCCAGCTGCGCGGGCGAGCGCTGCCAGTCGATAGCCACCACCACCGCGTTGCCCAGCGGCTGGGGCTAATTGCTAAAACCCTGGCGGTGGGGCCATCCCACGCGGTGCTGGAAGCGCTCTTGCCCGACGATTGGAATGCTCAGCAGGTCTACGACCACCACGAAGTGATGATGCTGCACGGGCAGCGGTGCTGCTTTTATCAAAAGCCGACCTGCGATCGCTGTGTAGTGCTGCCTTTGTGCCCCTACGGACAGGCAAATCTCAAGCAGGGCGGCGCAGCCGCTCCAGGCCATCGAGAATCAACCCCAGCCCAAACTCAAAGTCGTGCAGGCCATCGTAGCGACCGGCAATAATGCAGTGGGTGAGCTGGTTGAGGTAGGGGTACCGATCGACAGGAATAAAAGCCAGGTAGCTCTCCGCCGCCTGGGCGTATTCCGATGCGTCAAAAGGAAAGTTGAGTTCCTGTAGCGTAAAGCCATAGATGTGGTTGTCCATCGCGTTCCAGGCGTGATCGGCCATCTCCATTGAAAAGCCCGCCTCCCGCAGGCAGCCCAGGGTTGCATCGACGTAGCGCAACATGGCTGGCCCAGCATTGATGCGCGACACAATCGCCAGCGTCGCCCAGGGGTGGCGCAGCAGAACAGCGTGGGCCGACACAGCCCGCTGCCGCATCGCCAGCTTCCAGTCCAGGGCGCGATCGGGCAGCTCAATCTCATCAATCACCCGATCGACGATGCCGTCGATCAGGTCGTTTTTGCTGGCCACATGGTTGTACAGCGACATGGCCTTGACGCCCAGGGCCTGGGCTAGCTTCCGCATTGAGAGCGCCTCCAGGCCCTCAGCATCGGCCAGGTCGAGGGCGGCATGCAGCACCCGCTCCCGGCTTAGCGGCACCTGAGGCAGGGGTGCAGAATCGCTCGCTTTCACCATCTAAACCAGCTACCTAACAGAACCGTCAAACCAGATCTCCTCAGCCCAGAGGTCGCCCCAGAGATTGGCTCGCTTCTCATCTTGACAAACTTACGCCGTAAGTTAAACTTACAGTGTAAGTTGAGTGTGTTTGCCCCGTTCCCGCTCATCAACCCTTCCCCGGAGACCATGCCATGCAACCTTTGAATGCCGCTACTCCTCAAGCGGGCGATACGTCCCGACAGGCAACCATGCAGGCGATCGTGCAGACTGAGTACGGCTCGCCCGATGTCCTGCACCTGGAGCAGGTCGATCGCCCAGTCGTTTCTGACCATGGCGTACTTATTCGGGTGCAGGCTAGCTCGGTAAATGCTGGCGACTGGCACCTGATGCGGGGTACACCATTCTTCATTCGCCTGATCTTTGGCGGGCTGCGCCAGCCTAAAATTAAGACCCTCGGCTCTGACGTAGCCGGACGGGTGGTAGCGGTTGGCAAAGAGGTGACGCAGTTTCAGCCCGGCGATGAGGTCTTTGGCAACTTGTCAGAAGACGGGTTTGGTGCCTTTGCTGAGTACGTCTGCGCTGCCGAAACCACTCTGGTGCACAAGCCTGCCAATATTTCCCTGGCAGCAGCGGCAGCCGTCCCGGGGGCAGGGCTAGCCGCACTGCAAGCGCTGCGAGATGTTGGACAGGTGCAGCCAGGGCAAAAGGTGCTGATCAATGGGGCCTCTGGCGGGGTGGGGTCGTTTGCGGTGCAAATAGCCAAGGCCTTTGGGGCTGAGGTGACGGCTGTGTGCAGCCCGCAAAAACTAGCGATGGTGCAATCCCTCAGCCCAGATCACGTCATTGACTACACCCAGACCGACATCACTCAACCCGGGCAGCGCTACGATCTAATCCTTGATGCGGCGGCCTATCGCTCAGTCTTCGACTACCTACCCGCTCTCACGCCAGGCGGCACCTATGTTCTGATTGGCGGCTCTATGACCCACTTTTTGATAACAATGCTGCTCGGTCCCTGGATTGCGAGAACCAGCCGCCACAGAGTGACGTGTCTGGAGCAAAAAACCAGTCAGGCTGACCTAACGACCCTGAAAGAACTGCTCGAAACCGAAAAGATCAGGCCCTATATCGATCGCTGCTATCCCCTGAGTGAGGTGCCCGCCGCCATTCGCTACGTTGAACAGCGCCAGGTGAAAGGCAAAGTCGTCATCAGCGAGGCAGGAGCTTGAGCGTCTATGGCTCGATCGCGCCCGCGCCTTTGCTATGCACGCCATCGAGCAGGACTGGCTGTCGCGGCAGCTCTACGGGCATGGGACTGCCTGCAAGCCCAGGCTCGGTTTCCGACCGTAGGTGTGTTTTAAGCCCTCTATCTCCTGTCTAGGCAGCGCTCTGTCTGGGTAGAGATGGCATTTGGCTGCCAAACATTGCTGAATGGTTAGCATCCAAATGTTATTTACAACCTGTGAACTCAACCTTCATGTCGTTAGCCAGCGGTGCCCAGAGGCCGCTGCGAGTTGTCGTGTATACCGATTCTCTGGGGCTGGGTGGGGCAGAGCTGAGCCTGGGCCATCTGGTTGCAGCGGTATCAAACGAGATTGAGATTACCGTAGTGGGCGTTGCAGAGAACGTAGTGGATGCGATCGCCGCCCAGCGCCCCAGCGCCGCTAAAATTGTCTTACCCCCCAGCGGTCTGTCCTCGCTAGCGGCTCACATGACCACGCTGCATCGCCTGCGGCCCGATATTGTGCATCTCAACCTGTGCACTCCCTGGGCGGGTGCGATTGGCCTAGCAGCAGCGCTAACGGTTCCCGGAGCGCGGGTGGTACGGGTTGATCAGCTGCCGCTGCGAACTACCGATGCCCTGGCCCTGTGGCGCACGCGATCGCTGTCGTTACGGGTAGATGCCCACGTCGCAGTGGGCAACGCATCGGCCCGGCGCATGGAGGATTTTTACGCTCTGGGTCGCCACTCGGTGATCTCGGTGCCCAACGGGGTGCCTGACCTTGCCTTCGAGCCAGCCCACACCCCAGCCCGTAAAGATCATCGGCTCATTGTAGGCACCGTAGGTCGTATGGATGCGGTAAAAGCCCACGACATTCTGCTGCGCGCGATCGCCCAGGTCGAGGATGCCTACCTCGTCATCTGGGGCGATGGGGAAGAACGTAGTGCCCTAGAGCAGCTAGTACAAGATCTTCGCATTGGCGATCGCGTTTCGATGCTGGGGTGGTCTGACACCCCCCGCACCCACCTGCCCAATGTGGACATTTTCGCGCTGCCCTCGCGATCGGAGGGCTTTCCCCTGGCGATCGTTGAGGCCATGCTGGCGGCTCGCCCCGTGGTGGCAACGCGGGTGGGTAGCGTGGCCGAGGCCGTGATTGAGGGCGAAACCGGGCTTTTGGTAGAGAAAGATGATGTGATGGGTCTGGTCAAAGCCCTGCGCCAATTGCAGAAGGATGCCGCCCTGCGCGATCGCCTGGGGCGGCAGGGGCGAGCCCTGGCGGCGGCGCAGTTTACAGCCCAAACGATGGCCCAGCGCTACGAGCACATCTGGCAAAAGCTGGTGCAAAGGCCGCGATCGCCCCGGCTGCGAGTGCCGCGCCCCCGCGACTGATCTTGAAGCCACAGAGCCGACTTCAGCCTTTGAGCATTACGTCAACAGACGCCTGGTCAAGGACGTCGGGCAAGGTAGGGTGTTAACCTCAAAAATACCCCGTTGTGCTCGCCTTTCCCTGGAATGCTCGATCTGCTGCTCATCGCCAGCCTTGGATTTTTAGGCAGTTTTGGCCACTGCCTGGGAATGTGTGGGCCTATTACGGTGGCTTTTTCCCTGTCTCAATCAAGGACTCAGCCCAGCCGTTGGCAGCACATTTCGTTTCACCTGCTGCTCAACCTCGGGCGGCTGATTAGCTACACCCTGGTCGGCATTGCCATCGGTGCGTTGGGCTCGGTGCTGGTGGCCAGTGGGCAAATGGCGGGCATCGGCAGTCCACTGCGGCAGGGGGTTGCCGTCGTCACCGGGCTGCTGCTGATCTGGTTTGGGCTGGCCCAAATTAGCCCCCAGCACATGCCCAAAGTGCCCTTCCTCAACCCCATGTCTGGCCTGCACGATCGCCTCAGCCGCGCCATGCAGGCCCTCTCGCTCAACCCTCAGCGCTGGACGCCGCTGCTGCTGGGGCTGGCCTGGGGGCTGATTCCCTGCGGGTTTTTGTATGCGGCTCAGCTCAAAGCGGCAGAAACCACCGACCCCTGGGCAGGCGGGGCCACCATGCTGGCCTTTGGCCTCGGCACCCTGCCGATGATGCTGGGGGTCGGCGTCTCTACCGGATGGATGAGCAGCGACAGGCGGAGCCAACTGTTTCGCCTCGGCGGCTGGATCACTCTGGTAATTGGCCTACTCACGGTCTTTCGGGGCAGCGGCAGTGTTGATTTGACTGGGCACGGCGCACTGATTTGCCTGTTTTTGGCGCTGATTGCTCGCCCTGTTAGCCTCCTCTGGTCATCGCTGCTGGTCTACCGTCGCGCCCTGGGGGTGGGGGCGTTTGTGCTGTCGGTGGCCCACATTGGCCACATAGTCACCGTGGGCTGGAACCCACTGGCGCTGCCCTTTTTGCTGCCCCGGCTGCAGGTAGGCGGCTGGGCGGGCATTGTCGCCTTTGGGCTGATGACGCCCCTGGCTCTGACCAGCTTTGACCAGGCCCAGCGCTACCTGGGCTATCGGTGGCGGCGGCTGCACTTGCTCAGTCTGCCGATTTTTGTGCTGGTGGTGGCCCACACGCTGCTGCTGGGGTCGCACTACCTGGGTGGGTTTGAGCACGCTAACTGGCTGGCGGCGATCGCCCTGCTTACCCTGGCCCTGCTAGCGCTGCTGCTGCGCTGGCCCTGGTTTTGGTCGCTGTTGTCTCTAGAAAAGTACTATGCCTCGGCCAAGCATTAGCCTCGCTGGATTGGTATGCCTGGGTCTCTTGCCTGGGCTACCAGCCCAGGCCCACAAGACCGAAGTTTCTGGCGATGTCGCGGGCACCTGGCACCTGGAGCCCAACCACAGCGCCAAAGCCGGAGAAACAGCCCGAGTGTGGGTCGCCCTCACCCAGCAGGGCGGCAGGGTCATTCCCCTGGAGGAGTGTGACTGCAACCTGGCGGTCTACAGGGCTAACCAGAAGGCCTCCGCACCCGTAATGCAGCCGACGCTAACAGCGATGTCGCCGGAAAGCTTCGAAAACGTGCCTGGCGCAGAGATCACGTTTCCTGAGGTGGGCGAATACCGCATTGTGCTCACGGGTAGCCCCACCAATGATGCAGCGTTCACGCCCTTTGAGCTGAGCTACACCACCGTGGTTGCCGCCGGGAGTGCCAGCACCGCCAAACCACCTCAGCCAGCAGTCAACGAGGGCAGCTCAGAACCAATCCCCGCATCTGGCGATCGCGAGACTGTAGCCGCCCCAGCCCAGCCTAGTTGGGTTTGGGGTATTGCGATCGCGGTAGGTGGGGTAGGGGCTGCGATCGCGGCCCTACTGCTGCGCCGCCAAAAACTCTCGCGATCGCAGAACGATAGCCCGAAACTGTAGGTCCATAATCTACCAATGCTTGCAACCTAAACGATGGGGCATCATAGGAGAAGAAACCCCAGAGGGTAGCGATGGTTCAGCTTGGCGATCGACCTACCGAGCAGCGGTTTATTCACAGGGGCGTCAGCTGGGACAACTTTAAAGCGATTCAGCAAGGGTTTGCCGACTCGCCAGTTAACACTCTTGTGTGCATTGGGAAAGCCTTCAATAGCTTCTTATCCATCCATAGATACCAAAGTGGTGTTGAGCATTATGGCCAAAACAACAAACTCACAGTCGTAGGCAGAGCAATCGCTATCGCGCACAAGTTCCAGTACCGATCGCGAATCAACTTCAAATTCGCCTCCGTTCATCAGCGACTCGGCCTCAGTTTGCAAGTCGTACGCCTGGTCAAAGGTAATAATCTGTCGCCTCAAGTACCCGGCTAAAATGTTGCGGAACTCACTGCGCCAAAGAATAGGTGCGACCCATTCAGGATCGCGCTCAAGCAGTTGCTCAGCTGCTGCCGTATGCTCGCAGGGTAAATACAGGTAAGCCAGCACGTTTGAATCAACAACGATCACGGTCGATCTAACCTCTTGGCTACGTCAATGTCTTCGGCACGAAACTCACTTTGCAGCAATGATGCCCGCAGGGCACGTGCCCGAGCCAACCGTTCACTAGGCGGAATTTTGTTAGGTAGCAGCACAGTTTCTAGGCACACAATCGCCTCACTGTTTAAGCTGCGACGATGCCGTTCAGCGGCGTCCTTTAACCGCTCGTATACAGCATCAGGAATATTCTTCAAAGTAAGGTTGATGGGCATAGAGACACCAGAACGCAACCGAAATGGTTCTATTCTGGCACCTGTTACTTCCATGGCACCAGTGGATGAAGGCTAATGACCGTTCAATACGAGGGCAATGCCTTGAAGTCTAAGCACTACCCTTACAGTTACACCTACCCCCGAATCTGCACGGGCATGACTAGGTAGGTGATCTTGGTTTCGCCCAGGGGTACAAACACCGCCGGGCTGGTGGCCGCGTTGCACTGCATTTGCACTTCAGTGGTGTCAAACGCCTTCAGACCGTCCAGCAGGTAGCGCACGTTAAAGGCGATATCGAGGTCGTCGCCAGTCACCTGGGCGGGCAGGTCTTCGCGACCGCTGCCCACTTCCTGGGCTTCGACCGAGAGCGCAATCGACTGATCGGCGCTGTTGAGGGTGATTTTGATGATGTCGTTTTTTTGGCTGGCCAGCACCGCGATGCGCTCCAGGCTCGACATCAGCAGGCGGCGATCGACAGTGACCTGGCGGGCAAACTGCTTGGGCAGCAGCTGGCGGTAGTTGGGGTACTGCCCCTCCAGCAGGCGAGTGGTGAGGCGCTGCGCCCCCAGGTCAAACAGCACCTGGGTTTCATCGAGCCGCAGAGCCACCGGCTGGTTAGAGGTATAGCCTTGAATCATGCGCTCTAACTCGCGCAGGGCTTTGGCGGGCACGGTGACATCCATCGCCGGGGTTTCGGTGGCGGCTTCGTCGGTGGTCTGCACGACCGAGAGGCGGTGGCCATCGGTGGCAGCAAACTCTAGGGCGTCGGTTTCAGACATCAGGTGCACGCCTGTGAGCACCTGCTTGGTTTCGTCGCCGCTGGTGGCAAACAGCGAGCCGCGCAGGCCGCTGAGCAGGGCATCGGCAGAAAGGGCGATCGCCTCACCATCTTCTACCGTGGGCAGCGAAGGGTAGTCTTCGGCGCTCAGCCCCCGCACCTCGTAACGACCGGAAGATGAGGTGAGCGTCACCGTGGTGCTGTCGCCGTCCGATTCCAGGGTAATGTCCTCATTGGCCAGCCGCGAGACAATATCACCCCACAGCTTGGCGGGCAGGGTGAGGGTACCGGGTTCATCAACCTGGGCGCTGAAGCGGCTTTCGATGCCCAGCACTTCGTCAAAGCCAACCAGCGTGACCGACTGGCTCTCAATATCGGCCTTAACCAAAATATTGGCCAGCACAGGGCGACTGGGGCGCGACGATACGGCACGGCTCACCGACGACAGTTGAGCACTCAGCTCGCTCTGGGGGCAGATAAACTTCATGGCAGCGGAGAAAGAAAACGCGGTGGACAGGGAATGCAAGTCAAGAATGCCCGTCTGTGACACCTGGCTGATTCCGTACTAGCAGTATCTCACCTTTGCAATAGATTGCCTGTAAAGCTGCTTTTTGGTCGGCCTTCTCCAGAGCTGGATCCCTTATGCACAAAGCTTTTCAGCGAATTTGAAAGCAGTTACTTTTCGATTGGGTGCTCATCCTATCACCCTTCTTTGGCCCTATCAATGCCGACCCTGTTCAGTAAGGGCTGCCTTCCGGAAGAAGAAAAATTTAAAAGATAGTCGTAGTAGAAGGGGGTGTGAAAACTGGGGAAAAGCCCTGAAGCGTTTTGGCGATCGCGGTTAGGCCACTAACGCTACTGGGGAAAAGTGGTGGGGAATAGTCGTCAGTTTCCACACCTATGGAAGGCGCTAGAGCGATCTACCTCCAGTGGGATAGGTTATCCCATTTAAAGATGTCGCTTTTCCCCGAAATTTTCTCGGTTTTCCCCAGGAAAGTTGAAGAAAAAGATCACGAATCGTTACGTCGGGCTCAAGCTGCCGCTAGCTACGGATCCTAAATGATTCTAAAGCTCGCTTGTATTCCCCCATAAATAGGAGTACTGCAGCACTGTCTTTGCAGTGGAGGGGGTGAGGTGGGGGTGCGAGCCGGACGGGTTAGACCTGTAATCAGTAGGCTGCTGTCAATAAAATAAATAGACGTAGGTTGCGATTGCGGAATGAAGCCCAACAAAATCCAACGTCCGCATGGGTTACGTTTCGCTAACCCATGCGGATGAACCCATAAGATGACTTGCTTGCAGCTAGGAGACTCTGGCGATCGCAGGGGGCTCAGCCTCACTCAGAGCCGCCGCTTTCATTACCAGCACAGAGCAGGGGGCGCGGTGCATAACGTGGTTGCTAACGCTGCCCAACACCAGCTCGCTCAGGCCAGAGCGGCCCCGATTGCCAATCAGAATCAGGTCGGCATGCCATTCCTGAGCCGCTTTGCAAATGGCGGTGGCGGGGTTGCCAACCAGCTGCCGAAACTCAGCGGTAACTCCGGCTGTGTTTGCGATCGCCGCAAAATGGCGCAGACGCTCCAGGCTTTCGGTTTCGTAGCGCACCCACTCCTGCCGCCAGGCTTCTAGATCGATCTCGGTGCCGGGTGCCCAGTAAATACTGTCGAGAGTCGCTGACATGGGCAATGGGCTGCTGTCTTCCTGGCTGGAGAGGCTGTGCACCAGTAGTAGCTCACCGCCTGTGGCCTGGGCCAGTTCAAGGGCGTGGGTGAATAGAGCGTCGCTGCTGGGGCTGTTGTCTAGGGCAACCAAAATTTTGCGGTACATGGTTTTCTCCCAATAGCTGGAACTGTGATGCCGGGCTGATGCCTGAAGCGTTTGGGTCAGCATGAGTGACGCACGCTTAGAACTGGAGGTGTTTGAGGCGAGGGGTCAGCCAGCACAGCCAGAGCACCAGCCCCAGGGCACCAAGCTCGGTCGCGAGGTAGAGCGTGTCGTGGTACGTAAATGCGAGGGATAGCATGGGTTTATCCTCCTGATGCCTGAGCACCTGTCGGGGTGGTTCTTTGCAACCGTCTCCCTTAACTCTATTGTCCTACCCAGCTCAGACCCAGGCGAAAGACCGCAACGAACCTTGATGTGCGATCGCAATATATAACCTTTTGCCAGTAGGAATTGTGAGTGGGTAGGTGGGGGCGGGGTTCTACATCAAACAGATGGCGGCTAACTGGGTATAGATGCCTCAAACGCCCGACCGTCCTCGCGGCAAATTTCATAGATCATGTTGCGACCTGAGAGCGCCACAATGGGCAAACTGCCGCCCGGCTCCGTCCACTGGCTCACCATGTAGAAGTGCTCTAGCCCCGGCAGGCGCTTGGGCACGCCTTTGATCATCAAGGGCAGGGTGTCTTTGGTCAGCAGCCAGCCACTGCTGGCCCCCTGCCAGTTGCCGGTGGCGCGCTCCAGGCTGAGGGGCGTGGTTACGGACATGCATTCTGTGGCTGCTCTCAGACCTGGGTAAAACAGCTCCATGCGGTCGATCAGGCTCTCGGCATCGCGGCTGGGATTGTCGCTGGTCTGCCAGTCGCGGTGGTGGGTGGTCAGCATCAGGCTCACGACCGACTTGCCAGGCGGGGCTAGCGAGGGGTCAAAGCCGTAGTGCTTAACGCCGATTTCAGAGTGGTTCTGGCCTGCGATCGCCACTGGCTCCTCCAGCAAATGCGTCACCCAGGGGGGCTGTTGGCTCAAGTCCATATCTACACCCAGCAGCACCTGCAACTGCGAGTGAATGGGCATATGCCCGTCATAGAGCTTTTCGATTCTGCGGTTGCTGTACTCGCCCTTGAGCAAATCAAAAATGGTGCGGCGACCGTCGCAGGCCGAAATTACCCGCTCGGCCCGCAATTCCTCCTGGTTCTCCAGGCGAATGCCTGCCGCCCGGTCATCCCCAACTAGAATCTGCGCCACCGGAGCCGAGTAGTGAATTTCGCCACCCAAATCCAAATAGCGCTGCTCAATGGCGTGGGCAAAGGCGATCGCGCCCCCCACCGGAAACCCTGCATTGCCGTTGTCGAGGTAGGCCAGCAGCGACATCCCCACCATCACCGGCACATCGGGCCAGGCAAACATGTGGGGCATCGCCGCTCGCAGAAACGGGTTTTTCGCCTGCCCGGCCAGGTCCCGCAGCGACAGCTGGCTCCACTTGCCGAGTACGCCCATAAAGGGCAGCACCTGTTTGCCCAGCCGTGCCCAGTCAGTGGCGGTCATCAGCGACTTGGGCTTTTGCTGCAGCATCGACAGGTCAAAGGCTTTGAACTTGCGCACACCTATGCAAAACCCTTCGATTAGCTTGGCATCCTCTGGAGCCAGGGAAAGCAAATGCGCTTGCAACTCGTCGGGCTGGCTGTGCACCCGCAGCAGGTCGCCCTGGGAGCCACGAATCTGCATAAACTCTGTTTGATTCACAAACTCTAGCCCCTGCACTGCCCCCAACTCTTGCCAGAGTTGGTAAAAGGGCTGCCCCGCCCCGGTGCCAAAGATGTAGTGAATACCGCCATCGAAGGTGTAGCCCTGGTGAGACCTGCTGCTGCACAGCCCTCCCGGCAGGTCGCTGGCCTCAAAAATTTGGCTGCGGTAGCCGTTCATTTGCGCGTAGCAGCCTGCAGCCAGCCCCGAGATGCCAGCGCCAATGATGATGATGTCTGCGGTAGGGGCCATAGGGGGTGCGAGCGATCGCTAAGTACCTTAACGCTAGACTACCCAGACGATAACCCATCAAACCTGCCAAAGCATCTTTGCTAGTACCTCAGCTATTTCAAAAGTCGTGCGAAGCCAGGGCTTGGACTTTGTCTAACGTTCCAGCTGGGCGGCGGCAAGCAGCCCCAGCTAGAACCATAACCAACGTTGTCAGTCTGCTCCAGCCGGAACGTTAGCTGGGATTAGATCCGATGAAAAATAGCTTTGCAAGTATTGTAAAGTGAGCCGTTTTGTTTCTGCCATCAGGCGCTGCCGAAACGGTTTTTCTTGACCCAGGGCAAGCCACAGTAATGTGCCGATCGCCTTTACCAGGACAAAGGCCATCGCCTCATAATCCGCAGCGTCTAGCCCCACACCGCGCAGAGACAATTCAGTGGCCATGTCTTGAATCAGTTGGGCGTCGGCAGCCGCTTCAATCTTCTGCAACTCTGGCATGGTGCCTTGAAGCGGCATAAAAATGGCGTAGTAGCCAGGGTAATCCGTGAAAAATTGATCGGTCGTATCAATGATGAGATCCACATAGTCAGCCAGAGGTAGGGCGGCCAGGGTTTCTGGGGCTGGCTCTGATAGTCGCTGATAGAGAAGGTCACTGTAGCGCAGGGCTAAGCCCTGCAAAATGGCTGCCTTGTCGGGGAAAAACTGGTAGAGCGACCCGATCGCGACCTTGGCGCGCTTTGCGATCGCACTGGTCGTTGTAGCGTTATAGCCCTCTGCGATAAACAGTGCTTCGGCCACATCCAGAATCCGGTTGACGCGCTCCTGACTGCGGGCTTGTCGCGGTTGGCGACGCATTCCAGTTGGGCTAGGCAGGCTATTAGACATTTCGATCAGTCCTCATCTCAAATAAAACGCGACTATTGCTCACATTATACTTGACAAAACATGAGGGGCGCTCATATCTTGTAAATGTGAGCATTGCTCATATTTTGATGCGCTCGATGCTACGTCTGGTTCAGAGGAGTTCCCTGCTGTGATTTCTCTTTGTGCAGTGCAATGTGGCTACGTTGGCTTTCGGTTTGTGCGGTACAAGTGCTCTCCCTGGTTGATGCTGGTGCTCGCGCTATTCCAATTGTGTTTGGCGTCCGGGGTGCAGCGTCATCAGGCCCAGATCCGATGGCTGAGGGCAATCGCCCGGATTGATTTTGTCAGTGTCTATGGGCTGCTCAGTGACTTGCTCTGGTAGAAGCCTACGCCTCTGACTTTGTCTAAACGTTTGCAATTGATCAACCTTTGAATTTTTGGAGTGATTTCTCATGCAACTCATTAATTCCGCTACGTCCAACGCTTCTGTGAACGCTCCTGGGCAAAAACAGACGCAAAATCCAATTGTTCAAGGATTTAAATCGATTCTGTCAAAGCTGCTGCTCATTAAATCTTCGGTATCGATGTTATTTGGAGACAATAGCCTAGATGCCGTCGGCGAACTGACCTACGGTTTGTTAGACACTCCCTCCTACGACTTAATGGCTCATCACTTAAAACAGGATCCGGCTAATGCGGCACTGATTCGCGATCGCTACCTTCCCCCGGCCCATGATCTCGATCAACTCCTCACCTTGCCCCAGGATTCTCTGGGCTATATCTACGCGGCAAAGCTGAAAAAAATGGGCTTTGACCCGAACCTTCACAAAGGAATGACAGCGGAGTCGGACGCCCATTATGTGGAAGTACGGATCAGTCAAACCCACGATATCTGGCATATCATCACGGGTTTTGACGTCTCTTTTATTGATGAAATTGGCTTGCAGGCCTTTTACCTGTCTCAGTTTGCCTATCCCGTAGGAACCATGCTGGTCGGCAATAGTTTGATTTCGATGACCTTGCGGGAACCAGCACAGTTGCCTCAATTAATTGAGGCGATCGACCGGGGGCTGCAAATGGGCAAAAATGCCCAATCTTTGTTTGCTCAAAAGTGGGAAGAGGGCTGGGAAAAGCCGCTTGAACAATGGCAGGCTGAGCTGAATATTCAGCCTATTCAGAAGTAGACCACTGGGTCGGTGGGTGATGGATTTTGCCATCTACCCACCGACTTGTTGCCCGCAGCTCATCCCCTACCATCTTAAAAACTATGCTGCAATCACTGCTGCGACTGCCCAATTTTCGCTGGCTCTGGTTTGGTCAAACGTTTATTTTTTGTGCGGCACAATTCTGGTTTGTGGCCTTAACCTGGCTTGTCCTGCAAAAAACAGGTTCAGGCATGGCCCTGGGAGCGGTATTAATGGCCGCGGCCATTCCCCGTGGTGTGTTAATGCTCGTCGGTGGTGCCATTAGCGATCGCCTGCCGCCTAACACCATTGCGGCGATCGCCACCGTCACAAATACAATTCTGGCGGGATTGTTGACCGTAATGTTGTTCACCGATGGGTTTAATTTTCAGATCGTAGTGGCGATTTCGCTGCTCTCTGGCATTGCCGAAGCCTTTTTGTATCCCGCCACGCTAGCCCTACTGCCCCGGCTGATTCGCAAAGCTCGCCTCGGTCAGGCCAATGCCTGGATGCAGGGGAGTGAGCAACTGACCAATGTGATTGGGCCAGCCGCTGCTGGGTTGGCCATTGGCACCCTGGGGTTAACCGCTGCTTTTGCTTTCAATACAGTTCTCTTTGCGATCGGGGCAGGCTGCATCTATTTAGTACGAACCCGCCCCAGCTCTGCGGCTGTTTGGGTCAACCCTCAAGCCTTCACCAGCAGCATTGTGGAAGGCTTGCACTATGCCTGGCAACACTCAGGTATTCGGATCAGTTTGCTGCTGATTGCCATGATTAACTTTGCGCTTTTGGGGCCGATTGTGGTAGGTGTTGCCGAGCTGGTCACGGTGCGGTTTAGTGGCGATGCAACAACCTTTGGCTACCTACAATCGGCCTACGGCGTTGGCGCTTTACTGGGAGTCTGGGTTGCCGGTCAACTGAGTGCCCTTAAGCAGCTAAAAACCCCCCTATTGTTGCTGGGCTTGGGGCTAGGTTTAGGGCTGGTGGCTCTAGGATTTGCCCCTCATATCTGGACAGCCGCAGCCATCATCATCTTGATGGGAATTGGTGGGGGCATTATCGGAGTACTTGGGTTGACTTGGCTGCAACAGGAGACTGCTACCTCGATGCAGGGCCGCATGATGAGTCTAGTTATGTTTGCTTCGGTGGCGCTAGATCCATTTTCTCAGGCTATTTCTGGTGCGCTCCTAGACGTTAATCTGACAGGTTTATTTGTGTCGGCGGGCATCACTATGTTAGTCACGGTGCTGATTTCTTTATGGTCGAATGCTAACGATGGCTACGCATAAATGTGCGATTTCGAACTGAGATCGCTAGCTAACGGTGTCCATCACCTACCGCATTGGCAAAATCCACAATCTGCATCATTATTTCATCGACAATTGGCGTGCCGAATTTACCATGCGCCGATGACGAAAAGAGTCTGGAGTTGACATAGCCGCTTCTATCTTTGGGATGCGACTGTTTATTGATTCATGGGTGAGGACAACATGGCCCCTTAAGGTGACTCAAATAGGGCGTTCAACTCTTTCCGAGACTCTCCCAATTTGACTTGATCCTAGTAAAGGTATTGGAGACATACATTTTATGACTAGCCATCAAAGTGTCAATCAGCTCTCTGTGTTATCAGCAGATGAACTAGAGTATGCAATAAAAAAACTCAATCATTGGCAGATTGTAGACGACAAGCTCTACCGCCAATTTCAATTTACCTCATTTATCGAAGCATTTGGTTTTATGGCTCGCGTTGCATTGATTGCAGAAACTAACGGGCATCACCCTGAATGGTTTAATGTTTACAATCAGGTCACAGTTCAACTGACGACCCATGATGCGGGTGGAATCACAATGAACGATATTACTCTTGCCCAAAGCATTGATGCTTTGGAGTTGTAAAGTACTGTCTCTAAGCAAGCGCTCGGTGTTAGCTGGCACAGTCTCTCCTTCGAAGAATCGCTCTCAAACAACTGCCTCAATCGAATATCTCCTGAATTTTTTCTAGTATGCAGATAACCTTGAAGGACAAGTATAAGGACTGGATGCCGAGCCAGCTAACGGTCGTGGTTAGCAGCTGCCGATCACCTTTGCCACATCGCCACTGACTCTAACAGTCCGCTGCACCACTATTGTTATGCAGTAATTGCCACCGATCAACTCATTGCATCCCAGATTACTTTAGTATCCGTAAATTGCCGAAATCGAGAGACTTTTCTATCACAAAGATCATACACATGAGCTGCGGCAGAATGAAACGACTTACCCGTTGAGCGATAGCGACCCGCGTAACTGCCAATCACGATGACTGTTTTCCCGGCATCTAGATACTGCTCAATGTCAAACGACCACGATTCCCAGTCGCCATCGAACGCTTTGAAAACGCCCTCGACAACCGCCTTGGCTCCTCGGTGAGTCGCTCCTCGCGGGAATCCTTCATTCTGAATCCATTCCAGATCAGGAGTGCAGACTCGCAGGAAGGCATCATAGTCCTTCTCACGGAACGCTCGATACAGTTCCTGAATAATTTCAAGGTTTGTCATAGGTTGTCCTCAAAAACTTTGACCATTTGGTATAAGTAATGCTACTATACCACCATGAGCAGAGGACCTGAGAAACAATTCGATCCTGAAATTGCCCTGGCAGGGGCAATGGAAGTGTTCTGGGCGCGAGGATACGAGGCAGCCAGCCTCGCTGAACTGCTTGAACATATGGGAATCGGTAAAAAGAGTCTCTATGATACGTTTGGAAACAAGCGATCGCTCTTCCTCAAGGCATTAGACCACTATGCTCAGACAGCGGTGAAGTCCATTCGAGATCAGCTTTTAGATCCGGGTTCGCCCTTGGAAAACCTGGAGCAAGTTCTCCAAGACTTGCAGCAACGACATTCGTTGCCCGGAAGTCAAGGCTGTATGTTAGGTACTAACATTGCTGATTTTGATACGGATGAGGTGGAAGTTGCATCGATTTTGCGCTACCACCTCCAGGCAATGGAAGATGCCTTTTGTATTGCGATCGACCGCGCTCAAAAAGCAGGCGAGATCAACACAACTGTTAGTTCCCGCAACCTAGCGCGTCTATTGCTTTGTACAACACAAGGCATGGCATTAATTGGTCGAGTCTTGGAAGATGAAACGCTTTTATGCAGCACTGTAGAAGCAACACTAGCATTGTTCAAAACCACCTAATTTTTTTGCTTTAATTTATACCAATTGGTTTAAGTTTATCGCCATTAACAAGAGAGGAATCATCATGGCACGATTAACGAACAAAACAGCCGTTATCACTGGAGGCACCACTGGAATTGGATTTGAAACTGCCAAGCAGTTTGTTACAGAAGGAGCACAAGTCATCATTACTGGACAGAATGACGAGCGTTTGCAAGCTGCTGCGAAAGAACTAAGTGAAGCGGTGATTCCAGTTAAAGCTGATGTTCGCTCTCTACCTGACCTAGAATCACTGGCAGCACAGGTAAAAGCAGAATTTGGTGGGCTGGATATTCTGTTTGCCAATGCCGGTGTCGGGTTGTTTGCACCCCTGGCTACTATTGATGAAGCATTCTATGATGACCAATTTAATGTTAATGTCAAAGGTGTTTTCTTCACGGTGCAGAAACTTGCTGAACTCTTGAATGAAGGGGCAAGCGTTATTTTGAATGCATCAGCCGTTAATGAGAAGGGGGCGGACATGGGAAGTGTGTACTTTGCCACAAAAGCGGCGGTGCGATCGTTGGCTCGAACGTTGGCAGCCGAACTAGCATCCCGCCAGATACGGGTTAATGCGATCAGTCCTGGCTTTGTACCTACAAATTTTCATAGCAGAATGGGGCTATCACCAGAAGCACTCAACAGTTTTGGTGACTATGTGAAGCAATCTGCTCCATTAGGGCGATTCGGAAAACCAGAGGAGATTGCTGCTGGTGTCGTTTTCCTTGCTAGCAATGAGTCATCTTACATAACAGCCGCAGATCTCGTTGTTGATGGTGGATTTATGAACGTTTGAAGCTGAGCTGCACGATTATTTAATTGAAGCGCGATCGTTCTACGCCCCATATTATCAGAGCGACGCCGTGCCTCAGTAAATTCTAGATTGTGTCTTTGCCAAAAGCTGAAGCTGCATAACGACCAAGCCCACCGGACGCAGACTACCTTTGCTACTCACCAACTACTTTTCACCGTTCCAGTGTGGCGACTTGTTATCTGGCTGGCGCTAACTCCGATCTGATTTATTCATGCCTGTCTGAACTTGTTCCTTGAGGCGCGCAATGACCTCTGTACTCAGATCTGCTTCCGGCTCAGTTTGCTCACGCGCCGCTAAAACAGACTCAACCTCTGCAGACGAAACCTGCCCTAACTGCTTTATCAAAGACTGGAATGCCTGCTGTTGTTGCTCAACTTCTGGTTGAGGGACGACTTGAATTGCAGGAGCTAAGGCTGCTTGGCGGGTCAAGGCATAGACAATGTACTGATTTAGCGACACCCCCTCACCTTCAGCAAGCTGAGCAAGCTGTTGATGCAAGGTCTCAGGCAATCGTAAAGTCAATCGGCTCATGATTTTCCTCCTGATGCTAATACCTCTACAAATTGCACAGGGGTTAAAACTTGCAGCCCCAGCGACTCTTTTGCCTTCTGGAAATCTCTAATATTAGACGTAACCACGATCGCACCTGCATTCATCGCACAATCGATCACGAGATCGTCCCCTGCGTCTGGAGAAGTCGGTCGCCACGAAAAATAAATGTTGGTGTATTGAGCAATACTCAGGAGTTGCCCCAACACGGGCTTTACTCTGCTCCACCGTTCCTCTGATAGCTTGCGAGACAGCACGTCACTATATTCATAGGCCAGCGCATTGGAGACACAAACTACCATCAGACCAGCCAACCAAGCATCAACAATTAAGCCTGAAGCCCTGCCTTGCTTGGTCAGACCTTCAAAAACGACATTGGTATCGACAACTATCCTAAACGAAGCTGAACCAGGCATGACACCACTATAGCACTAGGGGTAGTGCTCAGGTATGGGTTCGCTACAGCAAGCCCAGAGACAAACAGGTCGCCTTGAAGAACCGTCCCACAGTTAAATCGAAGCGAGATAACGTTCCCGCTCACCGGACGCAGATAACTTTTGCATCTTGCTGAAAACCTGACTTCGTTCCGGTGCAGCGGGGTTGTTAGATAGCCACATCTACGCATACTTAACGCCTAAAACTTATAGCCCCAACAACTTAATTAGGGTTGGCAGATGAGTTTTCAGCAGATCAGCTAACTTACTGGCATCTGTGAGAGTACTAGTTATGCCCTTAAGTGCATTCATTGCCATTGAACAAATTTTAGGTAGCCTCTGTTCTTTGGGTTTTTGTGATTCCTCTGCCAAAGTTGCTACTGCCTCCATAGCCTGAAGCTTTTGCGATTCAGATAAAGCCTGATCATTATTAATAGCTGACTGTAAAGCTCCAAGGATTTCTGCAAGATTCTGGTTATCTCCTTCAATATCCCGAATAGACTGAATAGTGTTAGAAACTTGACCATTCAGATCACCAAGGGTAATACTAGAGCCTGTAATATCCCCTTCAATGTTAACCCTTGTTCCACTAGACATATCAAGGTTTCCACCGGCACTGATATTCTGATTTTGAGTTTCCATATAGCCTCCTCCAGGATTTAAAAATAAACGGTTACTCTCCCCTTGTATCATCAACTCGTTTATTGAGTTGTAATTGACAATGATTGTATTAGAAAGTTCAGCCTTATCAGCTTCGGGAGCTGTTCCTACTCTTGCGACATATAGATTTTCTCCTTTACTTTCTATACTAAATCGTGAAGGATCAAGCCCTCCAGAACTGTATGCAACCTTCTCAATGGCTCTAATCAAAGCTCGAACATTTGGTTGTTCTCGCAAAATTATATCTATTGTGTCTTGTAATTGCCTGATCCATTTTTCAAATTCGCCAGGTTTAAATTCGCCAAAATCAGGTTTTTTTTCTAATGGGCCAAACTTCCCTCTTTTTAAGTAGACCCAATCACACTTCGTATTTTCAAAGCGAGTTTGATGATTTATAGCCCAATCACAGATACAAGCTTCAGTTAAGCAGGCATCAGAAAAATTAGTATTAAAAAGCTGGGCATTTGTAAAATCAGCTCCAGCTAAGTTCGATTTACTAAAATCTACATTTGCTAAATTTGCACCTGTAAAGTCTGTCCCTGCTAGATTTAAATTGCTTAGGTTTGCGCCTACTAAATTAAGATGACTAAAGTTCTTGTCAGAAGGTTCGCTCTCTTCTGATGTAGTCAGTAATTTTCGTACTTTAAGATCTGCCAAGATAGTTCCTTGGAGACGAGCAAATTCAAGGTTTCTAGCACCTCTAAAACTTGTATGGTGAATTTTTGCCTCTCGGAAATCAACATGGCTAAGATCCAGGTCGTCAAGGCTTTGATCTGTAAGGTCTTGCTTATAGAATGAAATATTCCAAAAACTTGATAAAAATATTGCCTGCTCACGAAACCAAGCAAAGTCTTTTTCCTCTCTAATTGCCCTCCGAGAAATTATAAATACTGATATCAAATTGAGCGTAATACCTGTAAATGAGAGCAATATATCAACGCTAGTTACTCCTTGCCTAACCGACATATCTTTCACAAAAAATGCAGATGAAAGGCCAGAGAAAAATATTGATAGAAAAACTCCGGTTGATTTCCAAAAAGAGTAGACAAGAACAATACTAACGGATGATATAAACTCACCTATCCAGCCAATTAATATTCCCAAGACTACAAGCAGAAAGGGGCTACTTAAGTCCTTTAAATGTAATAAGAAACCAAAATAGCTAACAAATCCAAAACAAGCAGCACAGATTGCTACAGTAGTGCCAGAAAATACTCTAAATCCGATAAAACCAGGAAGGACAGTAGTCACTACATAAATGAATATAAGTAAGGCGAATCCTATTAATCCAGAAAGCCCAGCTTCAGAAATAGATTTAAAGTCGTAATTTTGAATTAAAACTAGTCCGACTGAAAGAAAAGCGACAAAGCTAAACAATGAAGCTGATAGCACACCTAAGCTTGCTAGAACTACCCCTACGATTCTCCTTTTAAAGGAAAATTTAAGCTGTTCTTTTTTGTGAGCTATTACATCGTCTTTCACTTCTACAGCCATCTTTCACTTCTACAGCACCAAAGATATTCACAACAAAAAGATGGCCAAAGAATCCAATCTCTTTCGAGATCTCTAAAGCTCGTAAGATCAAAAGGCTGCGAGACTAAAAGATCAAGTGCTTCTACTGGAATATTAGAAAGTAGACTCAGTTCTTCTAATGACAATCCCTTTTCCTGCAAAAAGTCTCCCATTCGTAGTTGAGTAATTGGAGGATCCTTAACCACTACTAGTTCTTGCGGTGTGCTGTTTAATTCTGTTGCAATACGATGAATATTGTCCTGTGTTTGTGCTTCTGCCCATTTATCTTTCAGTAGCACCTGAGTGCTATAAATTGCCAAAATCAATGGATGGGTATTAGATCGCTCCGAAAGATCAGTAAGATCTAATCCTTGACTTTTAGCTTTTTCTACGATCTTGAAACTAACCCCTGCTTGTTTATGCGATGGTCGAATCAATTTGGCAACAGGAACATTCAACCTGGCAGCAATCTTTCTAAAATTTTCAGCATTCTCTGTATTAAGCTCAATAGAATTTTGAACGTATGCCTGTAACAAATTTTCACTAATGCCGGTTATTTGAGACAATTCAGCTATCGTTAAACCCTTCGCATCTAAGAATTCCTGAAGACGTAAAGAAACCATATATCACCTCATTTTTTTGAGACTAGATAGTAAAGACTGGAAAGAGTTACGAATTAGCTGTCTAACTACTGCTTATGCTGACTTTCCTTTCTCAATTCTGGCTAACACCCTGCAGCAGGGTAGTTAGCCAGAACCAACGTTACATATCACCCTCGCCAGGGGTGGTTATACCGAAAGTCGTCCGCATAACTGCCCAAATTTGGATGTTATATAGAATTTTGGCGGGCTATCTACCTGAATTCGGGTGTTATGCCGAATCAAGTCGTGATAATGGCCTATATATGGGTGTTTGATCAGAAGTTGTTCCGCATAATAGTCTCGCTGAAGGGCGTTATGCCGATAGCTTCAGCAAATCTTCATAGTCAATGCGCGGGCTAGGGATGTAGCATTTAGTACATTAATACTACTGACATCTACCCTCCTCGCTATGGAATCTCGACCCCGAAAGCTGCTTGACCAGGTCCGTGACGCGATTCGTTTAAAGCATTATTCCTATCGAACTGAGCAAAGTTATGTCGGATGGATTCGCAGGTACATTCTCTTTCATAACAAGCAGCATCCAAAAGATATGGGCGGGGCAGAGGTCGAAGCATTTCTGACCCATCTAGCTGTGGAAGGGCATGTATCGGCTTCAACTCAGAATCAGGCTTTCAGTGCCCTGCTGTTTTTGTATCGAAATGTACTTAATCAAGACCTAGGGGTATTGGATGCAGTGCGGGCAAAACGCTCAAACTATCTGCCTACAGTGCTGACGAAAAGCGAAGTTCGCTCCATTCTGCAAAATCTTTCAGGAGTTCACGGGCTGGTGATCAAAGTTTTGTATGGCAGTGGTTTGCGTCTTAGTGAAGGACTAAGTTTACGAGTCAAAGACATTGATTTTGCCCAGCGCCAGATTGTAGCGCGCGACACTAAGGGCAACGAAAGTCGGGTGACTATGCTGGCTGACAGTTTGATTGAGCCTTTGCAAGAGCACCTTTGCAAAGTAAAGCGCTTACATCAATTGGATTTAGACCAGGGCTATGGCTCGGTCTACCTGCCTTTTGCCCTAGAACGCAAATACCCCCACGCCGATCGCGCCTGGATTTGGCAGTTTGTGTTCCCTTCGACAGGGCGTTCACGAGATCCTCGCAGTGGTGCTATTCGCCGTCACCATCTGCATGAGAGTGGTGTGCAGAAAGCGCTAAAGCAAGCTGTCCGTGACGCTGGTACTGCTAAGCGGATTGGGTGCCATACGTTTCGCCACAGTTTTGCTACTCATTTACTCGAAGATGGCTACGACATTCGCACGGTGCAAGAGTTATTGGGCCACAAAGATGTGAAGACAACGATGATCTACACCCATGTGCTCAATCGAGGGGGCCGGGGTGTCAGGAGTCCGTTAAATATTGATTAGCCAATACGGTTGAACTTGTAGCCTACTTCTGGCAAGGTAAGACTGCGGGGAATGATTCTAGGCGGGGATTTGAGGAGTTGGCCCTCCTCAAATCCCCTGATCATCCCACCTTAGTCGGAGTAAGTTGAGAGTCGGGTAAGAAGGTGACATTGCTGTCACCCCCTCCCCTCAGAACCGTGCTTGCGACTCTCACCGCACACGGCTC
>PYGV01000165.1 GCA_003022385.1 filamentous cyanobacterium CCP3 | reverse complement strand
ACGCGATCGCCCCCCGACCCTCAAGTAGCCCCGGCCCAGGCCTTACGCTAGATAACTGAATCCTTTGCACCAGGTAGGTCACCCGTGGCTATGGCTGAGCAGCGCCCCCCCATTCACATCTATGACACCACCCTGCGCGACGGGGCTCAGCGGGAGGGGCTGGCTCTTTCTATCGAAGACAAGCTGCGAATCGCGCGGCGGCTCGATGCCCTGGGGGTGCCCTTTATCGAAGGCGGCTGGCCGGGGGCGAACCCCAAAGATGTGCAGTTCTTCTGGCAGCTGAAAGAAGCGCCCCTGACCCAGGCCAAAATCACCGCCTTTTGCTCCACCCGCCGCCCCGGCAAAGTCGCCGCCGAGGAGCCCATGCTGCAGCCGGTGCTGGCGGCAGGCACCGAGTGGATCACGCTGTTTGGCAAATCCTGGGATTTGCACGTCACCACCGGCCTGCAAACCACCCTGGCCGAGAACCTGGCTATGATCGACGATACCATTCGCTACTTTCGCAGCCAGGGTCGTCGGGTGATCTACGACGCCGAGCACTGGTTTGACGGGTATGGGGCGAACCCAGGCCACGCCCTTCAAACCCTGGAAACAGCAGTGAACGCCGGGGCCGAGTGGCTGGTGCTGTGCGACACCAACGGCGGTACCTTACCCCAGCAGGTGGGTGAGATTGTTGCCGCCGTTCACACCTGGCTGCAGTCGCTTCCGGCTCCCCGGCCCCAGCTTGGCATTCACACCCACAACGACAGCGGCACGGCGGTGGCCAACGCTATGGCGGCAGTGGCAGCGGGGGCCACCATGGTGCAGGGCACGATCAACGGCTACGGCGAGCGCTGCGGCAACGCCAACCTCTGCACCCTGATTCCCAACTTGCAGCTCAAGCTAGGCTACCCCTGCCTTGCCCCCACCGGGCTGGAAACCCTGGCCGAAACCAGCCGCTTTATCAGCGAAGTGGTCAACCTGGCCCCCGACGATCACGCCCCCTACGTAGGCCGCTCTGCCTTTGCCCACAAGGGCGGTATTCACGTCAGCGCGGTAGAGCGCGAGCCCAAAACCTACGAGCACATCGACCCGGCCAGCGTGGGCAACAGCCGCCGCATTGTGGTGTCGGAACAGGCGGGGCTGAGCAATGTGCTGGCTCTGGCCCGCAGCTTTGGGCTGGAGCTAGACCGCCACAACCCGGCCTCGCGCCAGTTGCTCACCCGGCTCAAAACCCTGGAGCACGAGGGCTACCAGTTTGAGGCCGCCGAGGCCAGCTTCGAGCTGCTGATGCGCGAAGCTTTGGGCGATCGCCCCCGCTTTTTCGACCTCAAGGGGTTTAATATCCACTGCCAGCACCAGGGCAACGGGGCTGAGCACAGCAGTGAGTCGCTGGCCACGATCAAGGTCATGGTGGGTGAGGAAGAGATCCTCGCCGCTGCCGAGGGCAATGGACCCGTTGCCGCGCTGGATACCGCCCTGCGCAAGGCGCTGCTGAATTTCTACCCGGCGATCGCGCACTTTCACCTCTCTGACTACAAGGTGCGCATCATTGACAGCGGCGCGGGCACGGCGGCGAAAACGCGGGTGCTGGTGGAGTCGAGCAACGGTACCCAGCGCTGGACTACCCTGGGCGTTTCGACCAACATTATCGAAGCCTCATACCAGGCCGTCACCGAAGGGCTGGAGTATGGACTAATGTTGGAGACCGAGCAGCGGTTCTGCGCGGTTGTCTTTTAACATCATGAAACCGAGTCCAACCCGATCGCAGTTCCCTTTTGATCGGGACGGTGAAATGTGACGCAAAGATGACAGGCCCGAAACATTAAACATAACTTCAAAGCGTAAAACCCCCTCTGTAATCTGGTGTTTGGCGAGCCGTAGCCAAGCACGTCTTTCCCCGGCTAGATTGCGGGAATACCGTCTGTCGCTACTGTGGGGTGAGAGTGGAGAATTGTCCATGTCAGTACATCAGTCGGTACAGCCGTTGGGCATGCTGGGGGTCAGGTTCTGGCTTTTGTTGCCTGCGGTGGGTCTGGGATTTTGGTTGGCAGGAGCGCTATTGACCCAGCGCATGCTGCAGCAAAGCGAAAACAGTATTCAGCAGTTGCAGGCGAACCTGCCGGCCTACACTGAGGATCTGGACATCCAGCTCATTGAGGCTAGAGTAGACCGCACTCAGGGTATAACTCAGGTGAAGGTACAACCGGTTGACCTGACAGTGCGCGGGCGGGAAATTGAACTGTTTACGACTCGCCTCGATGAGGTTGCAACCCTGATCGCCCAGGAACTCGACATTTCGCCAGCCGCGGTTCAGCGGTTAACCCACTACACCATACGCGAACCCGTACGAGCCGAGCTTGAACCATCGGTTGACTAGAGGACGGGGTGAGGCGGTCGAGCCGAGAGATACAGCTGTCCTCCGCGACTGTTGTCGGTCGATTGAATAGGCTCGGTCTGGCGATTCTGAATCCAGGCGAAAAGGGCAGCGCCTGCGATAAAAAATACGCTGATGGTGGTGACCAGTTGCAACATGATGCTGTAGCGCATGACTATCTCTCTTTAGACCAGGTTGTAGTGTTCCATGTGAACGTGATCCACCGGCACTTCGAGATTGTGGAGCGCGCGCTCGACTTGATCCATCATTTTGGGCACGGCACAGATGAAGTAGTGGCGGCTGCCCCGATGGACCGGAATGTAGCGTTCCAGCAGATCTTGATCGACGTAGCCCGTTTCGCCCTGCCAATCCTCTGGGGCGTTGCGCAACACGTGCACAATGGTCAGGTCTAGTCTGTCTTTGAGGGCTTCTAGGTCTTCTCGGTAGGTGATGTCTGGCCAGGCGCGGCTGGCGTAGATGAGCAGAAAAGAGCGGTCATCCTTGCGATCGCGGGCCGTACGCAGCATGCTCATAATCGGCGTAATGCCGATGCCCCCGGCGATCATCACAAAGCCAGCAGAATCCCAGTAGCGATCGATCGTGAAGACCCCATAGGGGCCATCTAGATAGGCGACAGTACCGGGTTCCACATCTTTGATGCGGCTGGTAAAATCGCCGACGGACTTAATGCCAAACTCCAGACAATCGAGCTTTTCTGCGCTGGAGGCTATAGAAAACGGGTGTTCCCGCATGCGAAAGGGAGAGATCCTCAACGTGATCCAGGCAAACTGCCCCGGCTGGAAGCTCAGCCCCTGGTGTCCTCTAGGCCGCAGCACCAGAGTCCACACATGGCCTTGTTCCGGCAGCACTTCCTCCACCAGGTAGGGATGCTGGGTCATCTGCCAGGGCTTGACCAGACGCACAAAGATCAGCAGCCACAGCGCGATCGCCCCAAACAGCGCCCAAAGCACTCCCTTCCAGAATAGGCTCAGGTAGGTACCCACCCCAAAGGCGTGGGCCAGCCCCAGACCCACCGCCGTCACCGCAAATATGCCGTGCCAAAGCCGCCACGGTTCGTAGGGGATACGCAGTTTCTCTCGCCAGATCGCCGTCACGATCAGCAGCATCAGCGCCAGGGTCGCAATCACCGCCGCCCGCGCCCGCCAGGGGGCCTCAAAAAAATTCAGCAGCTGCAGCGTTTCGGGATCGTTGACAAACAGAATAATCGGGTGCACCAAAATCAGCAGAAACGCCACGATGGAGGTGTAGCGGTGGAACTGCAAAATAATGTCGATGCCATAGGCCGCCTCAATGGTGCGAATGCGCGCCGTCAGCGCAAATTGCAGCACCATCATCGCCAGCCCGATAAAGCCCAGCGCCACCGAAAAGTCGAGCCAGAACCCCCGTCCTGTCGGAGCCGGATGCAGCAGCAAAATCACCAGCGGCGACAGCACAATCAAGATGTAAGCCCCAATCCAGGCGGCGGCGATCGCGATCGGGCTCCGCATCAATAAACTTCTCATTGACTACCTCAAATCCCCTTTCCTTCAGCCTCCCCGCCAAATATGACTAGAAAGTGACAGGGGAGAGGAGTATTGGGTGCAAGGTATAAGGTGCAAGGTTCTAGCGGGAATTTCTGAACAAGAAACGTGGGGTTCTGCGGCGAGATTGCCCCAGCTCAATGGGAATCCCCCAAAGGCTAAAGGTCGAACGCACAGCTTGATCGGTGTCGGTGGCGGCGCCTGGCGCCTGGAGCGATCGCAACCCGTGCAGGTCCAAAAAGCTAAAGCCCACCTTAGAGAAAAAGGGCAGAACGCAAAACAGCAAGGTATCGATGGTCTGGTTAAACACCCCAATCCCCGAGGGGCCAAGAATCCACACAATGGGGTAGCCAACCCACAGCACCGTAAAGTAAATCAGCAGTTTGTCGTACAGGTCAGACAAGGCCTGCCCCTGGGGGCGGGTTTTTGCCCTTAAAGGGTTCCAGATGCCCCACAGCACCACTAAGAACGCGGCGACCCCACAGAAGTACCACAGGTATCGAACCTCAGTGCGCTCAGACAGATCGGCAATCAGCCCCGTTGCCACCACCACCACCTGAGTCCCCATTAGCGCGCCGATCAGAGTCCAATCCTTGCGGTGCATAAACTGCATCGCTGTCCAGGCCAGGGCCAGCAGCAGTAGCGGGGTGGTCACAATCCAATCTAGATAGCGAGCATAGTGAGCGAGCTGTCCAGCCGCTTCTACTTTACCCTGCTCCAGGGCCATGGCCATGTAGGCTAGCCCCGACCAAATGGGGATGAAAATAGCGACTAAATACTCATACTGAGGCACCCCTTTGGGGTTGCGGCTAAGCCCCCAAAAGTGGAGCGCGCCCATGGCCATACCAACCACGTAGAGCCAGTGCAAGACAGCCTGCCAGTTCATAGACCTCTCCTGAGAAGGAACCTGTCTCTTCAGGATTAAACGCAAATATGACAAGAAGGTGACAACAACGGGTCGGCCAAGGGCAGCACGGGTCGGCCTGGCCGTGATGAGTAGTAATCTAACCCAGGGCAGACGTTGCCATTTGTGTAAGGGTTGTACGGTTGACGTTGATCAGACAGGCTCAAATGAATCGGTGCAATGCGAATATTGCTGGTAGAGGATGATCCAGAACAGCTAGAGCCCCTGCAAACCGTTCTTTCCCAGGCGGGACACATCGTTGATGGCCTGCAGGATGGGGCGATCGCCCAGGGAATGATCGCCCAGCGCGACTACGACCTGCTGATTTTGGACTGGATGTTACCCCGCGTGAGCGGCCTCAGCCTGTGCCAGCAGTATCGTGCCTCGGGCAAAACCGCCCCCGTACTGATGCTCACCGCCAGGGACAATACCCTTGATAAAGTGGCCGGTCTAGATGCCGGGGCTGATGACTACCTGGTGAAACCCACCGACTTAATCGAGCTACTGGCCCGAGTGCGCGCCCTGGGTCGGCGATCGCCCACCTACGGCGGAGAAACCCTCAGCCTGGCCGACCTCACCCTGCACCTAAGCAGCCTGACCGTAGAACGCAGCGGTGAAGCTGTAGAACTCTCCAGCCGCGAATTTCAACTGCTAGAGTATCTGCTGCGCCACCCCCGTCAGGTGCTATCGCGCGACCAGATCGAGCAGGCCCTATGGGCCTGGGGCGATGAGCCTGAAAGCAACGCCATTACGACCCTGGTACGTCGATTGCGCCAGCGGCTCAGTGCCTTAAATGCCGCTGACTGGGTTGAGACTGTCTACGGCATGGGTTATCGCCTCTGCCCTGCTCCTTAAGCTCGCCTCCGATGTTTGCCCACAGCCGTCGCAACCTGACCTGGTGGTTCACCTTCTCGATGGGCAGCATTCTGCTGCTGTTCGCAGGAGTCATGTACTACCAGCGAGTAGCCTATCAGCTGGAGGCCATCGATCGACTGCTCTACAAAAAGGCTCGAGTCATCGCCGCCAGCATTGAATACGATGAAACAGATACCGATTTTGAGCCGGTTAACCTAGACAATGCCCCCTTGCTAGGGAATACTCCTCCCCCCTCCGATACCCAAATTGTCTACGCCCGCTGGTACAAGCCGACCGGCCAGCTGAGTCAGTTTTTTGGCCCTTTACCCCCGGAGCAGCTCGACGCCACACCAGAGTTTCAAACCCTGCGATCGCACAACGACCTTAGCCATTACCCCTTATTTTTCACCGCTGGGGCCACCCCTGGGCCTCCCCAGGTGCGCCAAATTACCCTGCCGGTTCACTACCGAGACCAGGTGATTGGCTATCTACAGATGGCCACCCCGATGACTCCAGTGCAGGAAAGCCTGCGCCAGTCGCTCCTGGGCTTTGCCATCACCGTACCCATTACCCTGGGGGTGATCGGCATCGTGGGCTGGGGCTTAAGTGGTCTGGCGATGCGGCCCGTTCGCAAATCCTACCAGCAGCTTCAGCGGTTTACGGCAGATGCGTCCCACGAACTGCGCACCCCGCTAGCAGCGGTTTTGAGCAATGCCCAGGTGGGGCTGCTGGCACCGGGCGATCGCACCTCCGAAAAACACCAGCGCCTGGAAAAAATCGTTGCTGCCACCCACGCCATGAACAGACTGGTCAGCCAGCTGCTGCTGCTGGCCCGACACAGCGACACGCTAGATGCGCAAACACTCCGGGATGTGGAGCTGAAATCGTTGCTTAAAGACCTGATCGAGTCTGACCCAGTTCAGACAGCGGCCCAGCCTATCACCCTGTTCGCCACGCTTCCCGATGCCCCGGTTTGGGTGAAAGCAGAGCCAGACCTGCTGCGGCAGGCGATCGCCAACTTGCTGTCCAATGCCTGCAAATATACCCCCGCGGGCGGTTGGGTCAAGGTCAGCCTGGCCAGAGGGGCTCGCAGCGCCTGGATTGCGATCGCAGATAACGGCATCGGCATTCCAGCTGCGGATTTGCCCCACATTTTTGAGCGGTTTTACCGGGTCGACAAGCACCGCACCAGGGCAACCGGTGGGCTGGGGCTGGGGCTGGCCATTGCTCAGCAAATTGCGCAGGCCCACGGCGGCGATATCTACGTCAGCAGCGAACTTGGTCAGGGCACCTGCTTTCAGCTAGAGTTGCCCCACTGAGGGCATACCTGCATAGTACTTTGGAGCAGAGTTTCATCGTCTTGGGCCCACAGCGGCCTAACTGTGCGGAAAACGACACTAATCTGCAAATCGCGACACTTAGCGTGCGAACGTACAAAAACCTATGGGCGATACTGGACTCGAACCAGTGACATCCTGCTTGTAAGGCAGGCGCTCTACCAACTGAGCTAATCGCCCGTGCTGCATTCGCAATTTTTTATAGTACCAGAGCATGGAACTCTTTTGAGCGATCGCTGTGTTTTTTTCTGACTCCGCGACCTACTGAACTTTACCGTCGAAGTACTGGTACCAGACCCAGTTACCTACCCCGGTTAATAGCAGGGCTATGCCGCCGCCCACCCAGCCCAGGGCAGGGTTGTAGCCACTGCGGCTGAGGTTGGTCATCCAGAGGTGAGTCAGCTCGCTGCCCACCAGCGCGTCGGCCACGGCAGGGAAGAGGTACATCAGGGCGGCGCCCACGGTCAGCCAGCCCACCATAGAGGCCAGCAGAAACAGGGTCTTTGCCGACGATTGACTGCCAATCATGACGATCGCTCCATGTCTTCTAAGGCCTTGGGCACCGCTGCGGTAAGCACCTCGCAGCCGCTGGCAGTCACCAGCACATCGTCTTCGATGCGAATGCCGATGCCCCGCCAGCGATCGTCGATTTGGGGCTGTCCCTCAGCGGGTGCGTAGGTGGGAGAAATATAGATGCCCGGCTCAACGGTGACTACGTTGCCCACATCAAAAGGCTTCCAGGTTTTGTCGGGGTTACGCAAAATGCCCGCGTCGTGCACATCCAGGCCCAAAAAATGACCGGTGCCGTGCATAAAGAAGGCCTTGTGCTTTTTCTCCTCAATCAGGGTATCTACGGCGCCCGCCAGCAGTCCCAGGTCCACTAAGCCTTCGGTGATAGTCCGGGTGGCGGCATCATGAAATTCGTTGAAGGGGGCACCGGGCTTGACGGCGGCGATCGCCCGCAGCTGCGCCTCCAGCACCAGTTCGTACAAAATCCGCTGCTCATCGCTAAAGCGCCCCCCCACCGGAAAGGTGCGGGTAATGTCGGCGTTGTAGTAGTCGTAGGCGCAGCCCGCGTCGATCAGCAGCAGATCGCCCTCGTGCATCTGGCAGTTGTTCTCGACGTAGTGCAGAATGCAGGCGTTGGCCCCTGAGGCCACAATCGAGGTGTAGGCTGGCCCCATCGCCCCCTCCAGGCGAAAGATGTGCTCCATCTCGGCCTGAATTTCGTACTCGTAGCGGCCAGGGCGAGTAATTTCAAGGGCGTGGTTGTGGGCCTTGGCGGCGATCGCGATCGCCTTACGCAGCCGCTCCAGTTCCTCCTCCGACTTCACCCGCCGCAGGGTCTGCATCATCAGCGTGGCGTCTTCGATTGCCACGGGGCCGGTGCCGCGTTTGTAGTAGGTGGCCAGCAGCCTTTGCCAGTGGCGCAAAATTCGCTGATTCAGTGCTTCATCGTGGCCAAAGCGGTAGTAGAGGCGATCGGCCTTTTCCAGGTACTTGGGCAGGTGCTCGTCCAGCTCGGCGATTGGGTAAACCTCATCGGCCCCAAACTGCTCCTTCGCTTTTTCTACCCCCACCCGGTAGCCCGACCAGGTTTCTTTTTCGGGATCTTTGGGCCGCACAAACAGCACAAACTTGTGCTCGTCGTGGTGGGGGGCCAGCACCGCCACCGCCCCTGGCTCGTTAAAGCCCGTCAGGTAGTAGAAATTGCTGTCTTGGCGAAAGGGGTAGTCGACATCGTTGTGCATCACCGCTGGAGGGGCGCTGGCAAAGACGGCCGTTCCGCTGCCAATTAGGTCCATTACACGCTGACGACGATGGGCGTAGGAGGTGGTCATGGCGGTTAAAGGGGGAATAGTCCAGAGACTCAGCCCTGGGTTAGGTGGGGCAAAAAGCCGGGTTTCTTACTTGGATGCTAAAGGATATTGCCACTCTGCGCAGAAACCCGGCCTCTCGCTAGGCCCTGGGGTACTGATACACCTGAATGCGCATGCCCTGGCTGGGAAGGTCGTTGGGCCGTACCCCCAGAGAACCGCTGCTGGCGCGGGTGACCGGGGTGCCCTGCATCAGGCTCAAAAACTCATCGACCGGAGCCAGTTCGCAGCTGTCACCCGCAGCGGTGGTCGAGTAGTGAGTGGGAATCACGATCTTGGGCTTCAGCACCTGCAACGCCTGCACTGCCTCGGCGGCCGTGTAGGCTTTCGGGCCGCCACCGACGGGCACCAGCATGACATCGGGGCGACCCAGCAAAATTTGCTCCTCTACCCCCAACGGCGCAGCGGCACCGCCCATGTGCACGATGGTGACGCCGCCCTGGGTCCACTTCCACACGGTGTTGTTGCCAAAGCGGCGGCCGCCCTGGCGATCGTGGGGCGTTAAAATGCCCTGAACGCGCAGGTCGTTGAAGTCGTAAACGCCGGGGTCGGTCAGCACCCGGGGTTCGCCGGGCAGATCGTTCAAATAGCCCTCATCAAACAGACGGCTGCTGATCATAACGATGTCGGCGGGTACCGCCGGAGAGGGCAGCCCCTCGGTACACCCAATACTGCGGAAGGGGTTGACCAAAATACGCCGCCCGCCGCCGGTAAAGAGAAAAGCCGTATGGCCCAGGCTGCGGATGGTAACACCTGCACTCTGGGCCTGGGTCGGGTTGAGCACGCCCAGTCCCAGGGTGACGCCTAATCCGGCCCCTGCATAACCCAGTAGTCTTCGCCGTTTCATTGCTCGTTTACTCCCACACAGTACGAATAGCCGTGGCTAGCCTAGTGTAGACCGGGAATTGCTGATATTGGCCCTAAAGTTGAGCCAGCGGTACGACTGGACAGTCCCAGTTTGGATATTGGGCTTGGTCGCGTTAAGTCTGGCCATAGGCCTGCAGGGCGCACTCGGCGGCTTTAAAGCCGAGATGACGTCAGACTCCACCCCGCCGCATCTCCAGAATAGAGAAACGTTAACCCACCGAGAGGGCCAGCCGACAAAAAAGGAAGGAGCCAGGCTCCTTCCCGAGTTCACCCCCAACGTTCAGGCCTTGGGGGATAAATCAAGCCGGGTCTAGGCTTCTTCCAGGCGAGCGTAGAAGACACCCTGCACCTTGATGTCTACGGGTTCAGCCGTACCCATGTCGGTATCAGAGGGCTGCTCGGCCTCAAAGGTGCCGCCAATTTCGCCTGAGTTACCGTCAATTTTAGATACCCGCAGAGAAATATGGCCCTGGCCAATGTCAAAGGCTTTGGTGTTCTCTTTGACGTATTCTTCGCTGTCGCCGCTGGCGGGCAGCGCTACGGCGGTGTCGTAACCGGTGGCCAAACCGCGACCTTTGGGGTCAAGGAAGTTAGAGGTGCGGTAGGAGGGCACTTTATAGTCGCCCTCAAAGTCGGTGGAGGTGGTCAAAGCGTTTTGACCGGGCTGCGATTGGGCAACCAGCCCTTTAACCGTAAACAGAAAAGGCTCTTGCTGACCGCCGGGCAGCTGTACGGTAATTGCCTGGAAGTCCATACCGCCGGTTTCGGAGAAGAGCAGGCTGCCGTCAGACTTGAGGGTCAAGTCGCCGCGCACCTGGTCCAGGCTGGAGGTGTAGCGGGTCAGCACCTTGCCGGGAATGTAGGTGGCATCCTGGCGCTTCGAGGCTTCTCCTTTCACAAAGTAAGCCGTGGGCTCAATGCACATGCCTACCAGCTGATAGGTTTTGCCATCTTCGAGGGCAATGCTGCCCCGGGTCATTTCAGAAAGCTGTGGGCACTTGTTGGCCAGGCCCGTATTGCGGATTTCGTCGTAGGTCAGGGGCACACTACTGCTGGCACTGGGCGCTTCGCTACAGGCTGTCAGTACACTCAGGCAGATGGCCAAGAATGCAACTAAGAGGGCGCGATACCTCATGGTCTACCTCAAAAATTAGTATGTAAAAGGCGCTGTCAAACTACTCAAATAATGCGACAGCCGTTGGCTCTGGGCTTATGACGCTGGCCAGAATAGCCCTGGCGCGATCGCCCCTGGGGGCTGGTCTAACTCCTCCGAAGAGGCTGCGCCAATGACCATTGCGAGCGGCGGGAGTAATTTGCTCCTGAAGTCCGGCAACAATGCTGGGCCTGCCCTCAGCCGAGTAAAGCCTCAAGTAAGCATTCTACATGGCTCTGCGCCTCTTTCCTAAGATTTGAAACCGGCAACTCAGACAAGCCAAAAAGCGATCGCCTGAGGCCTAGAGTCTAGCTGGGGCAGGCTTTACAAAAATCTGACGCGGCTTTGGCAGCCGGGCGGCTAACATTAAGCTATTTAACAGATGTTTGGCCTAGCCCCATGACCGACTACCCGCCTGGCGATCGCCCTGAAAGTCTGCCAGAAGACCTCAAAGCCCTCTCACAATCGATCGATCAAGCCGCTGTAGCTCGCCAGGGCCATAGTCTCAAGCTGTTGGCGCTGCTGCGGCTGTTAGAGCAGCAGCACCGAGACATTTGTGAAACGCTCTTTCGCGATGCTCTGCCCGACAATCGCCAGCACCTCTATGCCTTGCTCAGAGATATCGAAGTCAGCGGCGGCTGGCCCTACATTCAGCGCATGAAGCTGCAGGCCTTGCTGGCCAACGTGGCCGACCTGGATTTTGACACGCTTTTTCCAGCCGCCGTACCAACCATTGAAGAAGATCGGTTTCCGGG
>PYGV01000493.1 GCA_003022385.1 filamentous cyanobacterium CCP3 | reverse complement strand
ATCTAAGTTGGGGGCGGGCACGGGCAGGTCTTGGGCCAGGCAGAGATGGGCGATCGCCCCAGCGAACTCATCCCCATGTCCGCTGGCCCCCGCAACGCCGTGGGCCAGCTCGTGGGCCACCAGCCCTGGCCAGTCGGCGGGCACAATGCGGCCAGGGTCGACCATCAGGGTGGTGGGGCTGCGATCGCTGCAAAACCCATCTACCCCTGTCTGGGGAGCAATGGGGGCAGCAAAAATCTGGATTTCAGACCGCTGGCTGACCACAAAGCAGGCCAGCAGATCGTTCAAAATGGCGTTGAGCTGCTGGTTGACCGCGTGAATGTGGTCACCAATCCAGATCAGGGCAGCCCCTGGCGGGTCGGCGATGTGGTCGAGGCTAATCCAGCCGGGCTGTACAGCCAGATCGCGCAGCAGGCTCAAATACTGCGTTGCCCGCAGCACAGGGTCATCCCCTGGCGTCGGAGCCTGTTGCCAGTAGGTAGCAGGCGGCAGAGCCGATGGCTCAGTCGGGGCAGAAAGACGGCGATTTTGAAACGGCTCGTGGCGCAGATCGCGGGTCATGGGTCTAGGGGCTGTCGTCAATTAGTTGCTAAACGTTCAAGAATCAAGGGTTACAGCCCCTAGCTTGTCTTTTGGGTCGGGCGTGGCAAAGCTTGATACCCCGAGCTTTTGGCCACAATTGATGACGCGCCCTAGGGCAGCCGTGGCAGTAGACAAAATTTTCCCACAGTATCTACCCCCCGTTTTGCGGTATCGGTCTTTCCTCCCACTCTGCCTTGACCTACGCAACAATGAAGACAAACTGACAGCACAGGGGAAGGGGCAATGACCATTGGAGTTTGGGTACTCGGCAATCAGCTCTGGTCAGACCAGGCGGCCCTGGCGAGCTGCCCAGACAAAGTTCCGGTTCTTTTGGTAGAGTCGCTAGCCTTTGCCCAGGAGCGCTGGTACCACAGGCAAAAGCTGGTGCTGGTGTGGTCGGCCATGCGCCACTTTGCCGACGAGCTAAAAGACGCCGGGTGGCCGGTTACCTACAGCATTACCGACGACACCGAAACCGCCCTGCGCGACTGGCTCAAAGCTGAGGGCATTACCGAGCTGCGGCTGATGGAGCCGGTCGACCATCCCTTCACCGCTTGGTTAGACGGGCTGGAGCTGCCCTGCGACCTCACCCGGCTCGACAACAACCTCTTTTTATGGAACACCGACGACTTCAACGCTTGGGCCAACCAGCGCAAAGGCCTACTGATGGAGAGCTTTTACCGCGAAGGGCGCAAACGCTTTGCTGTGTTGATGGAGGGCGACCAGCCCGTCGGCGGCCAGTGGAACTTCGACAAAGACAACCGCAAGCCGCCCAAGGGCAAGCTCGATACCCCGACTCCCCACTGGTTTGAGCCCGACGCCACCACCCAGGCGGTGATCGACAAAGTGGAGACGCTCTCCATCCCTACCTTCGGCCAGGCCACTCCCTTTCGCTGGGCCGTCACCCGCGAGCAGGCGCTGGAGGTGCTGGAGGTGTTCATTACCGATCGCCTTGAGACCTTTGGCCCCTACCAGGATGCCATGGTGGCGGGGGAAGAAACCATGTGGCACGCGCTGCTGTCGCCCTACCTGAACCTGGGTCTGCTGCACCCGCTAGAAGTGGTGGAACGTGTGGAGCAGGCCTTTGCCGATCGCGACCTGCCCCTCAACAGCGTGGAGGGCTTCATTCGTCAGGTGATGGGCTGGCGCGAGTACATGCGCGGTCTCTACAGCCACTTTGAACCCGACTACAGCGATCGCAACTGGTTCGACCACCAGCAGCCGCTGCCCGAGTTTTTCTGGACGGGCGAAACCGAGATGAACTGCCTACACCAGGTGATTGACCAGATTCAGCGCACGGGCTACGCCCACCACATTCAGCGGCTGATGATTCTCAGCAACTTTTCGCTGATTGCTGGCTTCGTGCCGCAGGAGGTTGAGAACTGGTTCCACGCCGCGTTCATCGATGCCTACGACTGGGTGATGCAGACCAACGTGATTGGCATGGGCCTATTTGCCGACGGCGGGCGGCTAGCCTCTAAGCCCTACGCCTCGTCGGCCAACTACGTGAACAAAATGAGCGACTACTGCAAAGGCTGCCGCTACAGCCATAAAGCCCGCACGGGCGAAGATGCCTGCCCGTTTAATTTCTTCTACTGGGATTTTTTGCACCGCCACCGCGATAAGCTCCAAACCCAGGGCCGCATGAGCTTCATTTTGAAGAACCTAGACCGCATGGAGGAGGAGGAACTAGAGGCCATTCAGCAGCAGGCGCAGGATTGGCATACAGCTCACCGATGATTCCGCATCAACATTTCTGTGAGGAAAATTCGGCGCTCTCCATTATCTGTAGGGTGGGTT